>JANLIC010000116.1 GCA_024654125.1 Sulfuricaulis sp. | reverse complement strand
TGAGGACATGTACGAAGGCATGATCATCGGCATTCACACGCGCGACAACGATCTGGTGGTGAACGCGATGAAGGGCAAGCAGCTCACCAACATGCGCGCCTCCGGCTCGGATGAAAACGTCATTCTCGTCCCACCGATCGAACTCACCCTCGAACGCGCCATCGAATTTATTGATGACGACGAACTGGTTGAGATAACCCCCCACCACCTGCGCCTGCGCAAGCGCTTCCTCAAGGAAACCGACCGCAAGCGCGCGGATCGTGCGGCGACGGCGTAATTGCTCCGCGCGCTTCTCCTCACCCCTTGTTCCCGCCGGGGTGCGCGAACTTCAGCGCACCCGCTCAACGGCGCCGATGTCCACCGGACATCGGCGACTTCCCCGTCTCGCCTCCCGCTAATCGCGGGAGAGGGGGAGTCGGTGAAAAATCTTCCGTTCACTCGGCGCCGATCGCGCCGCCGCCGGCTGATTTCGTTCACAGCCTGCCATTCGGTACCGTCCGCGTGTCGAATGACTTCTCTAAATGTGTCACTACCTATTTGAGCAATGAACGCCCTTAGGTTATTCCTCGGGTAATAGCCACTGCTTCAATGAGGTCTCAATCTAATCTGCCGCATCCCGTTACCGGAATAAGATTGTTGGCATCTGGGTTTCTGGCATGATCGCTGCGGATGTCTCCAAGGATCAAATCAAGAAAATCACCGCCATGGTCCGGGAACAATGCCCGGATGCCGACGCGCGCGGACATGTTCCGACGATACCCGCCTTCCCCTGAAAACCAATGTGGCTGTTTACTCTGCCCTGCTCCGCGTGGCAGGGTGCTTTAGGGGCGCTACCGTGCCAACAGGTGCGCATTGATCCGAGAGTGATTATGCTTGACGCATCATGGAATATTCCTTGTCCCGTCGCTTGGCATCTGTTCCTGTCCATCCACTTCGTGCCATGGCACGCATCACCATAACTTTCAACGGCAATGAGGCCTTGAGACTTAGCGCCGGGGAATTGGCGCGCGAGTTGGCGTTACCATTGGCAATGGCGGGAGAACCGGATTCTGATTTACAGCTGGTTGTGACGCCCGAACACCTCGAATTGCAAGACGCCCGTGATCCGCGTCAGGGTCCGGTATACGCGGATTTCTCGCGTCTCGATTTTCGTCCCTACTGTGCGAATCTCTCGCGCCGCCAGCCGCTGGCGCGCGCTATTGGCAAAAAGACAAAATCCGTGGTGGACGCCACCGCGGGATATGGCCAGGATGCGCTGCTGTTGGCACTTATGGGGTTTCGCGTCACGGCGATCGAGCGTTCGCCAGTGATCGCGGCGCTGGCACGCGACGGCCTGCAACGTTTCATTAAACACACGGGGATGAACCTGTCCGAGCGTTTGCAGTTGATGACGGGAGACGCCCGCGCGCTGCTTGCTGCGATCGCTCCGCGCCCGGACGCGATCTTTCTCGATCCTATGTTTCCGCCAAAACGCCGAAAATCCGCCGGCGTGAAAAAAGAAATGCGTTTGCTGCGCGAACTGGTGGGCGACGATGCCGATGCACCGGAATTGCTCGACATCTCTCGTGCCACCGCCCGCGACCGTGTGGTCGTGAAACGTCCGGACGATGCACCGCCGCTCGCGCCTAACCCGAGCATGAGTCTCGCGGGCAAGTTGGTGCGTTACGACGTTTATCTGACGAATCCACGAAGGCCCGGATGACCGAACCGCTGTTTTATGCAGCGCGCCTGGCCGACCCCGGTGCCATCATGGTGATTGCGGGCGATGAGGCCCGACACGCGGCTGCCTCACGTCGTCTGAAAAGTGGAGACACCTTGTGGCTTTTCGACGGTAACGGCAGTCTCGCCCGTACGATTCTGCTGAAAGCCGGGGGACGCCGCCACGGTCTGGAAGTACGCATCGAAGATCGGCGCACCGAACCGGCGCCCCGGCCGGAACGGCATCTTGCCTGCGCCCTGCCCAAGGGTGATCGCCAGAGCGTGCTGCTCGACATGGCCACCCAGCTCGGTGTGACGCGCTTCACGCCGCTCGAGTGCGAGCGCAGTGTGGTGAAAGCCGGTGGGAACAGCCCGGGGCGCTGGCGGAAAATTTGTCTCGAAGCCTGCAAGCAAAGCCGGCGGTTTTATCTCCCGGTTATTGAATCACCCACCACGGTGCAGGATGTCACGACAAAAGCCATAGCACGGGGCAGTCGTGTCTGGGTCGCCCACCCGGGTGAAGAGTCCGTGACGGTGATTGACGCCGTCAATCACACACCGGGTGATGTGACGCTACTGATCGGACCGGAGGGCGGCTTCACTCACGAGGAAATCGGGCTGGCCGTGGGGTACGGGGCCGGCGTCCTCCGGCTGGGGAATTCGATATTACGGATTGAAACGGCGGCAGTTGCGCTGATTGCGGCGTTTGCAATCAGCCCCCGTCCGCATCCCGTTAACCCGCGGGGCGAGTTATCACCGGCAGATCTAGGCTGAACGATTTTTCTTTGACTGTATTTGTTTCTCCTTTGGCGCCCAGCACAAGCGGCACGAGTGGTTCCGGGATGTGCAGGCCGAATCCTTGGGCATAGTCCACACCCATTTTGCGAAGCTTTTCTAGTATTTCTCCATTCTCCACGTATTCCGCCGTGGTGCGAATACCCATGACATGGCCGATGCGGTTGACCGCCTCGACCATAGCAAAGTCCACCTTGTCGTCGATCATGTCGCGCACGAACGCACCGTCGATCTTGATGAAATCGATCGGCAGGCTTTTCAGGTAGGCGAACGACGACATGCCGCTGCCAAAATCATCGAGGGCGAAGCGGCAACCGAGGGCGCGGAGCGCAGTGATGAAATGGGTGGCGCGGTTCCTGTTGGCGATGGCCGCGGTTTCCGAGATCTCGAAGCAGATTCGGCGGGGGGAGAGGCGCGTCGCGCGAAATTGCTCCATCACGTAATTCAGGAAATCCTCGTCGCCCAATGACTGGCTGGAAATGTTGATGGCCAGGCGCTCTTCGGACGGGTGGCGCGCCAGCCAGGCAAACGCGGTCTTGACGACCCAGCGATCCACCGTGCTCATCACGCCATACCGCTCGGCCGCGGGGATGAACGCCATCGGCGGCACCAGCTCGCCCTTTTCGTCCAGCATGCGCACCAGCACTTCCCGGTACGAAAAATCACCGGTGGCGGAGAGCGGCATCACGCTCTGGAAATAGAGCACGAACCGGTTCTCATCGAAGGCGTGCATGATGCGCGACACCCATTCCATTTCTCCCTGCCGCTGCGCCACCTCGTGGTCGTCGTCCTGATGGACCCAGAGGCGGTTGCGGCCTTTTTCCTTGGCCATGTAGCAGGCGGCATCGGCCGCGCTCAGGACACCCGAACTCGAACCGTTGCCGGCGTGTATGCCGACCAGGCCGATGGAAATGCCGACGCGGAAAATCTTATCCTGCCAGACGAAGCGGAACTCCTCCAGCGATTGCAGCAACTTGTGACCAATCTGCTGGGCCTGCGGGACCGAACAACCCTCGAGCAGGATGCCGAATTCATCGCCGCCGAGGCGCGCCAGGGTATCGCTGTCGCGGATCAGGGGCATCATGATAGCGGTGATCTGGCGCAGCAATTCGTCACCGGCGACATGGCCGCAGGTATCGTTGATCACCTTGAACTGGTCGAGATCGAGATAAAGCAGGACATGCTGCTTGTCCTGCTCGCGGACGCTGGACAGCATCCGCTCCAGCATCACCTCAAATTCACGCCGGTTGACCAGTCCGGTCAGGGCATCGTGGCTGGCCTGCCAGCGCAATTCTTTCTGCAGGCGGCGCTGCTGGGTGACGTCGCGAAATACCACGATCGCCCCAATATTCTCGCCGTCGCTACTGCGAATCGGCGCGGCGGTATCCTCAATCGCCAATTCTCGCCCGGACCGGCTAATGAGCAGCGTGTGCTTGTCCAATCCGGCGATGGGACAATCGAGAACACCGAGCATGGCCGGATGCTCCAGGGGTTTGCGCGTGGTTTCGTTGATGATGCTGTAAACAATGCGCAGCGGCTGGCCTTGTGCTTCCTCGCTGCGCCAGCCGGTCATCTGCTCGGCCGCGGGATTGAGATAATTCACGTTTCCCAGCTCGTCCGCGGCGATCACGGCATCGCCCACGGAGTGCAGCGTGATTTCGGCGTGCTCCTTTTCCCGGGCCAGCGCTTTTTCGACCAGTCGCGCCCGATACACGACAAATGAAGCTACATACAGGCCGGTTAAAATAATGGCCACCGTCAGCATAATGATGGTCATGTATGCAGCACGATAGTCTCCTGAGGCCAGTTCCGTCGCCTTCCGGACCTCGCTGCGCCCCAATTCCACCATGTGGTCCAACAATTCAAGCAGGGCGCGCTGTCGCAGCATGTTATGGCGGAGGATTTCCTCCCTGACGCCGGAATATCGCTCGTGCGTGATATTGTCAATTAGTGCCAGTTGCCGCGGCTGGTTTAGGCGCACCTGATCCAAGACTTTATCGAAGGCAACCTGTTCCTGATCGTTAAGACCGATCTCTTGCAACCGATCGCGCAGCTGCATGAATTCGGACGCGAGAGCGGTGAAACGATGCAGTTCCTCTTCACGGTCGAAGGGGTTGTCCATGATGTACATCGCGTAGGTGCTGAGCGCCCGCTCTCGGACGATGTGCCGCATCGAAAAAATGATGTCGGCTTTGGCGTTATGCTTGTCGGCGATGTTATTGAGGTGTGTTTGAACCGCGCTCAAACGCGCGAGGCCAACGCCCGCGAGCGCCACCAAGAGCAATAGAACCAGCATGAACCCCGCCGTGATCAGGGTCCTGGATTGATACTGCATCATGACGTCGTTCAGGTTCCGGCCAGTCGCCGTTTTTTTTGTGCAGCTTGATGACTGATAACCTTACGCGCGGCTCCTCCGCCCGGCCATTTGCTCAACCCCGGTATCCTGAGAAACGCGTAATGGTGCGGTTATCCCCGTCCCTTAAGGCTATTATCGTGCAAGTTACGTGCCTTTTTTCATCTGCTTAATAAACAAAATGAATCTTTTTAAAAACGTGTACTTAAAGCATGGCAATCGGAAAATACATAACACTGAGAAGCCTGTTAACCAGCCGTGAAACGGCGCGTGGCTACCATATTACGGCAGCAAGGCATAATCAGGTCTCTTTGGAACAAAAATCGAGAATCAGGAGAATTTAAGATCAGGAAGAACTTCGCCGCTCAGGCGTTATAGACCAGATTGACCAAGCTGAAATAGGCGTCCATACCGACATCCCCAAAGGCCAGGCCGACACCTTGGTTGGTAATGCGGCAGATTTTTGCTGGGAACCGATGCTGCTTGGTTTCGCCACCGGAAGTCAGGGTGAGGCCCAACTCCACGGGGGCGTTAAAATACGGCAGACCTGCCGGGGTACCCTCGATAAAAGCGCCATTCAGGCTGATATCCCGGATCGAGCAGATCATGACCTGTGCCTGATAATTCAACACAGCATCTATCGTGACCGGAATACGTTGACTGTCCCGTCTTTCGTTCATCGCACCCGTTTCATCCCCAGGCATTGCTGGCACGCCTTTCACCACCGGAATCTCCACACCGGATGCCCGGATGTCACTGCATTATTATCGAAAACCCCTGGTTCCTGCTAAGTAAAATACCCGGTTCGTGGGGCGCTGTCGATGCCTGCTTGTAACAGCCGATTGCCGTTGGACTTTTTGCCCCTGATTCCAGACTTTGCCGGGGCGGGAACGACCTATTCCGGCACTAACCAGGTGATTTCGGTTCGGCCAAGCGTATTCTGCCGCAGCACTTTCAATAGATCCGGCAACAGCAAGTGGAGCGTTTCATCCAGCTTCCAGGGAGGGCCAATCATGACCATGCCACACCCATTCAGGCGGAAGTCCGAGTCCTCGGGGTAAGGGCTGAATTCGGCAAGCAGGATCCTGCGCATCCCGGACGCTACGAGCGCTCGATGGAATCTCTCTACAGGAGGGCGACTTTTGATAGGGTACCACAAGGCATACAGGCCGGACTCCCAGCGCGCACGTGCATCGCGCAAACCTTCAATCAGTTGCTGGAACTCCCGGTCCGATTCGTAGGGCGGATCGATCAGCACCAGGCCGCGCCTTTCCCTCGGCGGCAAAAACGCCTTGAGACCGGCATAGCCATTCTGCCGCAGTACCGCCACCTGCCGGTCGCGGGCAAATTCGATTTTCAGTAGCGCGCATTCATTCGGATGCAATTCGAGCAGTACCGCGCGGTCCTGCGGCCGCAGGAAAAATCGCGCCACGCGTGGCGAACCGGGGTAATACTGCAATGTCTTCCCTGGGTTCAGCGCGCGCACCGCGGACAGATAATCCTCGATTCCGGACAAAGGCTGGCTGTTCCACAGCCGCAGGATCCCATCGCGGTACTCGCCGGTTTTCTGCGCCGCCGCGCTGTTCAGGTCATAGCGCCCCGCGCCGGCATGGGTATCGAGATAGAAAAACGGCGTGTCCTTCTTTGCGAGCGACTTGAGCAGCAGGGAAAGCATGACATGTTTGAAGACATCGGCAACATTCCCGGCATGATAGATATGGCGGTAATTCATCAAGACACCGGCACGTGCCCTACGGACGGCCGGATCAATGCGATGCTTCTTTCAACCACCCGGCGGCACGTTCTGCGAAATACGTAAAAATGGCGTCGGCCCCGGCACGCTTGATGGAGAGCAGCGATTCCAGGACACAGGCGCGTTCGTCGAGCCAGCCGTTTTTTGCCGCCGCCATGAGCATGGCGTATTCCCCACTCACCTGGTAGACAAAAGTCGGGATGCCGAACCGGTCCTTGACGCGCCGCACGATGTCGAGATACGGCATTCCCGGCTTGATCATCACCATGTCCGCGCCTTCTTCGATATCGAGCGCGACTTCGCGTAGCGCCTCGTCCGAATTGGCCGGGTCCATTTGGTAGCTGTCCTTGCTGCTCTGGCCTAAATTGGCCGCCGAACCCACGGCGTCGCGGAAGGGGCCGTAATAATTCGAGGCGTACTTGGCGGAATACGCAAGGATACGGGTAAGGACATGCCCGGCCTTCTCCAATGCGTCGCGGATGGCGCCGATGCGCCCGTCCATCATGTCCGAGGGGGCCACGACATCGGCCCCGGCCGCCGCATGCGACAGCGCCTGCTTCACCAGCACCGCCACGGTTTCGTCGTTCAGCACATAACCGCTGCTGTCGATCAGTCCGTCCTGGCCGTGGGAGGTATACGGATCGAGCGCCACGTCGGTAATGACGCCCAGCTCCGGAAAATTCTTTTTGAGTGCGCGCACTGTCTGAGGCACCAGACCCTTGGGATTGAAGGCTTCCCCGGCCTTGTTGTCTTTCTTCGAGGCGGGTACCACCGGAAATAGCGCAATGGCTGGAATGCCCAATTTCAATAACTTTTCCGTCTGCGCCAGCAACCGGTCCACGGTCACGCGGCTGATGCCCGGCATGCTCGGTATCGGCTCCGCGCGATCCTTGCCCTCCATGACAAACACCGGCTGGATGAGATCGTCCACCGAGAGCCGCGTTTCGCGCATGAGCCGACGCGAGAAACCATCGCGCCGCATACGGCGCATGCGTACCCGTGGGAATCTTCCTGTGCCGTTCGCCATGACCAACCCGTGCCGAGAGATGATTTCCTTATGCTAGCCTAGCCGTCCGCCAGACGATATGCCGCCGTCTGGCTTCAGGGAGAAAGACTCCATGAAACGGGCCGGTGACCCGGCCAATCTGTTATTTAACCTTCTTGGCTCTGGCCTTGGTTTTGGATTTGCCCTTGGCTTTTTTGGCAGGTTTTGCAGTTTTCTTCGTTTTGAGCTTGGCCTTAACCTTGGCCTTGGAAACCGGCGCGGCTTTTTTGATCACCGCTTTTTTTACAGCCAGCTTGACCTTGGTGGTTGGCGCCGTTTTGGCTTTGGCAATGGCTGCCTTCGCGATTTTTTCCGCCTTCGCCGCCGCCTTGATCTTGGCCTCTTCCGCCTTGGCCAGGGCGGCCGCACGCTGGGCTGCCGACTCGATCTTTCCCATCACGTCAGCCAGCGGCCGGATTTGCGATTCGATGATTTCGGTCATGGTCTTGAAGATGATGCTGACCGTGCCCACGCCGCGCACGGTACGGAGCTTGCCCTGTGCTTTGTAATAATTCGCAAGCGGAGCGGTTTGTTCCTGATATACCTTGAGACGATTGCTGACCGTGTGTTCGTTGTCGTCGGAACGGTGCGTCAAGCTGCTGCCGCACTTGTCGCACTTGTTCGAGGTTTTCGGTGCCGAGAAATGGATATTGTAGATGGCACCACACGACCCGCAGTTCCGCCGACCGGTGAGGCGTTTCATCAGCACATCGGCGCCGACATCCACCAGCAACGCAAGCTGCAATGGCTGACCCAGTCGCGCCAACATGGCGTCGAGCGCTTGAGCCTGCGGTATATTCCGCGGAAAACCATCGAGAATAAAACCGTTCTTGGCATCCGGCCTGGCGAGCCGCGCCTGGATCATGCCCAGCACTACGTCATCGGTGACTAGCTGCCCGGCATCCATCGCGGCCCTGGCCTTTTTGCCCAGATCGGTGCCGGCCGCGACTTCTGCACGCAGCAAGTCACCGGTGGACATCTGCGGAATTTTGTACTTCTCGACCAATAACTTAGCTTGCGTTCCCTTGCCGGATCCCGGCGCTCCCAATAGCACTATTCGCATGGCCTTCTCGCTCTTTAAGTTCTTGGGGTAGTGTGGATTCTTGAAAAAATACCCTGGTTCTATGGCAGGGGCGCGTAAACTACAATCTTGCCCACCTCGGCGTCAATGGTCCGCTGGCCTATAAAAGGGCCCTATCGCCGGATTGATCAATCCTCATGTCACGGGGAGGGAAAGTTGGTTAAGCTCGATTACCCAGGCAGGGCGTCCTTCTGAGCTTTCCAGCCGATGAGCCAAGACAATATTCCGGATTATACCGAAACCGAACTCTGGACCGTGCGCAGCACCCTCAAGGAGCGTTACGGCAAGGAGGTCGAAACGCAACTGGCCGATACCGAGGTCATGCTCGGCAGCGTCGGCGACATGGCCTGGTGCCCGGCCATCTTTTGGTCTGCCAAGGGCGCGAATTTCACGATCGTGAAATCCGGCGCCAAGCGCTTCCGCGCCTACTTCTATTATCATCCGGAACACCAGCTCGGCACCGGTATCGACAGCTACGATGAAATCGGCGATTGCGTGATCAGCGTCTTGCAGGTCGAGGCCGATCACCTGCGCAAGCAGAAAATCAGCGCGGATCAAAAACCGGCGCAGTCCGACGAAGACACGCCCGACAAACCGGATACATCACCAATCTTCTGGGGGGATTGAAGTCAATGGCAAAAAACAAACCTAAAAATGCATTCTACGCCCAATCGGGCGGGGTCACTGCCGTCATTAATGCCTCGGCCTGCGGCGTGATCGAAACCGCGCGCAAGCACAAAAACAAAATCGCCAAAGTTTACGCCGGGCGCAACGGCATCATCGGCGCGCTGACCGAAGATCTGATCGACACCGGCAAGGAGTCAGTGGCCGCGATCAAAGCGCTGCGTCACACGCCCTCGGGCGCCTTCGGCTCCTGCCGCTACAAACTCAAAAGCCTGGAGCAAAACAAGCGCGAGTACGACCGCCTGATCGAGGTATTCAAGGCACATAACATCGGTTACTTCTTCTACAACGGTGGCGGCGACTCGGCCGATACCTGCCTCAAGATCTCGCAACTTTCCGAAACCATGGGTTACCCTATTCAGGCGATCCACGTGCCCAAGACCGTGGACAATGACCTGCCGATCACCGACAACTGCCCGGGTTTCGGCTCAGTCGCCAAGTACATCGCGGTCTCGACGCGCGAGGCGTCATTCGATGTCGCCTCCATGGCCAAAACCTCAACCAAAGTATTCATTCTTGAGGTCATGGGCCGGCACGCCGGCTGGATCGCGGCCGCGGGCGGACTTGCCTCGACCCAGGACACTGAGATTCCGATCGTGATCCTGTTCCCGGAGGTCAGCTTCAACAAGGAAAAGTTCCTCGCCGCCGTTGACGCCAACGTCAAGAAATTCGGCTACTGCACGGTGGTGGTGTCCGAAGGCGTGAAGAGTCCGGACGGCAAGTTTCTCGCCGATCAGGGTCTCAAGGACGCCTTCGGTCATGCGCAGCTCGGCGGTGTCGCGCCCGTGGTGGCCTCGATCGTCAAGGAAGGGCTTGGCCTCAAGTATCACTGGGGTGTGGCGGATTACCTGCAGCGCGCCGCGCGCCACATCGCCTCCAAGAGCGACGTCGAACAGGCCTACGCCATGGGCAAGGCGGCGGTCGAGCTCGCCATCAAGGGTAAAAATTCCGTGATGCCGACGGTCGAACGTGTTTCTAGCAAACCCTATAAATGGAAGATCGGCGTCGCGGCGCTTAATAAGGTGGCAAACGTCGAAAAAATGATGCCCAAGGATTACATCACCGAGGACGGCTTCGGTATCACGGCCAAGTGCCGCGTCTATCTGGAACCGCTGATACAGGGTGAAGATTATCCACCCTACAAGAACGGTATGCCACAATACATACGTTTGAAAAACGCGGCGGTGAAAAAAAAGCTGCCGGGCGAATTTAAACCTTAATTTGTAATATTTCTTTTAATGCAAAGACGCCAAGGACGCAGAGATCGCAAAGAGAAATTGATTAAATTTTTTAGCTCTCTTTGCGCCTTCGCGCCTCTGCGTTGAGTTTTTCAGCATATGACTCTCGACAAGGCCAAGGAATTGCTTCAAGTACAGGCGGGTTTCGGCGGGTTCTACAACGCCAATTCGGCCAAGCTGATTCTAGCGGAGGTCAATCGCGAGCACGGCCAGGCGGCGGTGGACCGGCTGATCCGTGAACTGGAACTGGACAAGGTGTTCAATTTCGAGCCGGGCATGCGTTTTGAAGGCGGGCTAGCCATCAAGAAATGAATGCCG
>JANLIC010000114.1 GCA_024654125.1 Sulfuricaulis sp. | reverse complement strand
GCGGCGCATGGATCCAAAGCGGGTACTACCCTGCCGGATAGACGCAGCCTGTGCATCGCTGCAGGATTCCGAAGCGTGCCGTTTCGCCCGATGAACTCGGTACTATCGCCGCTGAAGGTCCAGGGCGCGTCATCCACATTGACATCCACATCGAAGAAGGCAACCCGTCCGGCAAACTCCGTGTTATAGGAGTTCCGGGCAAAGAGCGCGCCGCTGTTGGTATCCACTTCGGTGACTACATGCATTGCCGTCTTCGGCCGCAGGTCTCCAAGAACCCATTCCACGTATCCTGTGGCGGAGAGCCGGCGCGAGCGGCCGGACTCGTTTCGTACCTTCAGCACCGCGAACTTGATTGGTGCATCAATGGCCACATAAACCCACATCTCGGAGCGGATGCCGCCTTCCGTGTGCTCGAATACACTGTAGCCAAATCCGTGCCGGGTAACATAGTGCATCGCCCCGCGACTCGGAAGCGGCATGGGAGACCAAAAGTGGCCGTTCACTTCATCGCGGATGTAGAATGCCTCTCCGGCCGAATCACACACAGGATCGTTGTGCCATGGAGTGAGGCGGAACTCGTGGGCATTTTCTGACCATGTATATGCAGAGCCGCTCTCTGAGATGACGGTTCCGAAATGCGGATTTGCCAGCACATTTACCCATGGCGCCGGAGTCACCTGCCCGTGCGTTGTCGTAATAATGTACTCGCGCCCGTCAGGTGTGAATCCGCCTAATCCGTTAAAGAACATCAGATCGCGGCGCGGCAATGCAGCGGCTGTTCTGGATTCGGAGCGGTAAGTTCCTGTGGGTTTGAGGTGCGGGATGAGTACTCCCACAGGGCTGCGACGGTTAACCTGCTCCGCCAGCGTTCCCCGGCTGTCGGTGATGATGGCGCGGGCTACGGTTTGGAGCAGGATGCGGTCCTCGCTCGATATCTGGTCCGCAGGTCTTACGAAAATACCGCCTGGTTGATCTGTCACGCTGACTTCGGCGCCCAAGGCAATGAGCCCCATGATCTGATCCTGCAAAAGCTGCCGGTAACCGGCGTGATCTTCGTTCCAGATCACCAGGTCTACCGCCAGTCCTTTTAAGCGCCAGTAGGCGTAGGCCTGTACGAGTTGGCGCACCAGGTTGATATTGGCCTGATCTTCGATCTGAAGCAGCACGATCGGCAAATCGCCTGAAATGGAGTATCCCCACAGACCGGATTGCCCCCGGCGGTTGTTCATGATGACGCCCGGTTCGGCGCGCAGTGAAGAATTGGCATAGATTACCGAGCTGGCAAGGTGTCCATAAAGCTGTGCATCGGCCTCTGTGGCATTGAGCTGCCGCAGGAGCACCTGACTATGCGTCCATGCCAGAACAAAGACACGATCCGCAAGACGCTGATCCTGATATTTTTCAATAAGGCCCAGGCACACCTCACGGGTCCCGCCGATGCCGGAGACAATATTGATCGTTGCCGGTGTTTCAGGATCAAGGATTATCCTGTACCGTACAGCAACAATAGGATCGAGCACTGATCCCTGGCTGTCTGAGAGCGTCCCGGGGTGCAAGCCAGTCCCGCGCATCGCCTGCGGGTTGGCAACAGTATTGCCGCGGCCGATAAACCGCATGCGGTCAGTCTCATAGGAAACCTCTCCTGTATCTGCCCCATGCACGGTCATGAGATGAAACATCCAGGGCGTCCGTTCATCCTGAGAGCGGGGCCGGCGGGTGCAGAGGATAGCCTGACGCTCGCGGATGATCTCGGTCTGAACAAATAGATTACTGAACGCCGGATGCAGCGCGTCAGCGGCAGACGATGTGAGCACCACTTCCGCGTAACTCGTGATATCAATCGTCCTTCGTATCCCGGCACGATTAGTGATAGTGACCCGGCGCAGCTCGATATCATCCTCGGGTGAGACAGCGATCTCGGTATGAGTGTCAATGTCGTGGTTCCGGCAGCGGAACTCCGCTTTGGCCTCTGAGAAAATCGCTTCGTAATTAGTGGTGCGTTTGAGCGTCGGTTGATATGCGGTTGACCAGTACTCTCCGCTCTCCGCATCGCTGATGTAACAGAATGTGCCCCGGTTGTCGCGGGTACTGTCCTCGCTCCAGCGTGTCACTGCGATGTCCTTCCAGTGGCTGTAACCTCCCCCCGCATTTGTAATCATCACGTGGTATCTGCCATTGGACAATAACTGCACTTCAGGCGCCGGAGTATCCGGACTATTGAAAACGC
>JANLIC010000097.1 GCA_024654125.1 Sulfuricaulis sp. | reverse complement strand
CGCCGCCAAGGCCGGTCTGATCGGATTCACCAAGGCGCTCGCGCGCGAGGTGGGTTCGCGCAACATCACCGTCAACGCGGTGGCGCCGGGTTTTATCGACACCGACATGACCCGCGCACTCCCCGAGGCGCAGAAGGAAATATTGCTCAAGCAAATCCCCTTGGGACGCCTGGGACTGGCCGAAGAAGTGGCCTCGGCCGTAGCATTTCTGGCCTCGCCGCAGGCGGGCTATATTAACGGTGAGACACTGCACGTTAACGGTGGGATGTACATGAGCTAGCCGCCGCGGATCCCGAGGCGCAGGGCGACTCCGTTCCGTCTCGTGGCGCAGCTTTTTCGGATGGAGGAAGCAGGGCTGCCATCCCAGAGCATTTTTCCTTGAGTCGCCGGCTGCCATCTCCGAAAGCCTTCGTCTCGGGTGCTGGCAGCGCGACTCCGTCTCGTGGCGCAGCTTTTTCGGATGGAGGAAGCAGGGCTGCCATCCCAGAGCATTATTCCTTGAGTCGCCGGCTGCCATCTCCGAAAGCCTTCGTCTCGGGTGCTGGCAGCCCCTTCGGAGACGGCGGCAGTAGTGCCCATGGTAATATGGCTCATTGCGGCTACAGTGCCCTTTGCCGAAGGAGCGTTCGCCTCGGGCACTGGGTATTAAGTGGATATCTATCTGAATAAACCCGGCTAAATGATTGGCTGGACGGTTTTGCGCAAATGGTGTTAACTAGGCGCCCGCACGAGGGCCGTAACGTCAATTCTTGGAGGAATAATCACTCATGAGCAGTGTTGAAGAACGCGTCAAGAAAATTGTCGTGGAGCAGTTGGGCGTCAACGAGGGCGAGGTCAAGCCCGCCGCCTCCTTCGTGGATGACTTGGGCGCGGATTCCCTGGACACGGTCGAGTTGGTGATGGCGCTGGAAGAGGAATTTGACTGCGAAATTCCGGACGAGCAGGCGGAGAAAATCACCACCGTCCAGCAGGCCATCGATTACATCAACTCCCGTCTGAACTGATAACTCATTAGAATAAGGGGCCGTCATCCTTACCGGGTGACGGCCTCTTGGTTTTGATAGCGCGGCCATGCCGCGCCCAGATGAGGGACTCGGCTTTGAGCAAGCGGCGTGTCGTCATAACCGGCCTCGGTATTCTGTCTCCGCTCGGCATCGGCGTCGCCGAAAACTGGCGCCATATCCTCGCCGGTAAAAGCGGCATTACGCGTGTCACCCATTTTGACGTAACCGGCTTCCCCTCCATGATTGCCGGCGAAGTCAAAAACTTCGATCCCATTGCTTTCGGCATTTCCGAGAAGGAAGCGCGTCGCATGGACCGCTTCATCCAGTTGGGCATGGCCGCCGGCATCGAGGCGATCAAAGACTCGGGACTGGTAGTCACGGAGGCCAACGCCGAACGGATTGGCGTGCACCTCGGCGCCGGCATCGGCGGTGTCGGCACGATCGAGGACACCACGCTCACCATAAAGGAAAGAGGACCGCGCCGGGTTTCCCCGTTTTATGTTCCCATGAGCATCATCAACATGATCTCGGGCGATCTCTCAGTGATGTTCGGTCTCAAGGGGCCGAACCTTGCCATGGTCACCGCCTGCGCCACCGCCACCCACAGCATCGGTGACGCCGGCCGCCTGATCGAATACGGCGATGCCGACGTTATGATTGCCGGCGGCGCCGAGGCCGCCATTACGCCGACTGCGGTTGCCGGATTCGGCAACGCCAGGGCGCTGTCCACGCGCAACGACAGTCCCGAAACCGCCAGCCGTCCGTGGGACAAGGACCGCGACGGTTTCGTCCTGGGCGAAGGCGCGGGTGTGGTGGTGCTCGAGGAATACGAGCACGCGAAAAAACGCGATGCGAAAATTTATTGCGAGCTCGTGGGTTTTGGTATGAGCGGGGATGCGTACCACATGACCAGTCCGCCGGAAAGTGGCGAGGGCGCGGCGCGCTGCATGCGCAATGCCCTGCGCAATGCCGGACTGAATCCGGACCAAGTGCAGTACATTAACGCGCACGGGACTTCCACTCCGCTCGGCGACCGCGCCGAGTCGCTCGCGGTCAAGACCGCGTTCGGCGGTCACGCGCGCAAGCTGGCCATGAGCTCGACCAAATCCATGACCGGTCATTTGCTGGGGGCGGCCGGCGGCATCGAGGCGGTATACACGGCGCTCGTGCTGCGGGATCAGGTAGCGCCTCCCACGATCAATCTCGCCACCCCCGACCCGGAATGCGATCTGGATTACGTGCCAAATGCGGCGCGCAAAATGAAAATCGATGTCGCCATTTCTAATTCCTTCGGCTTCGGCGGCACCAACGGGACGCTGGTGTTCCGGAAACTGGCGTGAATGCCCATCCGGCCCAGAAACCTGCCTCCACCCCGGGAGTTGCCTGTCGCCGCCTGACAAGCATCCCCGATCTCGTCACGCTGCATAGCCGTTCCCCCGGGCGATATCCGCACCTGTTGGCCAGCGTCGCTCACGGCACGCCGCGCGGGCGTTACGACATTTTGTTCGCTTTTCCAGGCGAAACCATCGAGTTGCGGGCGAATACCGGGTTATTTTGCGATGGACGGGCGCAGGGCCAAGGCGATTTTCTGGAGACTTTCGAGCGCGAGTGGCGGGCGCTCTCCGTAGCGGCGCCGAATGCCCATGCGGCCCCCGATCGGCTGCCGTTCACCGGCGGTTGGTTTGTCTTTCTCGGCTATGAACTGGTGTCCCAGATCGAGCCCACCGTCACCGGGGTAACGTTCGACCCGGCTTTCCCGGTTGCCTGTGCCACGCGCATACCGGCGGCCGTGATCGTCGACCGCGCCCGGCAACAGGCCTGGCTGATGTGTGAGGCGGATTGTGCCGCAGACCTGATGCCGCGGCTGGAAGCGGACGCGCTGGCCGCCTCGGCGGCGGAGACCGTCACGATGCCTGCGACAGAAGCTTGGGAGGAAGCATCGGGGGATTTTCTCGAACATGTACACATGGTCCAGGAGTACATTCGCGCCGGCGACGTGTTTCAGGTAAACCTTTCGCGTCTGTGGCGCGCCAAGCTGTCATCGCCCGTGAGTTCGGCCGGACTCTTCCGCCGATTGTGCGCCGCCAATCCGGCGCCGTTTGCCGGCATGATGACTTGGGATAATGACCGCGCCATTATCAGTTCTTCACCGGAGCGTCTGGTGGCGGTGCGTGGCCACCGGGTGCACACACGCCCCATTGCCGGCACCTATCCGCGCAGTCCGGACCCCGCTCAGGACCTCGCCTTATCGCGGGACCTGTTGCGTCATCCGAAGGAGCGTGCCGAGCACGTGATGCTGATCGATCTTGAGCGCAACGATCTCGGGCGCGTCTGCCGCACCGGGTCGATCCGTGTCAGTGAATTCATGACGCTCGAGTCCTATCGGCATGTGCACCATATCGTCTCGGAAGTCAGCGGCGAACTGGAGGAACACATGACACCGACACAGGTGATACGCGCCGTGTTTCCCGGTGGCACCATCACCGGATGTCCCAAGGTACGCTGCATGCAGATCATCGCCGAACTGGAACAGGCGCCGCGCGGCGCCTACACCGGATCGATGGGATACATCAACCGCGACGGCAGCCTGGATCTGAACATCCTGATTCGCACCCTGGTGCGAAACGGACAGGATATCACTCTGCGCGCCGGCGCCGGCATTGTCGCCGATTCGGTTCCGGAACGTGAACTGGCGGAGACCCGTGCCAAGGCCCGCGGCCTGCTCGCGGCGCTCGGAATTTTATGAATCTTCTTGTCAACGGAATTCCAGATGAGAAAGTTTCGGCGTTCGACCGCGGTTTCCAATACGGCGATGGCTTATTCGAAACACTGGCGGTCGAAAACGCCGAGCCACTGCTCTGGGACAGACACATAGCGCGGTTGCATTCTGGGGCCGTCCGACTTGGCATCCAGGCGCCAGCGGCTGAACTGCTGCAACGCGAAGCCAGGGAGATATGCCGTGGCGCCGCTCGTGGTGTATTGAAGATCGCTCTCACCCGCGGAATCTCGGGGCGGGGGTATGCGCCTTCCGCCAAAGGGGAGCCGACACGTACCGTTGGTCTGCATGCGTGGCCGGATTATCCTGCCCGGTATCGCACGCATGGCATCGCCGTGCAGTTCTGTCATACCCTGATATCACGTCATAATCGCCTGGCGGGCCTGAAGCATCTTAACCGACTCGAACAGGTTTTGGCGCGCATGGAATTGAAGGACGAATATGCCGAGGGATTGATGCACGATGAAACCGGTCACGTCGTCGAAGGAACCATGACGAACCTTTTTGTTGTAGCGCGCGACAGCTTGATAACACCGGATCTGTCACACAGCGGCGTGGAAGGCGTGATGCGCGCCGTGGTACTGGAGCATGCTGCGGCGCTTTCCATCCAATGTGATGTAACCAGATTGACGCGCGAGGATATTCTGGCCGCCAATGAAGTTTTTTTGACCAATAGCTTGATCGGGCTGTGGCCGGTGCGCCGCATTCAATCTCGGGAATATCCCGTGGGCCGGATCACCCAATGGATTCAAGACGCTATCCGCGATGCGCACATCGATTATTAAGGTCTTTGTCGGGGCGATCGGCTTGTTTCTGCTTGGCGCCGCCTACCTGCTGTGGGCCTGGAATCATCCCCTCCGTCCCGGCGGTGAGATTTATGCGGTCAAGCCCGGAACGAGCTTGCGCGCATTCGCGCATGGTCTCAGCGCGCGCAAGGTCCTGCCGGAAAGTCATTCTTTTGTCCTGTTGGCACATTTGACTGGCCATGGCCGCGGCTTGAAATCGGGGGAATATCGATTTCGTGATGGCATGTCGGCACGCGAACTGCTGGATCAGATCATCGTCGGTCGGGTGATCGAATACCCCGTAGTACTGGTCGAAGGCTGGACCTTCGGCCAGTTTCTGGCCACGCTGGCGGCGGCACCCAAGCTCGGCCAGACGCTGGCGGGAAAATCCCCCGATGAGATTTTGGAACGCCTGGGCCGCCCCCACGAGCACCCGGAAGGAAGGTTTTTCCCGGACACCTATTATTATTCAGCGGGACAGACCGACATCATGATTCTCGCAAATGCCTATGACAAAATGCATAAACTCTTGCAACGGGAATGGGAAGGCCGCGGAAACAACCTTCCCTTGCAAAATGCCTACGAGGCGCTGATCCTGGCATCCATCGTGGAAAAAGAAACCGGCCAAGTCGATGAACGCCGGTTGATCGCCGGGGTTTTCATCAACCGGTTGCGGCACGGGATGCGCCTGCAATCCGATCCGACCGTGATCTATGGCATGGGAAAGGCGTTTGACGGCAACATCCGACTGAAGGACCTTCAGCGCGACACACCTTATAACACGTATACCCGCAAGGGTTTGCCGCCGACCCCGGTGGCCATGCCCGGGAAAGACGCGTTGCAGGCGGTGCTGCATCCCATGGCGACGGACGCATTGTTCTTCGTCTCTCGAGGTGATGGCAACCATGAATTTTCCAGCACGCTGGATGAACACAATCGTGCCGTGCTCAAATACCAGCTCAAGGGGAAATCGCGAAATGTTTTACCCTCGAAGACCCTGGATGCCGTTAAAAACGCTTCAAAAATGAATCTCTCGCCTTAAAGCCGCCATGCCACGCCGATTATTCATTACGCTGGAAGGCGGGGAGGGCGCCGGAAAAAGCACCAACCTCATTTTCGTGCGTCAATGGTTGCAGCGCGAAGGCTGCGACGTGGTCGTCACGCGCGAACCGGGCGGCACCGAGATCGGCGAGCGCGTCCGCGACATCCTGTTGCACACCAAACAACTGCACATTACACCGGAGAGCGAAATGCTCCTGATGTTTGCCGCGCGCTTCGAGCACATCAACAAGGTAATACGCCCGGCGTTGGCCGCGGGTAAGCTGGTGCTGTGCGACCGTTTCACCGATGCCACCTATGCCTACCAGGGTGGCGGGCGTGGCCTTCCCGCTGACCGCATCGCGGCCGTCGAAGACTGGGTGCAGGGCGATCTCCGTCCGGACCTGACACTGCTCTTCGATATTCCCGTGGAAGCTGGACGCGAACGCGCCGGGCAGCGCAGTGAGCCGGACCGTTTCGAGCGCGAGAACAATGAATTTTTCCAGCGGATACGCGCGACCTATCTTGCTCGTGCCGCCCGCGAGCCGAAGCGAATTCACGTTATTGATGCCAGCCGCCCGCTGGAGCAGGTCGAACAGCAGATCGTCAGTGTGCTGCAGGAGGCGGTGCATGGCCGGTGATGACGCCACGATGAGCCGTTTCAGCGCGGCGCCGGAACGTTACCCGTGGCATGAGGCACTGTGGTCGGCGCTTTCGCGTCAGTTTGACCAGCTCCCGCATGCGTTGTTGCTACAAGGGCGGCCCGGCCTCGGCAAGCATGATTTTGCGGTGCAACTGGCTCAGGCACTGTTGTGCGAGCGGCCACGGAACGCCATGGCCTGCGGTGCTTGCCATGGCTGTCACCTGTTCCAGGTCGGCACCCATCCGGATCTATCCGGCATAGGACTGCTGGACGATGCCAGAAACATTGTGGTGGACCAGATTCGCGCGCTCGGCGATTTTCTGTCGCTGCGGCCGCATACGGCCAGACGCAAGGTGGTGATTATATCGCCGGCGGAGGCCATGAATCTCAATGCCGCCAATAGCCTGTTGAAGCTGCTCGAGGAGCCCCCCCTGGGCAGCATGTTGCTCCTGGTCACCAGTCATCCGGCACGCCTACCAGCCACGATACGCAGCCGTTGCGTCCGCTTGCTTTTCAGGCATCCGACGCCTGTCGTGGGATGGACCTGGCTCGAGGCACGGCCTCAAACCGGGGACAACCCGGCGCAGTTACTGAATTTTGCTGGTGGGTCACCGCTGCTGGCGGAATCCCTGGCGCGCGAGGAATTTCCTCAAGTCCGCGCCCAGTTGCTGCAGGATTTGGCCGCTCTCGCCCAGTCGCGGGAACATCCGGTGACCTGCGCCGCCCGCTGGAAGGACATGGGAACGGCGCGCATCCTCGGCTGGCTGTATGGATTTGCCAACGATCTCATCAAGCTCGGCTTGGGCGCCCCCGATCCGGCGTTGATGAACAAGGAGGCAGTAACCTTTGATAAGGACCAAAGAAATAAATACAAAATTAGTGAGTTATATGATTTTATTGATGCTATTGTTGAGAATTATCGGCAGCTTAACAGCCCGCTCGATGAACTTTTGATCCTGGAAGATATTTTGATACGCTGGGTTCGATTGAGCCGACTACAATCAAATTGAGCTGTTACTTCATGATCGACAAAATCACTGCACCACTCTCCGCCACCGCTCCCAAGGCGGGAAAACCCATGCCGGTCGCGGCACGTCCCGGCGTACTGTCCCTGACCATCAAGGACAAGAATGCCCTGTACGCGGCGTATATGCCGTTCGTAAAGGGTGGAGGCATTTTTGTGCCGAGTAACCGGCCCTACAGGCTGGGCGAAGAGGTGTTCATGCTGCTGACCTTGATGGACAGCAAGGAAAAGATACCAGTCGCCGGGCATGTGGTCTGGGTGACTCCTCCGGGTGCGCAGGGCAGCCGCACCGCTGGGATCGGCGTCCAGTTCAGCGAGAAGGATTCGGGTATCGCACGCAACAAGATTGAAGGCATTCTGGCCGGCGCGCTCCATTCCGACCGCCTCACGCACACGATGTAACGTGACGCCGCTCGTTGATTCCCACTGTCATCTCAACTTCGATCCCCTAAATACCAGTCTGGAAGAAGTTATTCAAAGAGCCCGGGACAATGGGGTCGGACACATGCTGTGCGTGTCGGTCACACTCGAAAGCTTTCCTGAAATCCGCGCCATCGCGCACAACCATCCGAACATATTTGCCTCGGTAGGTGTGCATCCCAACGAGCGCGAAGGGCGCGAGCCGACCGTGGACGACCTGACAAGTCTGGCGGACGACGAACGCGTGGTGGCTATCGGAGAAACCGGCCTCGATTATTTCCGCTTGCAGGGTGACATGGCCTGGCAGCAAGAACGTTTCCGCCGGCACATTCGCGCGGCGCGACAATCGGGCAAGCCGCTTATCATTCATACTCGTGAGGCGGCGGAAGATACCCTGCGTATCATGCGCGAAGAAAAGGCCAGCGAGGTCGGAGGCGTGATGCATTGTTTCACGGAAAGCTGGGAGGTCGCGCGCCAGGCCCTCGATATTGATTTCCATATTTCGTTTTCCGGGATAGTCACGTTCCACAACGCTAAAACGCTGCGTGAAGTGGCAAAACAGGTGCCGGAGAATCGCCTGTTGATCGAAACCGACTCACCGTATCTCGCCCCCGTGCCGCATCGAGGCAAGTCCAACGAACCATCCTATGTGCGTCACGTTGCCGAATGTCTGGCGGATTTGCGCGGAACGGACATCGAAAGCGTGGCGCAAATTACCACGCGCAATTTCTTCTCACTGTTTATACACGCCAACGCGGTCGTGGCGCAGAATTAATGCCTGATTTGTTCTGCCGCGCATGAACAGATGAATTGCCGCATCGCCCTGCGTGGTGTTTCGGGTCCAGACTACACCCTGCGCGCTGAGAAATTCACTCTTTCGCATCAATTTCATGTAGTTACGGCTCGGATTAATTGATCATAATACCGTAATACGGTATATTTAAAGGATAAACACTAGCCGTCGTCCATGACGACTGCCTGCGCATCGGAATCTACCGTGCAATCTTCGCGAAGGCGCGGCGACAATAATCTGACTCATCGCAACACACTGCGCACCAAGTATCGTTTCGACTCCACGGCCGTTCAATGCGCGTACATGGTGTAATGCAACCGGCAGGCCATAAGTTCGAAGAGGCTATCGGTCCGTGGTGTGGCAGCCAGGAGAAACTGTATGGCAACAACGCGGACGAAAGACAAGAAATCTACCGATGTCCAACCCGTTCAGAATGGTGTCAGTCTACTGACCGAGCACGACATATACCTGTTCAAGGAAGGCAGGAATTTCCGTCTGTATGACAAGCTCGGGGCGCACCTGCATGCCGTGAATGGTGTTGCCGGCGTTTATTTCGCGGTCTGGGCGCCCAATGCCCGGCAAGTGGCCGTCGTCGGCGATTTCAATGGATGGCAGCCCATTTCACATCCTTTGCTGGCACGCAAGGACGATTCGGGTATCTGGGAGGGCTTCATTCCCGGAGTGATCCGCGGAGCGAAATATAAATACCACCTGACCTCGCATCACCGGAATTACCAGGTTGAAAAAACCGATCCCTTTGCCCTTCATACCGAGACACCACCTCGCACCGCCTCGGTCGTGTGGGACCTGGACTACCAGTGGGCCGACCAGACGTGGATGCAGGAGCGGGGCAAGGTCAACGCCCTGAACGCCCCCATGTCCACCTACGAAACTCATCTCGGGTCGTGGAAACGCGTGCCGGACGAGGACAACCGCTCCTTCCACTACCGCGAGCACGCCTCGCAATTGACTGAGTACGTCCGTGACATGGGCTTCACCCATGTCGAGTTGCTTCCGCTCACGGAACATCCGTTTTACGGCTCCTGGGGATACCAGACCACGGGATACTTCGCGCCCACGGCGCGTTACGGCACGCCACAAGAATTCATGCAGCTTGTTGATCGCCTGCACCAGGGCGGCGTCGGCGTTATCCTTGACTGGGTGCCGTCGCACTTTCCCACGGATGAACACGGGCTCGTATACTTCGACGGCACTTATTTGTTCGAACACGCCGATCCCAAGCGCGGTTTCCACCCGGAATGGAAATCGAGCATCTTTAATTACGGCCGCAACGAAGTGCGTTCGATCCTGATTTCGAGCGCGTTATTCTGGCTCGACAAGTACCACGCCGACGGATTGCGTGTCGACGCGGTCGCCTCAATGCTGTATCTCGATTACGCGCGCCGCCAAGATGAATGGATACCGAACGAATTCGGCGGCAGGGAAAACATCGACGCGATCCAGTTTCTGCGCGATTTGAACGAGGCTGTGTACCGCGATCACCCTGACACCCAGACCATCGCCGAAGAATCCACGTCCTGGCCCATGGTCTCGCGTCCGAACTATCTCGGCGGGCTGGGTTTCGGCATGAAATGGAACATGGGCTGGATGCACGACACACTGGATTATTTCTCGCACGATCCGATCCACCGGAAGTATCACCACAACCAGCTCACGTTCAGCATCATGTACGCGTTTCACGAAAACTTCGTGTTGCCGTTCTCGCATGACGAAGTGGTGCATGGCAAGGGTTCGCTCCTCGGGAAAATGCCGGGTGACAACTGGCAGAAGTTCGCCAATCTGCGTTTGCTGTTCGGATACCTGTTCGCCCATCCGGGGAAAAAACTCCTGTTCATGGGCTGTGAATTCGGGCAATGGCGCGAGTGGAATCACGATCAGAGCCTGGACTGGCATCTCCTCGAGCAGGCCCCGCATCAGGGAGTGCAGCGCTGGATGAAGGACCTCAACCACTTGTACCGCCGTGAACCGGCTTTGTACGAGCGTGATTTTGATTCAAGCGGTTTCGAGTGGGTGGATCTGCACGATTGGGAACACAGCATCATCGGTTTTTTGCGCAAGGGTAAGAGCCCGGAGGATGTGGTGTTGGTCGTGTGCAATTTTACGCCGGTCCCGCAGGCCAATTATCGCGTTGGGGTTTCGCGTAGCGGCTATTGGCGTGAACTCCTGAACAGCGATGCCACGATCTACGGCGGTAGCGGGCAGGGGAACGGGGGGGGCGTGGAGGCAGCGCCGGTCCCGTGCCATGGTCGCTATCATTCCATTTCACTGACCTTGCCGCCACTGAGCATTGTTTACCTGAAGGCGCCAGGTGCGCCTGATCGCTGAGCAGGAAATCATGGCTAAAACCCGGGCAGCCCAATCGCCGATTTCCACCGACGGGAAAAGTCGCGTGGTGATTGAAGGCGTACAACCCGAGGTCGATGACGGCCGCTACCCCATCAAGCGCACAGTCGGCGAGTCGGTGACAGTCGAGGCGGACGTGTTCGTAGATGGGCACGACATACTGAAGAGTCTGCTGCTTTACCGGCGCGAGTCCGCGCGCGAATGGTCAGAAATCTCGATGGATCCTTTGGTCAATGATCGCTGGAGCGCCACCTTTCACGTGACCGAGGTTGGCCGTTACCGCTACACGGTCGTGGCCTGGGTCGATCACTTCCAGTCCTGGTGCCATGATCTGGTGCACCGGCCGGACACCGACCCAGATCTGAAAATGGTTTTTCTCACCGGCGCCGAGCTCGTCAAAAAAGCCGCCGCCAACATCACCGGAAAAGACGCGGAGCGCCTGAACGCGCTGGCGCGTATGCTCGGTGGCAGCGCTGCATTGACAGAAAAACGCCGCGTGGCCCTGGATGTAGAGACCGCGGAGCTGATGGGACGGCATGCCGAACGCCGCTTCGTCACGCGCTATGACAAGGAACTGATTCTCGAAGTCGACCGCGAGCGCGCCCGTTACAGCACCTGGTACGAATTCTTTCCGCGCTCCTGTGATGGCGACAAGCACGCCGGCTTCCGTGATTGCGAAGGCCGCCTGCGTTATGCCGCCTCCATGGGTTTCGACGTGGTGTACCTGCCGCCGGTCCATCCCGTCGGCCGCACCGAACGCAAGGGACCCAACAACGTCTTGACCGCCAAACCGGAAGACGTCGGCAGCCCTTGGGCGATCGGTGCGCAGCAGGGCGGTCACAAGTCCGTGCACCCGCAGCTCGGCACGCTCGAGGATTTCCGCTGGTTTGTGAACAAGGCTAAAGAACTTGGGATGGAGGTCGCCCTGGATATCGCCTATCAGTGCTCGCCGGATCATCCCTACGTCAAGGAACACCCCGAGTGGTTCCGCCGGCGGCCGGATGGCAGCGTGCAATTCGCCGAGAACCCGCCGAAGAAATACCAGGACATTTACCCGTTCGATTTCGAAACCGAATCGTGGCAGGAGCTCTGGCGCGAGCTGAAAAGCATCTTCGATTTCTGGATCGAGCAGGGCGTGAAGATATTCCGCGTCGACAACCCGCATACCAAGCCGTTTCCATTTTGGGAGTGGGTGATCGGCGAGATCAAGCGTAGCCATCCTGACGTGCTGTTCCTGGCGGAGGCCTTTACCCGGCCCAAGGTTATGCATCGCCTGGCCAAGCTCGGCTTCACTTACTCTTACACTTATTTCACGTGGCGCAACACCAAGCACGAACTCACCGAGTACTTCACCGAACTTACCCAGACCGAGGGGCGCGAGTATTTCCGCCCGCACGTGTGGCCCAACACGCCCGATATTCTCAATGAGTACCTGCAATTCGGGGGTCGCCCGGCGTTCATGGTGCGGTTGGCGCTGGCGGCGACACTGGCGGCGAATTACGGCATTTACGGCCCGGCGTACGAGTTGGCCGAAGGCCGTGCGCGCGAGCCCGGCAGCGAGGAATACCTGGATTCGGAGAAATACCAGTTGCGCCGCTGGAACCTGGATCGGCCCGACAGCCTGCGCGACTTTATTACACGTGTAAACCGCATTCGCCACGAGAATCCGGTGTTGCAGAGCGATCGGGGCCTGCAGTTCCATCCCGTCGATAATGACCAGCTGATCTGTTACAGCAAGACCACCGAGGAATTGGGCGACATTATCCTGGTGGTCGTCAACCTCGACCCGCATCACCGTCAATCGGGCTGGGTCGAACTGCCGCTCGATATATTGGGCCTGCCGAGCGAGCAGCCGTACCAAGTGCATGACTTACTGACGGGGTCGCGTTACATCTGGAACGGCGTTCGCAATTTCGTCGAGCTCGACCCGCAAAGCGGGCCGGCACATGTCTTCCGCCTGCGGCGCCGCGTGCATACCGAACATGATTTTGACTACTACATCTAAAGCGCATGATCAGTGAACGCCGCCACGAAATCCTCACCGACGATCCGCTCTGGTACAAAGATGCCGTCGTTTATGAGATTCACGTCAAGGCGTTTTGCGACAGCAACAGCGACGGGATCGGTGACTTTGCGGGGCTGACCTCAAAGCTCGATTACTTGCAGCAACTGGGCGTCAACACGCTGTGGATCCTGCCGTTTTATCCGTCGCCCATGCGCGACGACGGCTATGACATTTCCGATTACCGGAATATCCATCCCGACTACGGTACGCGCAAGGATTTTCAGGTCTTCGTGAAGGCGGCGCACGAGCGCGGTCTGCGGGTTATCACCGAACTGGTGATCAACCACACCTCCGACCAGCACCCGTGGTTCCAGGCCGCGCGCCAGGCGCCGCCTGGTTCCCCCAAACGTGATTTCTACGTGTGGAGCGATACCGCCAAGAAATACGAAGATACGCGCATCATTTTTTCCGACACCGAGAAATCCAACTGGACCTGGGATGAAACCGCCAAGGCTTATTACTGGCATCGCTTTTTCTCCCACCAGCCGGACCTGAATCACAACAATCCCCAGGTGGTGAAAGCCGTCACCAAGGTCATGCAATTCTGGCTGGACCAGGGTGTGGACGGGTTGCGGCTCGACGCGATTCCCTACCTGTGCGTGCGCGAGGGCACCAATAACGAGAACCTTCCCGAGACCCACGCCGTCATCAAGCAAATGCGCGCCGTGATCGACAAACATTACAAGAACCGCATGTTCCTGGCCGAGGCCAATCAGTGGCCGGAGGACGTACGTGACTATTTCGGTTCCGGAGACGAGTGTCACGTGGCCTACCACTTTCCCCTGATGCCGCGCATGTACATGGCCATCGGCCAGGAGGACCGGCATCCCATCGTGGAAATCATGAACCAGACGCCGGAGATCCCGGAAAACTGCCAGTGGGCGATATTCCTGCGCAATCATGACGAGCTCACGCTCGAAATGGTCACGAACAAGGAGCGCGACTACATGTACCGCATGTACGCCGCCGATCCGCGTTCGCGCCTGAATCTCGGCATCCGCCGGCGGCTGGCGCCACTCATGGATAACGATTTCGAGAAGATTCGGCTCATGAACAGCCTGCTGCTATCGATGCCGGGTTCGCCCATCCTTTATTATGGCGATGAAATCGGTATGGGGGACAACATCTATCTGGGCGATCGCAACGGTGTGCGCACGCCGATGCAGTGGAGCCCCGACCGTAACGCCGGTTTCTCCCATGCCGATCCCCAGCGCCTGTTCCTCCCACCCATCATGGATCCGGTATATGGGTTCGAGGCCGTAAACGTGGAGGCGCAGTCGCGCGATCCCTCGTCGGTGCTCAACTGGATGAAGCGCTTGCTCAGCGTGCGCAAGAACCACAAGGCCTTCGGGCGCGGAACCTTGCATTTTCTCAAACCGGGAAACCGAAAAATACTGGCTTACCTGCGCGAGTATGAAAACGAAACCATTCTGTGCGTGGCCAACCTGGCGCGCTCGGCACAGCCGGTGGAACTCAATCTTGGAAAGTATAAAGGCTGTGTACCCGTGGAGATGATGGGTCGCACGGCATTTCCGCCGATCGGTGAGCTCCCGTATCTGCTTACTTTGCATGGCCATGGTTTTTATTGGTTCCGTCTGGCGAAAGGCGAGGATGTACCGTCCTGGCACGAGGAACATTTGCCGCGCGAGGAACTGCCGTTGCTGGTGCTGTTCGATGGCTGGAGCAGCCTCTTCCGTGAGCGCGTGGTGCCCTGGCGCATCGGCATGGCCGATAAGATCCGCGCCCAGCTAGAAAACAATGCTTTGCCCCACTTTATGGCGGCGCAGCGCTGGTTCGCCGCCAAGGGCGAGCCGATAACACGCGCCGTATTGATCGAACATGTTGTCTGGGAGCAGGATTCCGCAAGCTGGTTTATATCGCTGTACCGCATCGAAGGCGGCGCCGGCGATCAATCTATCTATTTCCTGCCGCTGTCGCTGGTCTGGGAGCACGAATCGGAAGAGCGCCAACGAGGATTGTTGCCGGTGAGCGTGGCGCGGGTACGTCAGCAGGCGCGCATCGGCATCATGGGCGATGCCCTGGCCGATGAATTGTTCTGCCGCGCCGTGGTGCAGGCCATCGGGACCGGACGTGAGCTGGTCGGTACGGCCGGGACGGTGCGTTTTGTGCCCACGAAAGCCTTCCGCGAGCTGGCTGGCGATATCATGAAAGAACTGACGGTTCGGCCATCCGCTGCGCAGGGCAGCAACACCGCTATCGTGATCGGCGGACGCCTGTTTCTCAAGGCGTTCCGCCGTTTGCAATCCGGAGAGAGCCCGGAGGTAGAGGTCGGCCGCTTCCTGACCGAGGTCGCGCATTTTCCAAACATCGTGCCGGTGGCGGGCGCCATGGAATACGTGGCCAACGATGGCGGCTTGATGACCCTGGCGGTCCTCCAGGGATACGTAGAGAACCAGGGCGATGGCTGGACCTACACGCTGAATTACCTGGAGCGTTTCCTGGAGGAGTTTCGATCCGGCGAACCGCCCGTAGCGCCGATCGAGGTGCACGGGGGTTATCTCAATCTAATACAGGTTCTCGGCCAGCGAACCGGCGAACTACACCGGGCCCTGGCCATGTCCACGGGTGACCCGGCCTTCGAACCTGAACCTGTCGGCAAACGTGAAAACGCCGAGTGGAAAAATCGCGTGCGCGAAGAGGCGGACGCCACGCTCGGGCTGCTCGAGCAGCGCCTGGATGCGCTTCCCGAAGATGTGCGCGTGCTGGCGGCGTCACTGATCGAGCGGCGCAAAAACGTTCATCAACGAATTGAGGAAAGCGCCCCCGAGGGTCTGGAGACCCTGAAAATCCGCTATCACGGAGATTATCATCTCGGCCAGGTACTGCTGCGGCAGAACGATTTTGTCATTATCGATTTCGAGGGCGAACCGGCGCGCACGCTGGATGAACGGCGTCGCAAACATTCGCCGTTGCGGGACGTGGCGGGTATGCTGCGTTCCTTCAATTACGCGGCCTACACCGCCGCGTCGCACATAGCCGCCGAGCAACCGGAGGAATCCGTGCAGGTCGAAGCGGCGATCCGGGAGTGGGAAACCGAGGTCGCCCGCACTTTCTTGCAATCCTATGAAGCGCATGTGCGGATTGCCGGAATCTATTCCGAATGGGACCCGGCGCGCGGATTGCTGAGACTTTTCATGCTTGAGAAAGCTTTCTACGAGCTGCGGTACGAATTGAACAACCGGCCCACGTGGGTGCATATTCCCCTGAAGGGAATATCCAATTTGCTGGGATGAGCAACCACCGCCGGTTCCAAAATCCGCGTGGTGATTTTTGAAAGATTTAATGCGTATGATGATGGGTGAGTGGGGGTAGCGGCATGACTGCTGCCATGTGTTTTATCGATGTCATCTAAGGAGGAGCTATGGAACAGGTAAATTTGGCGCTCGAACCGGCACGCGCCTTTCTCGTGCAACTGGGAGAATTTCTGCCAAGGCTGTTGTTGGCAATCATTATTCTTGTTGCCGGTTGGCTGCTGGCGAAGTTCATCAAACTGGTGGTGGTCAAGGGTTTGCAGGCCATCAATTTCCACGTTCTCACGGAAAAGGCCGGCATTGACGGCTTTTTGCGCCAAGGCGGTATCAAGGCCGGGATGGCCGGTGTCCTGGGCATACTGGGATACTGGCTGGCGATCCTGCTGACGCTGATGGTCGCCTTCAACGGTCTGGGTCTGACCTATGTTACCGAACTGGTGGGCCAGATCGTGCTCTTCATTCCCAAGGTCGTCGTGGCGGTGCTGATCCTGGCGGTGGGGTTGTATTTTGCCCGGTTCATTTCTCAAGTGGTCTCGGCCTACAGCAAGAATGTGGGTATGGAGGACGCGGAACTGCTCGGGCGCATCGCGCAATACGCGATCATGGTTTTTGTCGTACTGATCGCGCTCGACCAGGTGAACGTGGTCACCGACATCATCCGACAGACCTTTATGGTTCTGCTGGCCGGTGTTGTCTTGGCGCTGGCGCTGGCCTTCGGGATCGGCGGGCAAAAGACCGCGGGCGATCTGCTGGCGCGCTGGTGGCCGAAAAAGGGATCTCCTGGCGACAAATAAAGCGGTTAACCGTAGTCAACCATGCTTGGCGGCCGGGGTGAACACTGGCGCGCTGTGGCTCGGCCTGAGTCTGGCCGGCAGAGAATGAAAACAGGAAGTTCAATCCATGAACAATAATATGCCGGTGTGGCCGGGTCGACCCTATCCCTTGGGCGCTACCTGGGATGGCGAAGGGGTGAATTTCGCACTGTTCAGCGAACACGCCGAGAAAGTGGAATTGTGCCTGTTCGAAACAAAAGGGAACCGCGAAACCGCGCGCATCCCGCTGTCCTGGCAGACTGACCTGGTATGGCACTGCTATCTGCCCGATGCGCGGCCCGGTCTCTTATACGGTTATCGCGTTTACGGTCCCTACGAGCCCAAAAAAGGCAAGCGCTTCAATCATAATAAGTTACTGCTCGATCCCTATGCCAAGGCAATCGCGGGTCAGGTCAAGTGGAGTAACGCCGATTTCGGCTACCGCGTCGGCCATAAACAGGAGGATCTGTCGTTCGACCGCAGCAACAATGCCCCGGGCATTCCCAAGTGCAAGGTCATCGATCCGGCCTTCACCTGGGGCGGTGACAAATTGCCGCGCACACCTTGGCACGAGACGATTATTTACGAGTTGCACGTCAAAGGATTCACTCAGAACCATCCGCAGGTGCCGCCCGCCCTGCGTGGCACTTATGCCGGCCTTGCCACCGAACCAGTGATCCGGCATCTCAAACATTTGGGCGTGACCGCCGTCGAACTCATGCCGGTGCATACCTTTGTGGACGAGCG
>JANLIC010000093.1 GCA_024654125.1 Sulfuricaulis sp. | reverse complement strand
GCCACGCTGCTGATCACGCTCGGCTCACGCGCCGAGAAGGATGCCTCACTGATCGGCAAGCCGACTTGCGAGGAAGAGCGCGTGCTGTTCGCCGCGATCAAGAAGCGCCTCGAGGCCAAGCCCGGTTGGTACTCGAACATCCTCAAGAACATCCGTGGCGTCACTGAAGAGACGACCACGGGCGTGCACCGCCTGTACCAGATGGAAAAAGAAGGTCGGTTGCCGTTCCCGGCGTTCAACGTCAACGACTCCGTCACCAAGTCCAAGTTCGACAACCTCTACGGTTGCCGCGAGTCGCTCATCGACGGCATCAAGCGCGCTACTGACGTAATGATCGCCGGCAAGATCTGCCTCGTGCTCGGCTACGGCGACGTCGGCAAGGGCTGCGCGCAGGCCTTCCGCGGCATGGGCGCCACCGTATGGGTGACCGAGATCGATCCGATCTGCGCGCTGCAGGCCTCCATGGAAGGTTACCGCGTGGTGACCATGGACGAGGCAGCAGGCCAAGCCGACATCTTCGTCACCGCCACCGGCAACGTGCATGTTATCAACCATGACCATATGAAAGCGATGAAACACGAAGCCATCGTGTGCAACATCGGTCATTTCGACTCCGAGATCGACATTGCTTCGCTCGAGAAAAACTGCAAATGGGAAGAGATCAAGCCGCAGGTGGATCACGTGGTCTTCCCCGACGGCAAGAAGCTCATCGTGCTGGCCAAGGGGCGGTTGGTGAATCTGGGCTGCGCTACCGGCCATCCCTCGTTCGTGATGTCGGCCTCGTTCTCGAACCAGACCATCGCGCAAATGGAACTGTTTCAGAATACCGCGAAATACGAGAAGAAAGTGTATGTGCTGCCAAAGAAGCTTGACGAAAAAGTGGCGCGCCTGCACTTGAAGAAGATCGGCGCGCATCTGACGCCGCTCTCCAAGGCCCAGGCCGACTACATCAGCGTACCGATCGACGGCCCGTACAAGCCGGACCACTATCGTTATTAAATCGCCGGACGGAAGCTGACGGAGGGTGCCCCAGCGCCCCTTGTTGCCTGTCGCCGACTTCTGCAAGATGACGCCATGGACTCCCGGAAAAAATCCGCGCGCAACTTCAGCTTCGAATTCTTCCCGCCACGCAACGACGACGGGCGCGCCAAGCTGCGCGAAACCGTGGAACAGCTGGCGCAGCTCGGACCTAAGTTCTTCTCCGTCACCTTTGGCGCCGGCGGCAGCACGCGCGAGGGCACCTACGAGACCGTCAAAAACATCCAGGCCCAGGGCCAACAAGCCGCGCCGCATATCTCCTGCATCGGCACCACGCGCGCCGACATTCTCAAACTTCTAGACGCCTATCGCCAGCTCGGCATTCGCCATCTCGTTGCGCTGCGCGGTGATCTGCCGAAGGACGTGCCTCAGACCGGTGGCGACTTCCATTTCGCCAACGAGTTGATCAGCTTCATCCGCGCCGAAACCGGCAAGGAATTTTTCCTTGAGGTTGCGGCCTACCCAGAGTTCCACCCCGAATCGCCCAGCCCCGAGTCCGACGTCCGTCATTTCGCGAACAAAGTCCGGGCCGGCGCCAACTCGGCCATGACTCAGTATTTTTTCAACGTGGATGCCTACTGGCGTTTTGTCGAGGAGGCCAGCGCGCTCGGGGTCAGCGTGCCGATCGTGCCGGGCATCATGCCGATCTCGAATTACAAGCAGTTGGCAAAATTTTCTGACGCCTGTGGCGCCGAGATTCCGCGCTGGATCCGCCGGCGCCTGGAAGGCTTCGGCGATGACCTGGATTCCATCCGCGCCTTCGGTCTCGACGTGACCACCGATCTGTGCGACAAGCTGCTCGAGGGCGGCGCGCCCGGGCTGCATTTCTACACGCTCAATCGCGCCGGGCCCACCTGCACCGTGTGGGAGCGGCTCGGGCTCTGAGGCTTCGCGAAACACAGGGACATGGTCTTCGAAACAGTTATTGATTTCACTGCTTAGGCACGGAAGCGTCGTCTTGTACAAGCTCTATCCCGCCATTCAACCCCATGCCACACATCGGCTGCGTGTTGACGAGATTCATGAGCTGTACGTCGAAGAGTGCGGTAACCTCAAGGGCTTGCCGGTGCTGTTCGTGCATGGCGGGCCCGGTGCCGGTTGCGAGGAAGCACATCGGCGCTTCTTCGATCCCAATCTCTACCGCATCATTCTGTTCGACCAGCGCGGGGCGGGGCGTTCGACGCCGCACGCGAGCCTCGACCACAACACCACTCAGGATCTGGTCGCCGACATGGAGAAGATCCGCGAGCATCTCGGTGTAGATCGCTGGGTCCTGTTCGGTGGGTCCTGGGGTTCGACGCTGTCGCTGGTCTATGCCGAGACCCATCCCGGCCGCGTGCTTGGACTCATTCTGCGCGGCATCTTTCTGTGCCGCCCCTGGGAAATTCGCTGGTTCTATCAGGAAGGCGCCAACCGCGTGTTTCCCGATCACTGGCAGGAATTCATCGCGCCGATTCCGGAGTCCGA
>JANLIC010000011.1 GCA_024654125.1 Sulfuricaulis sp. | reverse complement strand
TTTGGTCTTAATGGGCTTGATGTCCATCGTCTTATCTCCGTCAAATGGTTTGTGCGTCGATCCGGTCGTACTGGGCATGGGTCCCGATGAATCGGATGTACACCACGCGGTAGGCGTAGTTGATCCAGACCACGATGCGATATTTGTTGCCGGCGATGTTGAACACGGCGCGCCCGTCCTGGAGGATGCTGGCGGTTCGGATATCGTGCTTCAGTTCCGCCGGCGAACTCCAGTCGGCCTTGAGCGTGTGCCGGTACCACGCGAGCGCCGGTTCCTTGACGTCCAGATAGGCCTGATTCCGGTCCCAGAACGCCTTCAACGTGCTCAGCGCGATCACTCGCATGGACAACATGCTAGTCCCAATATGGGACTGCTGCAAGGGGTAAGGATAATGCGACCGGCCTGGGCCGTGATGAATTCTTCAATCGCGCTACCACCGTGTGGTTTCCCGAGAAACCGACACCAAAGACAGGCTGACTACGATCAGTTCAGATAGACTGCGACAGCCTTTTCCTTCGGTTTTTATGGAACGGCAAAGTTATCGTCCGAACTCCAGACCTCAGACACATCGCGAGGTCTCGCGCTGAGCAAACCGGCAAGGCTATGGTTCTTTCTATCGGCGTGGATCTTGTCCTGCACTTCTAACCCCTTTCGACCGGACCGTCGTTGGCAATACTACGAGGTACGTAGTACACTACATAGATGATCAAGACTTGGGCGAACCGGGCCTCGGAGCGTTTTTATACCGACGGCAAAAGCTCGCCGTACCGAGGCCTTGACGTTGAGGCGGCCCAGGATCTGCTTGCGGCGCTTGACGCCGCCCGGAGCCTGCAGGATCTGAGTCCACTGAAAAGTGTGGGTCTGCACAAGCTCAAGGGCGATCGCGCCGGTCAATGGGCCATGACCGTCAATGACCGATGGCGAATATGCTTCCGATTCAAAGACGGGGACGCCTACGTTGTGGAGATAACCGATTATCATCGAGGGTGACTGACATGCTACCGATCCATCCCGGCCGAATTCTGAAACGCGAGCTGGCCGCACGCGATCTCTCCGCCAATCGCCTCGCGCTCGGGCTGCGCGTGCCGTCCGGACGTATTACCGATATCCTGAACGGCAAGCGCGGCGTCACGCCCGAAACCGCTCTGCGGCTCGCCCGTTTCTTCGGAACGAGCGCGGACTTCTGGATGAACCTGCAGATTCGCTACGACCTGACTATCGCCGAGCAATCCATTGGTGCCAAGGTTACAGCAGAAGTCGAGCAGCTAGGCTCCCCCGCTCAAACCAAAAAGCGGCACAAGGCGGCGTAACCGGAAACACCGGGGTCACGGTGACTCCGGGGTATTTTAGTTTTCTCACGTACCTCCGGCCCATTTCGTTCGCAAACAGTACTTGCCCACGCGAGTTCCGAGCCAGGACGTATGGGCACAAACAACGTACCGACCCTACAGCCTAACGACCACTGAGAAACGAGTTCGGTGGGGCCCTGCCCCGCCGGATTTTCCACTAGCTGCACCGCCTCACGGAGTATTCTTTGCGCGTGTCTGCAACCGGCCTCGGCGGCGCCGACTGGCCGGCGTGTTTCGGCCAAACCGGCGTGAATCTTCTCCTGTACCTCCGACCCTTTCGACCGGTCCGACGGTTGCAATGTATATCAGGATTGATATACTTCATCCGATGAAGCCCGTCACCTTTCTCGGTGATTCTCTCGAGGCGCTACGCGCATTTCCGCACGAGGCGCGCCGGGAGTCCGGGTTACAACTGGACCGCGTGCAACGCGGACTCATGCCCGAGAACTGGAAGCCGATGAAGGCTATCGGCCCCGGCGTCAATGAGATCCGTGTGCGCGTAGAAAGCGGGGCCTTTCGGGTACTGTATGTCGCCACGTTTCCCGATGCCGTATATGTACTGCATGCTTTCCAGAAAAAGACTCAGAAAACCGCCAAGGCCGATCTGAGCCTGGCGACAACGCGCTATAAGGCGCTGAGGGAAAGAGCGATGAAGAAACGAACCTATGCAAGCGTCTGGGATGCCCTCGAAGACACGCCTGAAGCGGCCGCCAGTATGCGTGTGCGCGCGGAATTGATGATCGCCGTCCAGCGTTACGTGGAAGCGAGCGGCGAAACGCAAGCCCAGGCCGCGAAACACCTGGGGCTCACTCAGCCACGTCTCAATAATCTGCTGCGCGGGCGAATTGAGAAATTCAGCCTGGATGCCCTTGTGAACATGTTGGCGCGCGTCGGCAGACAAGTGGCGTTGAAGGTGAAAACGGCCGCATAAAGGCCGGCCGCTTTGGGTGCATTCACACCAGTCACCGCCTATTCCAATTTAGCTCTGAAGCATCGGACATTACCTGCCGTCCCCTAGACAATTTTTCCAGGGCATCTCGATATCCGGACGGATGCCGGTCAGATCCTATCTATTTGGCGTTGAGATACTCCCAACGCAACTTTGTACTTCTCAAGCACTGCGATCGTCAGGCCCGC
>JANLIC010000077.1 GCA_024654125.1 Sulfuricaulis sp. | reverse complement strand
CCGACCACGGTGTTGTCGCTGCGCAGGCCGGTGCCGGTGACGCTGCCCTCGGCATCGTTGCGCGAGCGCGAGCCTACTATATCGAGTGTCGGGTAGTGGCCGGCCTGCAGGCGCTTTACTTCCTCGCGTGCGCTGTCTACCCCTTCGCGCTTTGCCCGCAGCGTGTGGTTTTCCGCCAGCGCTTTTTCCACCCACGGCTGGAGGTTTGCCGGCTCGGGGTTGATCGGCGGGAACTCCCCGAGGCGCGCGAGCGATTCCACCGCGCGGCCCGTGACTTCGCGCAGCGCCTCACGCTTGTCCTGAAGATTATTCTCGGCGCTGATGGCCTCGGCCCTGGCGATTTCAAACCGCGCCCGCGCGTCGTGCACGTCGGTGATGGTCGCGAGCCCGACCTTGAGCCGCGCGTCCGCCGTCTGCAATTGGCGGCGGATCGCGGCCTGCTCGGCCTGCGCGAACTCGACACTGTCTTGTGCGGCCAGCACACCGAAGTAAGCCTCGGCCACGCGTAACACCAGCTCTTGTCCGGCGGCGGCGTATTCCGCCTCGGCGCGGCGCACCTCGGCCTTCGCCTGCTTCAAGCCCGCGAACACGACCCCGTTATACACCGGCTGGCTGACATTCAAGCTGTAATCGGTGCTCGAGAAATTGAAGCGCCCCGACGGCCGCCCGGGGATGAAGCCGTCCGTGACGGTTTCGGTGTCGTTGCGATCGCGCGCGGCACGCGCGTTGATGGTGGGCATCAACGTGGCGCGTGCCTGCGGCAGTTTTTCTTTTCCGGCAAGGTAGTTGTATTCGGCGGCGCGGTATTTGGGGTCGTTGGCGTGCGCCAGGTTATACACCGCCACCAGGTCTTCTGCCGCGAGCGCGCGCGGCAGGAGCAGCAGACCCGCGACCAGCGCCGGCCACCAGCGAGTGCATCGCGGTGTGGGTCGCATCGCCGATATCCTTTAATAGGTCGGCATGGTGGGGTCGACGTCGCGCGCCCAGGCGGCGATGCCGCCGGCGAGGTTGCTGAGCTTCTCAAATCCCACGCGCTCAAGAAACAGCGCCACCTGCTGGCTGCGAATGCCGTGGTGACACATAACGACCAGCTCCGCGTCCTTCGGCAGTTCCTCCGCGCGCGCCGGAACCTCGCGCATCGGGATGGTGAGGGTGCCCGGCAGCGCGCACACGTTCAACTCCCACGGTTCGCGCACGTCCAGCACCACGAGGTTGTTGGTTTTGGCGTCGAGCTTTTGCTTCAGCTCCTGCGGGCTCAATTGCCGGATCATGGGGGCTACCTAGAATACGAACCGCGCGGGTTCGAGGGCGTTGCGCAGTGTCGGGATAACGGTTTCGAACAGCGACTTTTCCTCGAAGGCTTGCTCGTCGAGGCGGCGGATGCGCCGCACGTCCATGGCCGGGGCCGTGCCCACGATCGCGATCAGGCGCCCGCCGACAGCAAGGCTTTCCTGGAACGTCTTAAGCAGGATCGGCATCGAGCCGGTCAGCAGAATGACATCGTAGGGCTTCTGGCGGTCCCAGCCGCGCGCGCCGTCGCCGGTTTCCAGCGTGATGTTGCGCACGCCGTGGTGCGCCAGCGTGGTGGCGGCCGCGGCGGTGAATTCGGGGCGGATTTCGACACTGATAACGTGTTGCCCGAGCGCCGCCAGGAGCGCGGTCATGTAGCCGCTGCCGGTGCCGATCTCCAAAATCTTGTCGGTGGGGTTGATCTCCAGTTCCTGCGCCAGGCGCGCCTCGAGCTTGGGTGTCATCATCACTTCGCCATGGCCGAGCGGGATGTTCATGTCGACGAAGGCGAGGTTGCGGTGCGCCTTGGGCACGAAATCCTCGCGCGGCATGCGCGCAATAAGATCGAGCACGCGCTCGTCGCGCACGTCCCAGGTGCGCATTTGGGTTTTGATCATGCTGTCACGGGCGACGTCGAAATTCAGCGAAGACATAAAACCACACGGTGTAAGGGAAAGGGGCCGACTAGCCTATTCAGTTTGTTCCCGGCCCGCAACCCAAAGGGCCTTATGCCGCCATACGTCCCCGCGTTATTGCAATCCTGGCATGAATCCTTTAGCGTGAATCCATACTGTGTGAGCTAGGGGTGCTGGCCGATGGCCAGCTGAGATACACCCTTCGAACCTGAACCGGTTAGTCCCGGCGTAGGAAAGCTAAGAGGCTTCTTCAGTTTCACCCCGCCGCTCATACCCCTTTATCTGTACAGAGAGGTAGTCCCATGAGCGCCAACCCCAAGGATATTCTGCAACCG
>JANLIC010000032.1 GCA_024654125.1 Sulfuricaulis sp. | reverse complement strand
GGTGTCACGCACATGCCGGTGCATCGGTCGGCGGTGTTGGCGTTGATTGAATTGGTCGCGGGGGCGGTGTCGCAGCAGCTATTAACGGATGAAGTGGTATCGATAAGAGAGTGGATAGGGGGAGGGTTGATTGTCTTGGGGGCGTATTTGTCGGCGAGGAGTTCATCGCCGAAAGACTATTAATTTTTTTCTTACCAGAAATGGGGTCAGCAACTGTCTTACCTCGTCGCATGAATCGCGTCGGTCGTTCTCCACGGTTCACGGGTCTTGGCCATGGTGTTGAGTATAACGAGCAGCTTGCGCATGCAAGCCACGAGCGCAAGCTTTTTCGGCTTGTGCGGCGCGGGCAGGTGCTGGTAGAACGCACGGATCACCGGGTTGTGGCGCGTGGCGACTAACGTTGCCGTGTAGAGCGCGCCGCCCACGCAGGGTGCCGCTGTCACGGTTGCATGGGGCCACCCCCACCAAGGCGCTGATTTGTCGGCGATTGAGTTGCCCGAGCTCCGGCAGACACGCCAGTAACGTCGCCGTCCTCTGCGGCCCGACACCGGGTACGCCGCGGTAGCGCGCTTCCTTCCCGCGCCACAGGGGCGAGGCATGAATCGAGTCATCCAGATCCCGGTCCAGGCGTTTGAGCTGTTTTTTGAGAAAGGCGATCGTCTGTTCGATGCTCTTTCGCACCTCGCCGCGAGCATGAATCATGCGGTTTTGCTCCGCCACGATCATCTCGATGAGCTGGCGTCGGCGAGCAAGCAATCCTTCGAGCGCCCGCGAGCTTGTCGACGGCGAGCGCTTCATAACCGCCGGTCGCTTCCAACACGACGAGCACAATGTCGTCGATTTGTCGCAGCTGTACGACAAGTTCATCCAGCCCTTGATCCTCGTTGGCGTAGGCGCGAACGGCTCCGTCGTACCCAAACGCCACGTCGCACTGCTGTGACGCGACATCAATCCCTATGAACATAGCGCATTCTCCTGTCGTTCCCACCTTGCATTATGCGGACTCATCTCGCGATGGTCCCGGCAACTGTCCGGACTCCCAGAAGATTGGTGCGACGCACCTGCTGACCCGCGGGCTCGAAGCCCTAAGTCTTTGCGTGCTGTCGCACCAAGACCGCATGAGCGCTCATGCGTAAACTATCACTAATGGGAGATACAAGGTCTTGCACTGCAACATTTAAAGTCAACTTCCTCACTTTTAGTGTCAAAGCCAAATCTTCAGGCGCGCTGAATATAATTTTCAGCTTGTCGAACTAAGCCAGTTTATAGCTTTTTCCTTGTCGCCGGAATCGAAATGCCGGACGTCAGCTTTTACAAAATGTTTGGCGATGGCGGGCAGGATCGCGAGAAAGCCGCTGTCGGTGACGGCGGCGACCTTGGCGATGCGCTGGTGGTGATCTTTGATGAACTTGAAATGCGAGACCAGTGCTGCGAAGTCGTGCCAGCCGGGAAACGACTTGGCGTGGATCATCAGGCCGTTCAGTCTGCCTTTCTCCTTGATGTACGGGTCAACTTCCCGGGCCAGCGTTTCGAAATCTTTTGCTTCCAGCGGGCCTTGGGGTGTGACGATGAGGATTCCGGTATCGCGCCGCAATTCGTGCTGAATCATGGCATACCTCCTTTTTGACCGGATTACTTTAGCACCCTTTGGACATACGTTGATTCTACCGGTCCGGGCTTTGGCGATTCTCCCGACAATGCGGGTCAGAGAGGAATTTTCGAAATATTATTAACTCTTACTCTTTGGCTCTGTTTTCGTTTTCATCAGCAAAAACTCGAATTCTCTCTCGGCAAGCTTTTTCGATTCGAGCAGAACATTACCCGAACCCCTCGCGTAGGCATCGAAGTCAGACATTGTTGCGGGATCAGTCGTCAGGACGCGCAGCGTCTGGCCAGCCGTCAAAGTTAGCATTTTTTTCGCAGTCCGCATGACGGGCAGTGGGCAAAGTAGTCCACGCATGTCGAGTTCATGATCAGCCATCAGTATTTCTCCGGCGCAATGCTATGTGGGGCAAAGTTCAAGTCTCGAATGTTTTCGAGGTATTGCTTTAGTTGTTTGGAATGGAATTCTCTGATCATTGTAGCTCACAGAGCCATTTTAGCGATTTGCTTGTTCCTATTCACGCCGATAATATTCTTTCAGCATGTGCGGCCGATATACCAGTACCAAACCTATTGATGTCTACGCCGAATTGTTCAAGGCCAAGGCGGGCAATTTGTTCGTTGAGCCGCGGTATAACATTGCGCCGACGTACGATGTCCTGGCGTGCCGGGCGATGCCGGGGGGAAGGGAGCTCACGCTGCTGCACTGGGGGTTGATACCGGCGTGGGCGGAGGACAAGAAGATTGGTTACCGCACCATCAATGCGCGCGCGGAGACGGTAGCGGAGAAGCCGTCGTACCGCACCGCGTTCCGGCGCCGGCGCTGCCTGATCGCGGCCGACGGGTTCTACGAATGGCAACCGGGCAAGCCGAGGAAGCAGCCGTATTACATAAGGATGAAAGAGGGAAACCGTTCGCGTTTGCCGGCCTGTGGGAGCGCTGGGAGCCGGAGGGGCAGGAGGCGGTGGAGTCGTGCACCATTATTGTCACCACCGCCAATGAATTGATCAGCCAGATCCACGACCGCATGCCGGTGATCCTGTCACCGCAGGATTACGACCGCTGGCTGGACCCGGAGGTGCACGAGCCGGAGCAGGTCACGTCCTTGCTCAAGCCCTATTCGGAGAAGGAAATGGAGATGTGGCCGGTGGGGCTGGGCGTCAACAGTCCCAAGCACGAAGGGCAGGAATTAACCAATCGGTTGTAAGCAGCTTTTCGGTGTCCTCCGCTTCGACACCTGACCAATTGGTGCTGTTGACTCGCTGGCGAATCGTCTGTTTTGCGTGCAATATTATGATCTCAACTACCCAGGAGCAAGTCGATGAGCAAAGCCATGGACAGTAAGAAGCAGACCAAGAAGCCACCGGCCAAGACGATGTTGGAAAAACGCGCGGCGAAGCGGGCCAAGAAGGCGGCGCGGGGTGGCATGGCCTAATACCCCCGCCGATTAAATCGGGGTAGGGGCAGTTCTGATCTCTACCCCTCCCTTCTATGTAAACGCCGGCGCACGGTAGCTGTCGGGAACTGGCCCAGAAGACCCCGGAGAAGAGTCAGCGCATTCAATGCGGGATGGCGAACCTTATCGTTTGGGATCGGACTTTTTCGGCAGCCTGTCGTGCGTGCGTCGGCCCCGACCTTTACGGCGGATGGGATTGTCCATATTCCAGCGTGACTGATCACGGCGTTGCTTGCCCGAGCGCCGGACCTTATTCCGGCGTTCTATGCCTTTGTAACCCTCGCCGTTTGAGTCTTCGTCGTCAGTCACCTTGACCCTCCGCCGCGCTGTCTGTCCATTCCGTGGGAGATGGCACCTGGATAGTCTCAGGCAGAAAATGTACCAATTCAAGCGGTTTTGTCGGTTCAGCCGGCTCGAAAGGGAAAAGTAACTTGGCCCGGAGCACCACGGCCTGCCGATGGCGCATCTTTTTCGCGTCGCTTACGTCTACCCATGGGAAACCTATCAATTTGCTAATGAGGTTCCCAGCATGAAACGCTTTCACGTCCATGTCGCCGTTGAAAACTTGAAACACAGCATCGAATTCTACTCGACGCTGTTCGCCGCACGGCCGACGATGGAGCGGGAGGATTACGCCAAATGGATGCTGGATGACCCGCGGGTGAATTTCGCGATATCCGCGCGCGGTCATGCGCCTGGCGTGAATCACCTGGGCATACAGGCCGACAGCGCCGACGAGCTGCGCGATCTCGGCGAGCGGGTTGAGCGGATTATCGGCCCGCAGACGCTGAAGCAGGACGAGGCCGCGTGCTGCTATGCCAAGAGCGACAAATACTGGGTCCTCGATCCGCAGGGGCTGGCCTGGGAAAACTTCCATACCCTCGAAGGCATTCCGGTATTTGGCGAAGACAACACGACGAAGGCAACCGGCGCGGCCTGCTGCATCCCACTGGCGCCGGCGTGCAAAACAGCGGCACAATCAGCCAGGGAAGCTGTGGTTGAAGTGATCGAAGGTCATTGGGGTCCATGACAGAAGCGGAAAAACTATACCGGGATTACCGCACCAGGCTGCTGGCGTTCGTGCGCCGACGGGTGGGCAGTCCGCAGGAGGCGGAGGATATTCTCCAGGAGGTGTTCCTGAAGCTGCTGACCAAGGGCGACACCGTAAAGGAGAAGGGCAGTCTGCACGGCTGGTTATATCAAGTGACGCGCAACGCCATCATTGATCACTGGCGCCACGCCCGACGCCACGAACCAATATCCGATGAATTGCCGGCGGAAGCGGGTGGCAACCCCGCCGTGCTGGAACTGGGGCAATGCCTGCAGCCGCTGATACAAGCGCTGCCGGAGACTTATCGCGAGGCGCTGCGTCAATCGGAAATCCAGGAAATTCCCTTGAAGCAGGTGGCGAAGGCACAGGGCATTTCCCTGCCCGGGGTGAAATCGCGCATCCAGCGCGGGCGGCGGAAATTGAAGTCACTGCTGCTCGATTGCTGCCGTGTCGAAGTTGCCCGGAGCGGGCAGATAATGAGTTACGAAGTGAAGCGTGAATGTTGCTAACCGTATAGCCGAGGCCGCGCTCATTTATTCCCAGTCCTGTTTTTTTCTTTTTTGGCTTTTTTCCTTGCGATCGTTCTTGTGCTTTTTCGATTCCACCGCCGGCAACGATTTCAGGTACAACGCAATGGCGCGGCGGTCATCCCGGGTCAGGCGTGACGTGCTGCTATCGATGACATCCGTCATGAGGTCACCGGCAAAATCGCCGTCCGGGGTCATGCCGGTTTCGAGATAACCGGCGATGTCGCTGGCGCTCCACTTGCCGATCCCGGTTTTTCTGTCCGGCGTGATATTGGGGATTTTGGTATCGTCCACGCCATGCGGATGGCCGGCCAGGTGTTGCGCCTGCTTGAATCCGCCGAGGAAATTGCGTGGCGTATGGCACTCACCGCAATGGGCCACGGCCTTGACCAGGTACGCGCCACGGTTCCAGGCCGGGAGTTTGTCGGATGGCGGCTGATACGCGCCGGGTCTGAAATACAGCGTTTTCCACAGGCTCAAGGCGGTGCGCGACCGGAGATACCACGGCAGCTCATGCCGTTTGTTGGCCTGCGGCACCGGCTTCCGGTTGGAAAGATATTTCCACAGGGCGCGCAGATCGGCGTCGGTCAATTGCGTGTAGGAGGTATAGGGAAAAGCCGGATAATAATGTTTGCCATCGGGACTTATTCCCTCGCGCAGGGCACGCCGAAAATCAACCTCGCTCCAGCGGCCGATGCCGTGGTCGGGATCGGGTGTGATATTGGAAGTATAGAAAATGCCAAAGGCGGTCTTGAGTGCCCGCCCGCCGGCCAGCGGTGGACCCTTTTTATCCTCTTGGGTATGGCATGTCGCGCATCCGGCGGCGTGGAACAGGTATTCGCCCTGCGGTAATTCATCGTCAGCCGCATACAACGTCGGCGTTACGACGCTCAGGTATAGCCACGCTGCCGCACGCTTGTGCACGGACGCTTATTCCGGCTTCACCGATGGCCGCTGTTATTTTTCTTCCTTGCGGAAATCCTTGTGGCAGCCTTTGCAAGCTTCGCCCATGTCCTTGAAGCTTGCGGTAATGGCCTGCGGATTCCCGCTTTGAACGGCCTTGGCAAACGCGGCTACCCGAATCTTGGCAGTCTTCGCGGCTTTCTCGAAATCCGCACGCTTGGTCCAAACAACATCCATGGCTTCGGTGTCACCGAAATCGGAGTCTTTAGGGAACAGCGCCGGAATATCCTTGGTCAGCACCTGCAAGGCACGCGCATGCTCGGCCAGGTGTGGTGTGTAATCGACCTTACCCTGCACGATCGCGCCGGCCGCGGAGGTATGGCCGCCGATGGCCTGCATCATGTTTTTACGATACTTGATAACATCCTCCGGTTCGGCGGCGCTCAATCCCGACGGGGCCAGAGCAGCCAGCATCATGCCGGTAAATATCAGTGTGCGTGTAATGTGTTGCTTCATCTTGAGGTGCTCCTTCTTGGGGGTTTGAGGAACCATGGTTTTCAATAAATTATCCGGCTTTCTGACCCTATACGACGCCGGCAGTTCAGCGTTTATTTCGAATAATCCCGCTCGCCGAAGATCGCCGTCCCGACCCGTACCATGGTCGCGCCTTCCTTAATGGCCTCGACGAAATCGCCGCTCATTCCCATGGAAAGCTCGGTGAAGTGTTCCAGGCCAAAGCGTTGCCGGCACTCGTCACGCAGCCGGCGCAGCTCCGCGAAGCACCCGCGGATATCTTTTTTCGGGGCATCGTGGGGTCCGATGGTCATGAGGCCGCGCAGTGGCAGGGCGGGGAGATCCGCTTTCAACAACCGGTCGATGAAATCAAACAGCATTTCAGGTGCAACACCATGTTTTTGTTCCTTACGGGCGGTATTGACCTCGATCAGTATATTAATGCTTGCTGATTTTTCTTCAGCGTGAGCGTGTCGGAAAAGTTTATGCGCCAGGTCGAGACTGTCCAGAGAATGGAGCCAGGAAAAATTTCCCGGGATGAATTTTGCCTTGTTGGTCTGGAGATGTCCGACGAAATGCCAGTCGATGGACGGATTTCCGAGTAGTGAAATTTTTGGCAGGGATTCCTGTGTAGTACTTTCGCCAAAATCATTATGTCCGGCAACGATGGCTGCCGCTATCGCGTCTTTCGAATGACCTTTTGATACCGCAATCAATCGGATAGCGTCGGAACTTCTCGTGCACGCGCGCGCGGCGTCGACAATCGATTGCTTTACACGGAATAGATTGCTGGCAATCCTATCTGAACTCTGGTTCATAAATTGCATATTAGCGCGATTAAAAAAAAACTTTCACTTGTCAACGTTGCGTGTGATTTGAATTTGAGGATAATGATCGCCCGCGTTGGATGGATCGGACACAAGAGGTTAGAAGCCCATGACAAGGAATGGACCCCGGAATGCCGGTACTCATTTACCCACTGAGATACTCAAACGGGCGGGCGTGCACATGGACAAGCTTTCCAGTCTGCTTTCGCATTGGAAGGCGGGTCTGGGCGAGCCGTTGGTCTCACACAGTTTTCCCGTCAGTTACCTCAATGGCCGCCTGAGCCTGCGCGCCGACACCTCCGCCTGGGCCAGCCGGCTGCGACACAGCCAGGCGGAGATCATGAAAGAGTTGCGCGACGACCCTTATTTTCACGATCTGCGTGAGTTGTATGTGCGGGTGCTTCCGGAACGGGCGCACGCGCCAAATGAAAAAAAACGCCAATCGGTTTCCTTGCCCAGCCGGATACCGGCCAGCGCGGCTCATCTCATCCAGAGCGTGGCGGACGACATCCTGGATCCGGCCCTGCGCCGGTCACTCATCCGGCTGGCGGGCGCACGCGACAAATCGGCAACCGCGAAAAGTTAAACCTATAATCTGTTCATGATTCCGATCCGACAGACCGGCGGGCGGTGGTGGCGCCTGCTGGTGACGGCGCTCGGCGTCCTGTGTGTTTCCTGCGCCACGCCGCCCGTGCCACGTTCGCTACCGATGCCGGACGCCGCACCGGCGGTCGAGTCGCCAATATCGATACCCGCTCCGGTGGCCGCGTCGACGCCACCGAAAGAAATCCGGATTGCCGCGGTCGGTGACATCATGCTCGGCGGCACGGCGACGCCGGAGCTGCGTAAATTTGGTTACGACTATCCGTTCGAGAAGACCCAGGACATTCTGAAACAGGGGCAGATCGTTTTCGGCAATCTGGAAGGTCCATTGACCGATGCCGGCGAGCCTGCGACCAGCAAGCAGTATGTCTTTCGTTCGCCGCCGGACAAGGTGGCTCCGGCGCTGGCGCGCGCCGGTTTCAATGTTGTTTCGCTGGCCAACAATCACACGCTGGATTACGGCCCCGAGGGCCTGGTCGACACCCGCGCGGCCCTGGACAAGGCCGGAATAGGGTATGTCGGCGCAGGCCGTAATCTGGCCGAGGCGCGGCAACCCTTATATATGGTGGCGGACGGGGTGACGGTCGCTTTTCTGGCCTATTCCTTGACGTTTCCGCAGGAATTCTGGGCCGGGTCGGACCGGTCCGGCACCGCCTTTGGCCATGAACGGCATGTGCGCGCGGATGTGGCCGCGGCGCGCGCACAGGCCGATATCGTGATGGTTTCGTTTCATTGGGGTCAGGAAGGCAAGACCGAACTGCGCGACTACCAGGTGGAGCTGGCGCGCGTGGCCATCGATTCCGGCGCTTCCGCGGTGCTGGGGCATCACCCGCATATCCTGCAGGGCGTGGAGCGCTACAACCACGGAGTGATTCTCTACAGTCTCGGCAACTTCGCCTTCGGTTCGTTCAGTAACACCGCCACACGCAGCGCCATCGCGCTGCTCACGTTCCGGGACAAGCGCTGGCGGGAATTGAAAATGATTCCCCTCAACGTGAAAAATGCCGAAGTCGTGTTCCAGCCGCGTCCGCTGGCCGGCCCTGAAGCCGCGGAGGTCGTCGGGCATTTGCAGCAATTGTCACAATCGCTCGGCACCACGCTGGAAAACCGCGACGGGGTCGCGGTACTGGTTGCGGAGTAATACCTTTGTAACCGCTGATAAACGCGGATGAACGCAGATCAAAACCACCGACCCATCCTGTTTCTTAGAACATATCTGCGTTACTCTGCAATCATCGGCGGTTTCAATAATATTAAAGAGCCACTTGTGCTAATGATTTCATCTGTGTTTAATGCCGGGCCATGATCCGTCCGTTTGAGATTTTCGTCGGTCTGCGCTACACGCGCGCGCGCAAACGCAGTCACTTCATATCCTTCATCTCGCTCATCTCGATACTCGGCATCACGCTCGGCATCACCGCGCTCATCACCACGATGTCGGTAATGAACGGCTTTGGCAAGGAGCTGCGTGGCCGCATCCTCGGTGTGATTTCGCATGTCACCATCACCGAAACCACCGGTCAGCTCCAGGACTGGAAGGGTACGGCCGGGCGCATCCAGAACCCGCACGTCACCGGGCGCGCGCCCTACATCGCCGGGCAGGGCATGATGTCGCGCGGCAAGACCGTAAGCGGCGTGATGGTGCGCGGCGTGCTGCCGGCGGAGGAAGTGCAGGTGTCCGAATTCGGCAGTCGCATGATCGAGGGAACGCTGGAAGCGTTGAAGCCCGGTGAATTCGGTATCGTGATCGGCAGCGCGCTCGCCTGGAAACTCGATCTCGCCCTCGGTTCGCCGGTGTCGCTCGTCATTCCGCAAGCGCTGGTGACGCCCGCCGGCCTGGTGCCGCGCTTCAAGCGCTTTACCGTGGTCGGCATTTTCAGGATGGACATGCATGAATACGACAGCGGTCTGGTGTTGATGCATCTCGACGATGCCGCCAGGCTCTACCAGATGGGCGATCAGATCAGTGGGTTGCGCCTGAAGCTCGACGATCTCGATGCCGCCCCGCGGGTGGCCCATGAACTGGAGGCGGATCTGGGGCCGAAGTATCTGACGCGCGACTGGACGCGCGAGCACCGCAACTTCTTTCGCGCCCTCAAGATCGAAAAAACCGTGATGTTCGTGATCCTGCTGCTGATCGTCACCGTCGCCATGTTCAACGTGGTGTCCACGCTGGTGGTCGTGGTCACCGAAAAACGCGCCGATATTGCCATCCTGCGCACGCTCGGCGCCAGCCCGAACAGCATCATGGGGATATTTCTTGCGCACGGCTCCGTCGTCGGCGTGGTGGGCACACTGGTGGGGTCGGTTTGCGGCATTTTGCTGGCGCTTAACGTCGAGCCCATCGTGCACGGCATCGAAAGTCTGTTCAGCACGTCGTTTCTCGCGGCGGATGTCTATTTCATCAGCGAGCTGCCATCCGACCTGCACTGGTCCGACGTATTTCTGGTGTCGGGCTGCTCGCTGGTTTTGGGCCTGCTGTCTGCCCTCTATCCGGCCTGGCGCGCCTCCAAGGTGCAACCGGCCGAGGCCTTGCGCTACGAATGATTCGGAAAACAGAAAAGAAAGGGAAGGCAATTAGTGCGGTGGAGAATGACGCCGTCGAGATTGTTGCCCCGGCGGATAAAAATCTCGCGACCGAGACGTCGACCACGGCGGATAAGTCGGAAAAAAAATACATCCTGCGTGCCACCGGCCTGCAGAAAATCTTTGATGAGGGTTCGTTTAATGTGCACGTGTTAAAAGGCGTGTACTTGCGGATCGCGCCGGGCGAACGCGTGGCCATTGTCGGCGCCTCCGGTTCGGGCAAGAGCACGCTGCTGCACTTGCTCGGTGGCCTGGACCGGCCCACGGCGGGGCAGGTGGAAATTGACGGGCAAGACCTGACGAAAATGAACCAGGCGGAAGTTAGCCAGTTGCGTAACCGCCTACTGGGATTCATTTACCAGTTTCATCACTTGCTGAATGAATTTACCGCGCTGGAAAATGTCGCCATGCCACTGCTGGTGCGGCGCGCCCCGACGGCGGAGGCGATTTCGCGGGCGCAGGCCATGCTCACGCGTGTTGGACTCGAAGGACGTCTGCATCACCGGCCGGGAGAACTTTCGGGCGGTGAACGCCAGCGCGCCGCGGTGGCACGCGCCATGGTGACGCGCCCCCTGTGCGTGTTGGCGGACGAGCCGACCGGCAATCTCGATCGCGAGAACGCACAGAATATCTACGAGCTGATGCTGGAACTGAACCGTGAGCTCGAGACCTGTTTCGTCATCGCCACCCATGATCCCGCGCTCGCGGGCAGAATGGATCGAGTGCTCAAGCTTGAAGACGGCGTGCTCAAGTCCGCCTAGAAGCTTCCCAAAAACTGCTGCGCGTCCGTGATCCGGGATCGGGCGGAGCTCGGAATCCTCATGTACTTACCGTGTACACTCCGGTTCCTGCGCTCCGTCCTCACCCGGCTGACGGCCGCTCGCGACGTTTTTGAGAAGCTTCAAGATAAACTAGGTTTTTGCCCTTTCCTTTTTCCTTTTTTCCCAGTCGCGGATGACATGCCAGCGCCACAGGGCACGTATGCCGAAATAACCGGCGGCGGCACTCATGGCGCTCACCAGCAATGAGCCGAGCAGGAAGGGTTTCCATATGCGGATCAGTTCCGTACTGATCCACTCCCATGAGATTTCAAATTCAACCGCGTGTACCGGCGTATCCAGCACCCAGGCTCCAAGGTGGTAGCAAAAGTAGGAAACCGGCGCTAGCGTGAGTGGATTGGTGATCCACACCAGCGCCACCGAAATCGGCAGATTGACGCGCAGCAGGATGGCCAAGGCCGCCGCGGGAATCATCTGGAATGGCATCGGCACGAAGGCCATGAACAGGCCAACGGCGAACGCGCCCGAGGCCGAACGGCGGTTCAGGTGCCACAGGTTGGGCTCGTGCAGTAGCGTGCCGAAAATTCGCAGATGCTTGTGTTCGCGGATCTTGTGGGGGTCCGGGAGGTATCGCCTGATGTATTTTTTTGCCATAAATTACTGGTGTATATTCTCACGAAACAAAAATAACAGCCAAGGAGCCTGTCATCCGCGTCGCCACACTGGCCTTCCTCGCCGGAGTGCTGCTGGTACAGCAGCTGGCCATGCTGCCTTCTCTGTGGTGGTCGCTGTTGCTGTTGCCGCTCCTGTGGTTGGCGCTCCGCCGTCCCCGATGGTTCATGGCGTTGTTCTTTGTCGCCGGCGTGACGTGGGCGGGTTTCCGTGCTGGTTTAATCCTGGAGGAGGTTCTGCCGCGCGAACTTGAGGGCCGGGACCTGGTGGTCGAGGGGGTCATCGCCGATATCCCTCGCCGGGCGGACTACGGCCAGCGCTTTGAATTGGAGGTGACACGCGCCGAAGGCGAAGGCCAGCCGGTGGCGATCCCCCGGCGGATTCTGCTCACCAGTAGAACGCCCGGCTTTCAGCCGCGCGCGGGGGAGACTTGGCGTCTGAAGGTGCGCCTCAAACGCCCGCACGGTTACCAGAATCCCGGCGGATTCGACTACGAAGCGCATTTGTTTCGGGACCGGATTCGTGCCAAAGGTTACGTGCGCGACGACGTGGCGCCGCAACACCTCGACCGGGAACCGGTGTGGCATGACATCGATCGCCTGCGCCAGAACCTGGGCGAGCGCATTCGTGAACGCCTGCCCGGCAACGATTACGCCGGTATCATTGTGGCACTGGCCAACGGCGACGGGCGCGGTCTTGGCGCCGAGCAGTGGGAAGTGTTACGACGCACCGGCACCCTGCATCTGGTCGCCATTTCCGGTCTGCACATCAGTCTGATCGCCGGTATTGTGTTTTTCATGGCGCGCTGGCTGTGGGCGCTGCCGGGGTCGACGGTTTTGCGCTTGCCGGCACCCCAGTTCGGCGCGATCTGTGCGCTGCTGGCCGCCACTTATTACGCCGCACTGGCCGGTTTCACGGTCCCCACACAACGCGCGCTCATCATGCTGGCCGTGGCCATGTCCGGCATCCTCCTGCGCCGGCGTTTCCGCTCTTCATATTTGCTGGCGGTGGCCGGGCTGGCGGTGCTGGTCTACGATCCGCTCGCGGTCATGGCCGTGGGGTTCTGGCTGTCGTTCGCGGTGGTAGCCGTGATACTGCTGGTGATCCAGGGCGGACGCTCGACCAAACCGCTGGCTTGGAAACTCGGCTACATCCAGTGGGCCATCGCGCTTGGCATGCTGCCGCTGATGCTGGCGATGTTTCAGCAGGTTTCGCTGGTGGCGCCGGTAGCAAACATGCTGGCGGTGCCGATATTCGATCTGATGGCGGTGCCACTGACGCTGCTGGGCGCGCTTCTGCTGAGCGTCGCGCCGGACGTTTCCGGATTTCTGTTCCAACTCGCGGCCTGGTTGCTGCACTGGTTATGGCTAGCGTTGGCATGGCTGGCGGAATTGTCATTCGGTCAGTGGTCGCAGCCGGCGCCGCCGTGGTGGGCGCTGCTGTGCGGTGTTGTGGGTGTGATGTTGGTGTTGGCACCGCGCGGGTGGCCGGCGCGCTGGGTCGGCGCGGTGTGGTTGCTGCCGCTGTTTCTGATCCGGCCGTCCGGTCCTGCACCGGGGGAGGCGTGGTTTACTTTGCTCGATGTCGGTCAGGGGCTCGCGGCTGTCGTCCGCACCCAGGGGCATACTTTATTGTTCGACGCGGGACCGCGCTACGGCGAATTTGACACCGGGAAGGCGGTCGTTGTGCCTTACCTGCGCGCCAGCGGCGTGCGCCGCCTCGATGCGTTATTGATCAGCCACGGTGATAACGATCACTTCGGCGGCGTGGAATCCGTGTTGCGCGCCTTGCCCGTGGACAGAATTATTACCAGCGTACCGGAAGTTCTGTCCGGCGCGGAGCCATGCCAACGCGGAATATCGTGGAACTGGGACGGGGTGGATTTCCTGATACTGGCTCCGGAGAATATCGGCGCCAGGCGTCCGAACAACTCCTCCTGCGTGTTGTTGGTCCGCAGCCGCTACGGAAACATTCTTTTACCGGGCGATATCGAAGCCAGGGCGGAAAAAAGCCTGGTGGAGCAATGGGGAGAGAGCCTGCGTGCGGAAATCCTGGTGGCACCGCATCATGGCAGCAAAACATCTTCCACGCCCGGATTTATCGAAGCGGTCGCGCCGCGCCATGTGTTATTCCCGGTCGGTTACCGCAACCGTTATCGTCATCCGCATCCCGATGTTGTCCGGCGCTACGCCGGGCGCGGGATGCAATGGCATGATTCCGCCTCTGCCGGCGCACTGGAAATCCGGTTACGCGCCGATGGACTGGATATCGCCGCGTACCGGGACCGGCACCGACGCTATTGGTATACGCCGTGACCGGCCGCAACATCCTTTTTTTGCTCCACTGTCTTTGAGGATTCGGCAGTGTCTGTTACAGTAGCCGCCGGATCTTGAGGTGCAGGGCGACTCCCTCTCGTGGCGAAGCTCCTTCGGAGGGAGTACGCCGGGCTGCCACAGAGGACTAAGTTCTTTGAGTCGCACCGGCTGCCACCGCCGAAAGAGCTTGCGCCTCGGGCGGTGGCAGCCCCTTCGGAGACGGCGGCAGTAGCGCCCAAGGGAACATAGTTCATTGCGGCTACCTGCGCCCATTGCCGAAGGAGCGTTTGCCTCGGGCACGGGGCGCTAGCCGCGCTTTTCTTCCTGGGAATCACGGCATGTTCGAGCTTATCAAGGCAGGGGGATGGGTCATGTGGCCGATCATCCTGTGTTCCGTCGCGGCCCTGGCGATCATCGGGGAACGTTTCTGGTCGCTACAGAAAAAAAACGTGGCTCCACCCAATTTGCTGGCTCAGGTCATGCAGTTGCTGGAGCGCAACCAACTCGAGCCCGCACATTTAACGGCACTGCGCGACAACTCGCCGCTCGGCCGGATTCTGGCCGCGGGCCTGGTCAACCGCGATCATGATCGGGAAATCGTCAAGGAGGCCATTGAAACCACCGGGCGTCACGTGGTGCCGGAGCTGGAGCGCTACCTGCGCAGCCTGGGCACCATTGCTGCCATCTCGCCGTTCCTGGGCCTGTTTGGGACCGTGATCGGTATGATCCAGATGTTCTCCGGCATCGGTCAGCACGGCGTGGGCGATCCTTCCATTGTTGCCGCCGGCATCTCCACCGCGCTGATTACCACCGCCGCCGGTTTGGCGGTCGCGATTCCGAGCGTCATGTTCTATCGTTATTTCCGCGGGCGTGTGAATGAACTCATCATCGACATGGAGTCGGAGGCAATTAAACTGGTGGAAGTTCTGCAAGGCGAGCGCGAGCATGATGAGGAAGCAGGACGCCCGCCGAGCGCGGAGCAGGGGCCCCACGGAGTGGGGATGCGACCGTGAGGCGGGATGTAGCGCGCCGGTCATGCGGTCGTCATTGGCGCCTCCGCTGCGCGATCCCGCTGGCGCGGGTCCCGCGCGCCACGCTCCGGCGCGCACCCATGAGTCCTAATGGGAATAGCGGCGTGAGCCGCGGAGATGGTGACCGCACGGCGCGGAGCAGGGCCCCCGCAGGGGATGCGACCGCTGTGCGGGATGCAGGCGCCCCGTTTGCAGTCGCTGGCGTCCCCTCCGCTGGCCGATCCCGCGTCGCGGGTCCCTCGGCCAACGCTCCGGGGCGCCCCCACGCAGTGGGGATGCGACCGGCGAATCGCCGCAAGCCGCCGACGAGACGGGCGCCATGTAGCGGGAATATACATTGTGGAGGCGGCGACCGTCGCGAGTCGCTCGCGGCCCCCGGAATGAACCAAACTTATCTGTCGCTTAGTTTGCGTGCGCAGAGAAGTCAACACAGGCACGAAGGCGGCGAACGCGAGCATGAGGGTGATTGAATCGGTACATGAATTTCCGCACCGCCATCCCTGACGAAGAACCGGAACTGAATCTGATACCGCTGATCGACGTGCTGTTGATGACGTTGATCTTCCTCGTCGTCACCACCAGCTTTTCGAACGAGGCGCGGTTGAGCATCCGCCTGCCCGAGGCGTCGGCCGAGGTGAAGGAGAATCTGCCGTCGCTACGCGTGACCATCGACGCCAAGGGCCAGATTTATATCGGCGAACAGCAATTGCTGAACGCCACGCCGGAGGTATTGCGCGCGGCGTTGACGCGCGCTGCTGGCAGCAACAAGGATCCGTTGGTTGTCGTTCATGCCGATGCCCAGACCCCGCATGAAGCTGTCATCCGCGTCATGGACGCGGCGCGCCGTCTCGGTTTCACCCGCCTGACCTTCGCCACCCAGCAGCCGGCCGGACAAGCGGCGCGTGAATAAATCCCCGGTGGCCAACGCCAACCTGCAGCTGTATCGCCGGCTGCTCACTTACGCCTGGCCGTACAAATGGATGTTCGTCATTGCCGTCATCGGCATGATAGTCCTGTCGGCGTCCGCCGCCGGTTTCACGGCCTTGATGAAGCCGCTCATGGACGAAGGCTTTGTGCAGCGCGATCCCGCCACGATCAAGATTATTCCACCGCTGATTGTGCTGATGTTTCTGGCGCGCGGGATCGGAAACTTTTTCGCGCAGTATGGCACCGCCTGGATAGGTCGGCGCGTCACGTTTGATCTGCGTAACAACATTTTCCGGCGCATGCTGTATCTCCCCAGTCGGTATTACGATTCGAGCCCCTCGGGAGGCCTGATCTCCCGTCTCCTTTATGACGTCGAACAGATCGCCGCCGGCGTCACCCAGGTGCCCTACGTCGTGATCGGCGACGGACTCACGCTGCTGGCGCTCGCCGCGTGGCTGCTGTACCTCAACTGGAAACTCACGCTGGTGTTTGCCGTGCTGTTGCCGGTCACGACCTTGCTGCTGCGCGCCATGAACCGGCGTTTCCTGAGCGCCAGTCTCGAGATCCAGACGAGTATGAGCGAAATATCGCAGGTGGTGCGCGAAGCGAGCGATGGCCAGCGCGTGGTCAAGGCCTTCGGCGGAGAACCAGCGGAAATCCGCGCGTTCGCGCGCGGCAATGAGAAGAACCGCCGCCAGACGCTGCGCAAGGTGGCCGTGTCCGCGATCGGCATGGGCTTGTTGCAATTCGCGGGCTCCATCGCGCTTGGGCTGGTAATTTATATTGCGCTGCTCTCGGGCGAGATCAGCGCGGGAACGTTCACCTCTTATATCATCGCGGCCTTGTGGATCATGGGTCCGAGCCGGCGGTTGGCGCGCGTCAATGAAATCATCCAGACGTCCCTGGCGGCGGCGCAAAGTACTTTCGCCGTGCTCGATACGGCACCGGAGGTGGAAACCGGCACGGTGACACTCGACCGCGCGCGCGGCCGCGTTGAATATCGGGGAGTCGGTTTTCGTTATCCTGGCGCCGAGCGGGACGTACTGGAAGATATTTCCTTCGCCGTCGAGCCCGGTCAGGTACTGGCGCTGGTCGGACAATCGGGAAGCGGCAAGAGCACCATCGTGAGCCTGCTGCCGCGATTCTACCGTGCCGACCGTGGTGTGATCCGGCTCGATGACACCGACATCAACGACCTGACCCTCGCCAGTCTGCGCCGGCAGATCGCGCTCGTCGGTCAGGAGAATATCCTGTTCGATGAATCCATCCGGCACAACATCGCTTACGGCGAAGAGGGTGCCATCGACGAGGAACGGCTGATGGAAGCGGCGCGGGCGGCGCATGTGCTTGAATTTGTGGAACGGCTGTCGGAAGGGCTGGATACGCGCGTGGGCGAACGCGGCGCGCTGCTGTCGGGCGGGCAACGCCAACGTATCGCCATCGCACGTGCCTTGTACAAGGACGCGCCGATCCTGATTCTCGATGAAGCCACGTCGTCCCTCGATACGGAATCCGAACGCTTGGTGCAGGCAGCGCTGGAAAAACTCATGGAGCACCGGACCACGCTGGTGATCGCGCACCGTCTGTCCACCGTCGAGCACGCCGACCGGATCGTGGTGTTGGCGCAGGGGCGCGTGGTGGAAAGCGGTTCACACCGTGAGCTGCTGGCGCGCAACGGAATTTATGCCGGACTGTACCGCAATCAATTCCGCGATACGCAAGCTAGCGAATTAGATTGTAGAAGTAATAATTGAGGACCGCAGATGAACGCGGACATATTAAGAGATGGACGCAGATTGATTCGAGTAGCTCGCTTATATCGGCGTTTATCATTATTGAATATTTGCGTGTATCTGCGGTCCCAGAAAAATTAACAATGCGCTGGCTGGAGCAGCATTGGTATCACAAGACACCCCTTAGCCAGCTGCTGCGCCCTGTGAGCTGGGTGTACTGTTTGCTGATTCTGATGCGCCGGGGCCTGTACCGCTTCGGCTTTATCGCCCCGGTGAAACTGCCGGTTCCGGTTATCGTCGTTGGCAATATTACGGTGGGTGGCAGTGGCAAGACGCCACTGGTCCTGTGGCTGGCGAGCTTTCTGCGGCAAAAGGGCATGCGCCCGGGGATTGTCCTGCGTGGTTATGGCGGGAGTGCTGCGGACTGGCCGCATGGCGTGTCGCCGATCCATGATCCCGACGTGGTCGGTGACGAGGCGGTAATGCTGGCGCGTCAAAGCGAGTGCCCGGTGGCGGCCGACCCGGATCGCGTGCGCGGGGCGCAATACCTGATTCGCGAGCATCGCTGTGACGTGATCGTGAGCGACGATGGCCTGCAACACCTGCGCCTGGCGCGCGACATTGAAATCGCCGTGATCGATGGCGCGCGCCGCTTCGGGAACGGCTTCTGCCTGCCGGCCGGACCGTTGCGCGAACCGCTCAGCCGCTTGCGCGATGTTTCGCTGCGCGTGGTGACCGGCCCGCCGCGGGAAGGCGAGCTTGGCATGCCACTGGAGGATATCGGCCTGTGCCGGGTGAATCTGCCGGAGGCTTACGCCTCGACCGGAGCGTTCCGGGGCGAAACCGTCCATGCCGTGGCCGGCATCGGCAACCCGGCGAGATTTTTTGCGCACCTGCGGCGCTTGGACATCGAAATCATCGAGCACCCGTTTCCCGACCACCACCGCTTCACGCCACAGGATATCCGTTTTTCGGACAACCGCCCGGTGATCATGACCCATAAAGATGCGGTAAAATGCGAGCGCTTCGCGGGCGACCATGTATGGTACCTGATGGTCGAAGCCAGGCCAGACCCGCGCATCGGCGAACAATTATGGCAAGAACTCAAGGAGAAATGGCGTGGATAAAAAACTGCTCGACATCCTGGTTTGCCCGGCGTGCAAGGGACCGCTGATCTACGACAAGAAAAAATCCGAACTGGTTTGCAAGGTCGACCATTTGGCCTATCCGATTCGGGATGACATTCCCGTCATGCTGGAGGACGAGGCACGCCAGGTGGCGGAAGAAGAGCTTCCTAAATAATTCTGGAACGCAGATGGACGCAGATATTTGATAAATGATAAACGCAGTTATAAGCGAGTTAGCCCGAATCATTCTGTGTTCTTCTCTTGATATATCCGCGTTTATCTGCGTTCAAAAAATCATATGATTCTTATCATCCCCGCGCGTTATGCCTCGACCCGTCTGCCAGGAAAACCGCTGGCGGACGTTGCCGGACGCCCACTGATCCAGCGGGTCTACGATAGTGCCGTCAAGAGCGGTGCCACGGAAATAATTATTGCCACAGACGACGAACGCGTGCGCCGGGCGGCTGAGAACTTTGGCGCGCGCGCGGTTATGACGTCAACCGGGCATCGTTCGGGGACGGACCGGCTGGCCGAGGTCATCGAGAAGCTAGCCATCGGCTCCGATGAAATCGTGATAAACCTGCAGGGGGACGAACCGCTGATGCCGCCGCAGCTGATACGCGAAGTGGCGGACAAGCTGGCGTTCCACAAAGACGCGCAGGTCGCTACAGCCTGCCACGCCCTCCATGATCGCGAGACGCTGACGAATCCCCATGTGGTCAAGGTCGTCCGCGATGCCGAGGGTTATGCCTTGTACTTCAGCCGCGCCGCCATTCCCTGGCCGCGCGAGATCATGGCCGGAAAAGGCGGCGGAGAAGTTCAGGCGTTTCGCCATATCGGCCTGTATGCCTACCGTGGCGGATTCATCCGGCGCTATGCGTCGTGGCCGCCCTGTCCGCCGGAGGAAGCGGAACAGCTCGAACAACTGCGTGTCCTGTGGCACGGTGAACGGATAGTGGTGCATGAGACACGCGACCTGCCCGAGGCCGGCGTGGACACGCCGGAGGATCTGGAGAGAGTTAGGAAATATTTTGAAACCGCAGATAAACGCAGATAAACGCAGATTTAAAAGAACTGTAGACCAGTTCATTTATTTTATCCGCGTTCATCCGCGTTCATCTGCGGTTGCTTTTATTGGAGTTTGATTATGGTGCGAGTGTTGTTTGTATGTCTCGGTAATATCTGTCGCTCGCCGACGGCGGAGGGTGTTTTTCGAAAATTAGTGTGCGAACATAAGCTCGAACATCAATTTGAAATTGATTCGGCGGGTACACACGCTTATCACATTGGTGAACCGCCGGATGAGCGCGCCCAGGCCGCGTGCGTGCGCCGTGGCATTGACATCAGTCGTTTGCGGGGGCGCCGGGCCGTGGCCGGCGATATCGAAAGCTTCGATTACGTTCTGGCCATGGATCGGGAGAACTACGAAAACCTGCTCGAAGTCTGTCCGTCGGGTCTGGAAACCCGCATCCGGCTGTTCATGGAGTTCGCCCCGAGCCGCCCGGAACAAGAGGTACCCGACCCGTATTTCGGTGGAGCGGGCGGTTTCGATCGTGTGCTCGACATGATCGAGGATGCCGCGCAGGGTCTGCTCGATGAAATCCGGCGCGCCCGGCTGCGGGCCTGATACAAGAAACCCGCCGGAAGGCGGGTTTCTTGTTTACTTGTTGCCTTTGTCGTCGTCGCCATCAAATCGGGTTTCGACCTGAACCAGTTCCGGCTTGGGAGCGGACTCGCCGCTGTCGGAACCCTGATGCGTCTCGCGATCGTCTGGGCCCGTCGAGGGCGTATGCCAGCCGCCATTCTGTTCCGGTGCCTTGTCCCAGGACGACACGGTTGGCTCGTTGCCCGTGATTGTTCCCGTGGCGCTTCCACCCGCCGCCTCCGGGGCACGCGGCCTTTCCTCCTGCGGGTGGTGCGATTCCCGTGACGGATTCTCAGGCGGGCGGTTCGAGGCTACTTCGCCGTTACGCGCGTTAGGATTCTGCCGATCCTGTGGCGGCCGGCTTTCCTGGCCCCGCCCGCGACGGCGGCCACGGCGCCGGCGCCGCCCACCACTGCCTTCAGGCCGTTCGCGTTGGGACAGGTTGGCATCGTTACCGGGGCTGGGACTGGGACCGGAACTGCCAGCAGCCTGTGGAGGCTGCGGTGGCCGCGGACGGTTACGGTCCTGGCCCTGACTCTGGCCGCCGGGGCGGCGGTCGGGATGTGCTTGACGTTCATGCCGCTCATGGCGTTGGCCATGGGGAGGGCGATGAGGCGGACGCCCGCCGCCATGCCCGCGGTGCGGCTGGTGTTGGCGCGCCGGACGCGTTGCCGCCGGCGGCGCTTTCAGTGCCTCGTCTTGGTTTTTCCCGAAAATGCCGGAGATGAACTTTTTAATAATGCCGCCACCTTTGACGGCCGCCTTCGGTCGTTCTGGTGGAGCCGCGGCGTGGGTGAGCGGTCCGATCACGGGCTTCTCCGCTTCGGCGGCGTCAGCGGCTGGCTGGGATGGTTTTCTCTCGTCCTCCTCTTCTTCTTCGACGAGGTCGATCTCGTAGCTGGGGACATCGGCCTCGGCCTCATATTCATCGATCCGCAGGCGGCGGATGTGATAGTGCGGCGTTTCCATGTCCGACAGCGCAATGACCATGATCGGGGTGCCGATGCGCGATTCGATGGCGCTGATCTCCATGCGCTTTTCGTTCAACAGGTAGGTCGCGGTGTCGATCGGCAGATGAACATGCACGGCCGCGGTATTTTCCTTCATGGCCTCCTCCTGGATCATGCGCAGGATCGAGAGCGCGGAGGACTGAATGCTGCGGATGTGTCCGGTGCCGCGGCAGCGCGGGCAGATCAGGCTGGAAGATTCGCCGAGCGATGGACGCAGACGCTGGCGCGACATCTCGAGCAGGCCGAACCGCGAAATCCGTCCCACTTGGGTGCGGGCGCGGTCCATTTTGAGTGATTCGAACAGGCGGTTTTCCACCTCGCGGCGGCTGCGCTCGGGGGTCATGTCGATGAAGTCAATGACGATCAGGCCGCCAAGATCTCGCAGGCGCAGCTGGCGGGCGATTTCTTCTGCCGCTTCCAGGTTGGTGTTGAGCGCGGTCTCCTCAATGTCGGCACCCTTGGTGGCGCGCGCCGAATTTACATCAATCGTGACCAGCGCCTCAGTCTTGTCGAACACAACCGCACCGCCCGATTCCAGGCGCACTTCGCGCGAAAAGGCCGACTCGATCTGGTGTTCGATCTGGAAGCGTGAGAACAGCGGCGTCTCGTCTTGGTACAGCTTAAGCTTGTCCAGAAATTGCGGCGCTACTTGTTGCATGAATTTCAACATGCGTTCGTGAATTTCCGGGTTATCCACCATGATGTCGCCGATGTCGGCCTTGAGGTAATCACGGGTGGCGCGCACCACCAGGTTGCTTTCCTGGTAGATCAGGAAGGGCGCGGCGCGTTCCTGCGAGGCCTTGTAGATGGCATCCCAGAGGTGGGTCAAGTAGTCGAGGTCCCACTGCAATTCCTCGGCCGAGCGGCCAATGCCGGCGGTGCGGGCGATAACCGAGTAGTCATCGGGCAGCTTGAGCTGACCCATGGCCTCACGGAGTTCTGCGCGATCTTCGCCCTCGATGCGTCGCGAGATGCCGCCGCCCTTGGGGTTATTCGGCATCAGCACCAGGTAACGGCCGGCCAGACTGATGAAAGTGGTCAAAGCCGCCCCTTTGGTGCCACGCTCTTCCTTGTCCACCTGGACGATCAATTCCTGATCTTCCCGGATCACGTCCTTGATGCGCACCTGGCTCATCGGGGTGCGTTCGCTGTAATCCTGAAAGTAGAGGCGGGAAATTTCCTTGAGGGGCAGGAAGCCCTGGCGTTCGGAACCGTAGTCCACGAAAGCGGCCTCCAGACTCGGTTCCACACGGGTAATTTTGCCCTTGTAGATGTTTCCTTTTTTCTGCTGGTAGGTGGAGGATTCGATGTCGAGATCGAGCAATTTCTGCCCTTCGACCACAGCCAACCGCAACTCCTCGGGATGAGTTGCGTTAAAAAGAATGCGCTTCATTGTTTTTAATGTCCCCGACGCCCGGTTTGGCGCGCAGCCCCACCCGTGCTGTTGTTTCAGCGCGACATGGTGGAACCTCGTCCTGCCGACAGGGTGCAGAGGCCGCCCTGATGTAAGACGGGGACCCTCTACCTTTGGTTCCGCGCCTCAAAACACGGTGCGCGGATTTGCAATTCAGACTTTAAGTACGCCGTGAACAGGTATTTGCTGTCCCACGCGTCGTCTGCCTGTGCTGATATCGGCAGGTGCTCGCTCAATGTGGAGCGTCTAATCCGTACGCCTCTACAGGAAATAGGGGAGAGGCGTGTTACCCATTTCGGGCTCGGTCCGCTTTAAGTCTAAGACACCGGAAATATGTTGGCCGGTGGACAACGGTACGGAAAGGCCCGCGCCGGCTAAAGCTGGCGCAAAAAAACCGTTGCGTTTCTTATGCTTGCGTTAAACTCATAGAATTAACTGAAAGCACGCATCTGCACTATAGCAAACCAAATGGCCCAGCAGCAATCTGTTATTATCGCGCCGGCATGAAAAAGGCCGTAGACCCCGGTATTCATAAACCCGCGGCCAAGGGTCGCAACGGCTCCAATCTTACAAAACTCCCCTCTTCCGCAAGCGGGAGAGGGGCCGGGGTGAGGGAATCCTCTCCATCTGAGAGAGGGAGTGAGGATGTGGGTGAGACCGCCCGGTCCGAGGGCGCAATGCACCCCCCCGATGTGGTCGGGCGGTCCGCCCCCACCGTGCGTTACCTCGAAATCGATGAAACCCGCGCCGGCCAGCGATTGGACAATTTTCTGATCGCTATCCTCAAGGGTGTCCCCAAAAGCCGCATTTACAGAATTCTGCGCAAAGGCGAAGTCCGGATCAACAAGAGCCGGGCGCGGCCGGATTACCGTCTGGAAGTGGGAGACGTGGTGCGGATACCACCTTTGCGCCAGGCGCCTCCATTACTCAAAGCCGCGAATGCTGAAACTTTTGCCTGGTTGTTGCCACGGATCCTCCATGAAGATGATGACCTGATGGTGGTCAACAAGCCAGCAGGGCTGGCCGTGCATGCCGGGAGCGGTGTCGGCGTGGGTCTGATCGAAGCTCTGCGAGGCCTGCGACCGCAGGCGCCATTCCTGGAACTGGCTCACCGCCTGGATCGTGACACCTCGGGGTGCCTGCTGCTGGCCAAGAGCCGGCCGGCGTTGATGGCGCTGCACCGGATGTTGCGCGACGGCAAAATGGAAAAGCGCTATCTCGCCCTGGTCGCGGGCGCCTGGCGCGGCGGCGCACGCCAGGTCAGGGCGTCACTGGAGAAGAACCGTCCGCGTTCGGGCGAGCGCATGGTGGAGGTATCCGAGAACGGCCGCGAGGCGGAGAGCCATTTCGTACCACAGCAACGCTTCGGCTCGGCCTCGCTCATGGAAATCCGGCTGCTCACCGGGCGCACTCATCAGGCACGAGTGCACGCGGCCCATGTGGGTCATCCCATTGCCGGGGACGACAAATACGGTGATCGCGAATTCAACCGGCGCCTGCAGCGGTTGGGTTTGAAGCGCATGTTTCTGCACGCCCACCGGCTGCGATTCGCGCACCCGGTGAACGCTAGTAAAATGGATGTGGAGGCCCCGCTTCCCGCCGAACTTTCTTCGCTACTCGAACGCCTGACGCATGAAACAAAGTCGTGAATTGATAGTTTTCGATTGGGACGGAACGCTCATGGACTCCATCGCCAAGATCGTGCGCTGCTTCACGGCGGCGGTGGACGACGTGGGCGCGCCGCCTCCCGGCGAAGACGCCACGCGTCATGTTATCGGCCTCGGTCTTTCGGAGGCAGTCGCGACGTTGCTGCCGCAGGTGGATGCCGGGACACGCGCACAGGTGGTGGAGCGTTATCGCCAGCATTTTCTGCATCTCGACCAGACCGACATGCCGCTGTTCCCGGGCGTGCGCGCGGGGCTGGAGTCGCTGGTGGCGCAGGGCCGCCTGCTGGCGATCGCGACCGGCAAGGCGCGCCGCGGACTGGACCGCGTGTTGCGCGATACCGGCACGGCGCATCTTTTCTGCGCCACGCGTTGTGCCGACGAGGCATTGTCCAAACCGCATCCACGCATGCTGGAGGATATTCTGGAGCAGACCGGGCTCAATGCGGAGCAGGCGTTGATGGTGGGGGACACCACTTATGACATGCAGATGGCGCGCCATGTCGGCATGGACAGTCTTGCCGTGACCTATGGCGTGCACGCACGCGAGCTGCTGGTCGAACACGGCCCGCTGGCCTGCCTGGATTCCTTCAGCGAGGTGTATGCATGGCTGCAACAGGCAAACGGCCTGTCATCTGCCGCGGCCGCGAATTGATTGAACGCGGGCGCGGCTTGCGTTTTGCCGTGCGCCGTCGTGGTGAGGTGACTCCTGCCTTTGTAATCCGGTTCAATGGCACCGCGCATGCCTATCTCAACCGCTGCGCACACCGTTCCCTGGAGCTCGATTGGGTGGGGGGAGAATTTTTCGATGCCTTTGGCGAACACCTGCTGTGTGCCACACATGGCGCGCGCTACATCCCCGCCAGCGGCGCCTGCGTGGGCGGGGGCGACTCCTTTCCGAGGCGAAGCTCCTTCGAAAGGAGTACGCCGGGCTGCCACAAGAGACAGCGTTCCTTGAGTCGCACCGGCTGCCACCTCTGAAAGAGCTATCGCCTCGGAAGGTTGGCAGCCCCTTCGAAGGGAGGCGCCGGCCGCCACAAGAGACGGCGCACATTGAGTCGCCTGGCCGCCACCGCCGAAAGAGCTATCGCCTCGGGCGGTGGCGGCCCTGTCATGGTGCCGGGCTGGTAAAGCTTCCCATTATCGAGGAAAACGGCGAAATACTGCTCAAATTGGGGGATGATATACACTTGGTAGGTTCAGCAGACGTGGCATGAGGCTCCTTTCATGACAGACGATAGCAACTCCGCTCCCGGATCATCCGGCGCCGATAGCAAGCCCCCGCGCTGGGAGCGCGATCTGCTCGAGCGACTGGCGTTCGCCTCGATGACGGAACAGCGCCGGGCGCGCCGCTGGGGCATTTTCTTCAAGCTGTTCTTCGCCTCCTACCTGGTATTGCTCCTGGTGATCGCGCTGTCGGACAACTGGAGCGGCAAGGCGCTGGCGTCGCGTCACACGGCGCTCATCGACTTGCAAGGTGTGATCAGCGCCGACAGTCTCGCCAACGCCGACAACGTCATTTCCGGTTTGCGCGCCGCATTTGAAAATAAATCAACCCAGGGGATCGTTCTGCGCGCCAACAGCCCCGGCGGGAGTCCGGTGCAGGCCGGCTATATCAACGATGAAATAAAACGCTTGCGCACGAAATATCCGAAGGTACCGCTGTACGCTGTTATTGGCGACGTGTGTGCTTCGGGCTGCTACTACGTCGTCGCGGCCGCCGACAAAATCTATGCCGACAAGGCGAGCGTCGTCGGTTCCATCGGCGTGCTCATGAACGGTTTCGGCTTCGTGGACTCCATGAAGAAACTCGGCGTGGAGCGACGTCTCCTTACCGCCGGTGAGCACAAGGGTTTTCTCGATTCCTTCGGACCTGTGAAGCCCGGAGAAGTGAAACATGCCCAGCAAATGCTCGCCGAGATTCACAAGCAATTCATCGACACGGTGCGCCAGGGCCGCGGCGATGCATTGAAAGAAACCAAAGACATGTATTCGGGATTATTCTGGACCGGCGAGGAAGCTATCAAGATGGGTTTGGTAGACAACCTCGGCGGCGCCAGCTTCGTGGCGCGCGAGATCATCGGCGCGGAAGAAATCGTGGATTACACTCATCGGGAAAACGTTTTCGACCGGTTTGCGCGGCGACTGGGTACAGCCATGGCGCAGACACTCGGCACCGATCTCTTCGGCCGCGCCCCGGTATTAAAATAAGAAAATCTGCCGCAAAGGCGCAAAGAGCGCGAAGATAACGCAAAGATAATCGGAGAATAAAACCGGGACAGCTTTAACTGCTAATCGTTTTTCTTTGCGTCCTTTGCGTCTTTGCGGCAAGAATTCATATAACTTTTATCCCTTCGTTTTCGAGCATCCGCACCAAGCGGATGAGCGGCAAACCAATCAGCGTATTCGGATCGTCTCCCTCGAATCTCTCGAGCAAGGCAATCCCCAGACCTTCTGACTTGACGCTGCCGGCACAGGAGTAGGGTTGTTCTTTGCGCAGATAGGACTCGATTTGCGCATCAGTGAGCACGCGGAATGTGACGCGGAACGGAATGACTTCGCATTGAACGCGTTGTGTGTCAGCGTTGACCGTCGCCAAGCCGGTGTAGAGCGTGACGGTCTTTCCGGAAGCGGATTGCAACTGTGTCACGGCTTTGTCATGGGTGTGGGGTTTGCCGACGATGCCGCCGTTGTAGACCGCCACCTGATCCGAACCGATCACCAGCGTTCCCGCCTTGTGCGCGGCGATTTTGCGCGCCTTTTCGACGGCCAGCCGTTCCACCAATTTTTCCGGCGTCTCGCCAGGACATGGCGTTTCATCCACCTCGGGCGCCATGACGTCGAAGGGAATTTTCAGTCGCTCCAGCAGCTCGCGGCGGTAGGGAGAGGATGAGGCGAGAATAAGTTTTAATGGCATTAAATGTCGGGGCCGCGGATGAGCGCAGATAAAAAACTCAGATAAACGCGGATTTCCTGAACGGTGAATTCACGAATCTGCGAGCATCTGTATTCATCATCTGCGTTTATCTGCGTGAAGAAAATATTATTCTATTTCGACCAGAGCCTCGTCGGGGTTGACGCTGTCGCCCTTGGCGACATTCACCGCCTTGACCATGCCCGCCACCGGGGCCGGCACTTCGTTTTCCATTTTCATGGCCTCAATCACCAGCACCGGGTCGCCGGCCTTCACCTTGGCGCCGGCCTTGACCAGGATGTCCACGATGGTGCCGGGCATGGAACTGGTGACATGGCCTTCTTTGGAGGCTTTGGGCCGCTTCGATCCCTTGGACGCGCGGCGCGTGTCCACCATGCCGGCCTCGGTCGGAATGGTCTCGGTGAGCGTTTCGATGAGGATTTGCTCTGGCACGCCGTCCACCGAAACGAAGAACGGGCGCTGTTCCTCGGTCTTGTGACCGGCACCGGTGACGCGAATGTGATAAGTCTCGCCATGCATCGTGACGTTGAAATCCGTCGGCGCGTAAGCAGGGAGGCTGATCGCTGCCGCGGATTTTGGCGGCTTCAATGCTTCCGGGGCGAGGGTGCCGGCGGCACGTTCTTCGAGGAACTTGCGCCCGATTTCCGGAAACATGGCATAGGTGAGTAGATCTTCCTCGCTTTTGGCGAGTTCGCCAATTTCCTCGCGTAAACGATGCAGTTCGGGCTTGATCTTGTCCGCCGGGCGGCAGGTAATGACTTCATCGTTGCCGATGGCCATGTTGCGCACGGAATCGTTGACTTTGCCCGGTGCCTTGCCGTAGCGGCCCTGGAGATAGAGCTTCACCTCGTTGGTGATGCTCTTGTAACGGTTGCCAGTCAGGACATTGAGTACCGCCTGGGTACCGACTATTTGCGAAGTCGGCGTGACCAGCGGCGGGTATCCGAGGTCCGCGCGCACCTTGGGGATTTCGGCCAGCACCTCGTTCATGCGGTTGAGCGCACCCTGTTCCTTGAGCTGGTTCGACAGGTTCGAGATCATGCCGCCCGGCACCTGGCTCACTTGCACGCGCGTGTCGATCTCGGCGTATTCGCTCTCGAACTGGTGATATTTTTTGCGCACCTCGCGAAAATAAAAACCGATCTCTTGGAGCGACTCGAGATTCAGCCCGGTGTCGTAGGGGGTTTCACGCAGGGCGACCACCATGCTCTCGGTCGGGGAATGACTGGTTCCCCAGGAAAGCGAGGAGATCGCCGTGTCGACGTGACGCGCGCCGTTCTCTACGGCCAGGTACATGCAGATGTTGGCCACGCCCACCGTGGTGTGCGAATGAAACGCGAGCGGCAGTTTCACGGCCTTGGACAGCGCCTGGTACAGCTCCACGGTGCGCGCCGGTGTGATGAGTCCGGCCATGTCCTTGACAGCAATGGACTGGCAGCCCATTTTTTCCATCTCCCGCGCGATCTCGACGAAATGCGAGGTGGTGTGCACCGGGCTGGTGGTATAGCAGATGGCGCCTTGCGCGTGCTTCCCGGCCTCGAGCACGGCCTGGACCGACACCGTGATGTTGCGCATGTCGTTCATGGCGTCGAAGATGCGGAATACGTCGACGCCGTTCTCCGCTGATTTTTTCACGAACGCCTCGACCACGTCGTCGGAGTAATGGCGATAACCCAGCAGGTTCTGGCCGCGCAAGAGCATCTGGATTGGCGTCTTGGGCAGGGCTTTCTTGAGCAGTCGCAGGCGTTCCCACGGATCTTCCTTCAGAAAACGCAGGCAGGCATCGAAGGTGGCGCCGCCCCAGGCCTCCAGCGACCAATAGCCGACCTTGTCGAGTTTGTCGCAGATCGGCAGCATGTCCTCGGTACGCATGCGCGTGGCCAGCAGCGACTGGTGCGCATCGCGCAACACCAGATCGGTCACCATTACTTTCTTTGACGAAGAGGTCATGCCTTCCCTTTATTTCTACAGACCGTGATGCGCCGCGATCGCGGCACCGATGGCCGCCGCCAGGTCGGCGGGCGGACGGCGGATCGAATAGTTTAGCAGTTCCGGGTGCTTTTCAATGAACCCAGTGTCGAACTTCCCGTCCCGGAATTCCGGGGTGCCGAGTATTTCCAGATAAAAGGGCTTTGTCGTTTTCACGCCGTGCACGCCCATGTCGAGCAGCGCGCGCCGTGCGCGCGCCAGGGCCTTGTCCCAGGTGAGCGCCCACACCGTGAGTTTGGCGCACATGGAGTCGTAATGCGGCGGAAATTCATAGCCGGAGTAGATGGCGGCATCGGTGCGCACGCCCGGGCCGCCCGGGGCGTAATAGCGCGTGATGCGGCCGTAGCTCGGCAGGAAGTCGTTCTTCGGGTCCTCGGCATTGATGCGGAACTGGATCGCGTAGCCACGACGCTGGATCTGGTCTTGCATGTAGGAAAGCGGTTGGCCCTCGGCAATGCGGATCTGTTCCTGCACGATATCCACGCCGGTGATCTGTTCCGTGACGGTGTGCTCCACTTGCAGGCGGGTGTTCATTTCCATGAAGTAAAACCTCCCTTCCTGGTCGAACAGAAATTCAACGGTTCCCGCATTCTGGTAATTGACACATTTGGCCGCGCGCACTCCAAGCTCGCATACCGCGGCGCGCTGCTTTTCGGTGAGCTGGGGGGAAGGGGCGATTTCTATCAGTTTTTGGTGGCGTCGCTGGATAGAGCAGTCGCGCTCGAACAAGTGGATGATGTTGCCTTCTTTGTCGCCGAGCACCTGCACCTCGATATGTCGCGGGTTGACGATGGCCTTCTCCAGGAACACGGAGGCAGAGCCGAAAGCCTTGGTGGCTTCGGAGACGACACGATCATAGGCGCGCGTGAGCTCGTCCTCGTCGTGGCAGCGGCGAATGCCGCGCCCGCCGCCACCCGAGGTGGCCTTCAGCATTACCGGGTAGCCGATTTTTTTGGCCAGCTTCACGGCTTCGTTGATATCCTTGAGATTGCCCTCGCTGCCCGGTACCACCGGCACCCCGGCGGCGATCATGGCGGCGCGCGCCTGGGTTTTGTCGCCCATGCGCCGGATCGCGTCCACGGTCGGACCGATATAGATGATGTCGCGCCGGGTGCAGATTTCGGTCAGTTGGGGATTTTCCGATAGAAAGCCGTAACCGGGATGGAGGGCGTCGCAACCGCTCGCGACTGCCAGGTTCACGATGCGGTGGGCATTGAGGTAGCCGCCCACGGGGTCGGGGCCGACGTTATACGCCTCATCCGCCTTTTTGACGTGCAAGGCATGGCGGTCAGCATCGGTATAGATGGCGACGGATTTGATGCCCATTTCGGCGCAGGCGCGCACCACGCGCACCGCGATTTCGCCGCGGTTGGCAATCAGAATTTTCTCGATCAAGCTGAACTCCGCAGAAATGTCCGCCCGGCGCCCGGCAGGGCACCGCGCCTCGTTTTTACGGAAAGGGGGCGATACTGTCAACAGGATTTGCTGTCCGCCGACAGCCCTAATACCCTATTTTGACACGAGTTTGCAGCAAATATATGATGCGCGGCCTGCATCCGGCTGGCCGACCGCAGAATCCGCCGGGTGCGGTCGCTTAGTGTACGGTTCGGAGGCAATTTCGGCCCTGTGAGGGGATTTATGTCGTCATCCTGGAAGGAACTGCACGGACAGTTACCGGAGAGCATCGATCCGATACAGTTGGCAGAGCGGGGTGCGCACCTGACGGGCACCCTTCCGCTGAGAAGCATGCCGCGGATTTCACAAGGGAGTCTTGATGGGTCGGGAGATGTTCTCGTCGATCTTTCCTTTGAGCGGTCGGTAGGCGAAAAAATTTTCCTGATGCACGGGGACTTGCACGTGCGCTTGCGGGTCAGTTGCCAGCGATGCCTGGAAGCGATGGACCTGAACCTGGAGGCCTCGCCCTGGCTGATCCTGATGAAGGCGGGAGAGCGCTTGGCGGCGCACGAAGATGACACGGACGTCCTGGTGGTGGACAAGCCGCTTTCATTGAGCACCCTGGTGGAGGATGAGTTACTACTGGCACTGCCGATGGTGCCGATGCATGAACCGAACCGGTGTCCGGCCAGGTCTTATGTGGTGCGCGACGGACACATCGGTCAGGAAGAGAAAAACCCGTTTGCCGTGCTGAGAAAGATGAAGAAAACCAGGTAGTACCGTTTATTATCTAACGTGACGAGGATTTGCCATGGCCGTACAGAAAAGCCGAGTATCACCCTCCCGCCGCGGGATGCGCCGTTCGCATGACTCCCTTAAGAAGTCGGCGCTTTCGGTAGACAAGACGAGCGGTGAAACCCATCGCCGCCATCATGTCACCGTCGACGGATACTATCGTGGCCGCAAGGTGCTGGACACCAAATCGGAAAATTGAGACGGCGTGTATCCGTTTGGCAATGTCGCTGATCTGATTTCTGTAATCGGGATTTGGGACGTGCCATTTTCCGCCATAATCTTCGGACAATCGTGATGAATTTTATTATTGATCCGGCATGTTGACTGCCCCATGAAAGCACAAGAATATTTTTCCGTGCATTTCTCCCTCCAACATGGTTCATGCCGGATCAATATTGGCGGATTGATCCGGAACCGATCAGGGTCGTGAGAACGTGATCACGATTGCCCTCGACGCCATGGGGGGTGATCACGGTGTGAGTGTCACCGTGCCCGCAGCCCTCCAAACGCTGAAACATCAATCGGCGATAAAACTCATTCTTGTCGGCCGGCAGGAAGCCATCGAAGCCGAGTTCCGGCGCCATCAGGCAGCTATGAGCGAACATCTCACCGTTCATCATGCCTCTGAAATCGTCAGCATGGACGAACCGCCCGCGCAGGCGCTGCGCAACAAGAAAAACTCCTCCATGCGCGTGGCCATCAATCTTGTCAAGGAAGGCGCCGCCCAGGCGGTTGTCTCCGCCGGCAACACAGGCGCGCTCATGGCGACCGCGCGCTTTGTACTCAAGACGCTTCCGGGCATCGATCGGCCGGCCATTATCACGGCCTTGCCGACCATGCATGACCACGTGCATGTGCTCGATCTGGGCGCCAACGTGGATTGTACGCCGGAGCAGCTTCTGCAATTCGCCATCATGGGCTCCATTCTCGTCAGCGCTGTCGAGGGCAAACCCCGACCGCGCGTGGGCCTGCTCAATATCGGCGAAGAAGACATCAAAGGAAATGAGTCCGTCAAGAAAACCCATGAACTCTTGCGTGTCAGTTCTTTGAATTATGTCGGATTCGTCGAAGGCGACGAGATCTATACGGGTGACTTGGACGTCGTCGTGTGTGACGGTTTCGTCGGGAACGTCATGCTGAAGACCAGCGAGGGACTGGCGCGGATGATCACGCATTACATAAAACAGGAATTCAAACGCAACCTGTTGACCCGGTTATCCGCGTTCGTGTCACTGCCGGTATTGCAGGCGTTCAAAAAACGCGTGGATCCGCGTCGCTACAACGGCGCGACGCTGATCGGGCTCAATGGTACCGTCATCAAGAGTCATGGCGGGGCCGACGTGCTAGCCTTCGAACATGCCATCCTCGGAGCCATGGCGGAAGTGAAAAACAACGTCCCGGAACGCATCGGCCAGGAACTGGCGGCGATGGCCGCCAAGG
>JANLIC010000016.1 GCA_024654125.1 Sulfuricaulis sp. | reverse complement strand
AAAGACTGAACGCGAAGACGCAAAGGAACGCTCGTTGACCGCGGCGACCATCTCCGGGTCGTCCGTGCGCGCCATCGGCGATGGCGGTGCGGCAGACGGCCTTCGCGTCATTGTAGCGTGAATCGGCCTTGGCACGACTGCGGCCGAGAATGGGCGCATCCGTGTTTGTCTTGCCGCCGCTCGCCTCGGGCCTTAGCGGTTTTCGGACGTCTGAGTTGATTTATATCAAGGACTGGTGCACGACCGCCGCCTAAAGTTCATCCAAAATCTTGATGATGGGGAGCGAACGATGAGCGAGCCGGACGAATTTTCGGCATCCCGGCGCAGGTTCTTGCAGCTTGCCGGCGCGGCCGGTTTTGGGGCGTTGGCGACACCGGCGGCGCTATTCGCGCAGTACCGGTTCCTGGCGCCGGTGCGGGTGGATAACCCGCTGGCAGATTATCCCAACCGCGATTGGGAGCGCATGTACCGCGACATATACCGCACCGACAAGTCGTTCGTATTTCTGTGCTGTCCGAACGACACCCACAACTGTCTGCTCAACGCCTTCGTCAAAAACAACGTGGTGGTGCGCATCGAGCCGACCTACGGCTACGGCAAGGCGCAGGATCTTTCCGGCAATCAGGCCTCGCACCGCTGGGACCCGCGCTGCTGCCAGAAGGGCCTGGTGCTGGCGCGGCGCTTCTACGGCGACCGGCGCGTCAAGGGTGCGTTTCTGCGCAAGGGTTTCAAGCAGTGGGTCGACCGGGGTTTCCCGCGCGATCCCACCACCGGCGCCGCGCCCAAGGAGTTAATGCGCCGCGGCTGGGATTCCTGGGTGAAGGTCTCGTTCGACGAGGCGCATCGCTATCACGCCGCCTCGCTGCACAACATTGCCCAGACCTACACCGGCGAGGCGGGAAAAAATTATCTGCTCGCGCAGGGCTACGACCCGGACATGGTGGACGCCATGGAGGGCGCGGGCACGCGCGCGCTTAAATTCCGCGGCGGCATGGCCAAGCAGGGGGCGTTGCGCATCGTCGGCGCGTTTCGCATGGGCAACTCGATGGCGCTTCTCGACGCCAAACTGCGCGGCGTAGAGCCCGCGCAGGCCAAGGGCGCGGGCGCCTGGGATTCGTATTCGTTCCACACCGACTTGCCGCCGGGGCACCCGATGGTGACCGGCGACCAGACCAACGACTTCGATTTGTTCGACGCCGAGAACGCCAGGCTCATCGTTGTCTGGGGCATGAACTGGATCACCACCAAGATGCCGGACTCGCACTGGCTCACCGAGGCGCGCCTGAAGGGCGCCAAGACCGTGGCCGTGACCGTGGAATACTCGGCCACCGCCAGCAAGTGTGACGATGTGATCGTGATCCGCCCCGGCGCCGACCCGGCGTTCGCGCTCGGTGTGGCGCAGGTGATGATCAAGGAGAATCTCTACAACGTCGACTTCGTCAAACGCTACACCGACCTGCCGGCGCTGGTGCGCATGGACAGCCTGGAGCTGCTCAAGGCGACCGACATTTTCCCGGAGCATAAAAATTCTATCCCTAAGAACTGGACGCACATGCTGCGCAAGGGCGAGAGCGCGCCGCCGACGGTGAAGCAGGACGGCATGTACGTGTCCGATTACATGGCCAAGGAGTTGGTGGACTTTGTGGTGTGGGACCGCAAGACCAACGCCGCCACGGCCATCGGCCGCGATCAGTTGGGTGAGCACTTCGTGAAGCTCAACGTCGATCCGGCGCTCGAAGGCCGGTTCAAGGTCAAGACGGTCGACGGAAAATCCATCGAGGTGCGACCGGTGTTCGATATCACCCGCCAGTATCTCGATGCCAACATGACCCC
>JANLIC010000004.1 GCA_024654125.1 Sulfuricaulis sp. | reverse complement strand
GATCCGGGAACATTTTCCCGAGGAACGTATTCCCGAAGATCGCCCGGGACGCAAGCCGGTCCCCACCCGAGCCGTGCTGGAAGCGGTGCTCTGGATTCTGAACACCGGCGCGCAGTGGCACAGGCTGCCGCAGGGTTATCCGAATTACAAAACGGTCCATCGTCGCTTTCAGCAGTGGTGTCGCCGCGAGGTGTTGCGGGCCGTCTTGACCGATCTGGCCAATACGCTTCGGGATGAGGGCGGCCTGGATGAATCGGAATGCTTCATCGACGCGACGTTTGCCTCGGCCAAGGGCGGCGGGGAGGAAATCGGCCCGACCAAGCGCGGTAAAGGCGTGAAAATCATGGCGATTGTGGATCGCCACGGGCTGCCGCTGGCGGTCAGCACGCACGCGGCGAACCATCACGAAGTGACGCTGGTGCAGTTGAGTTTTGACTTCTACATGATTGAAGCGAAGCCCGAGAACCTGATCGGCGACCGCGCGTACGACAGCGATAAGCTGGACGACGAACTGAGGAACGACGGCATCGAGATGATTTCCCCGCATCGCGCGAATCGGAAGAAACGCAAGACGCAGGACGGCCGCCGATTGCGTCGTTATGAACGGCGCTGGCTCGTGGAACGATTCTTCGCCTGGATTCAATGGCAACGTCGTCTCCTGGTTCGCTGGGAATACTACGCCGAGAATTTTCTCGGCTTCGTCCAGCTGGCATCCATCATGATATTGCTCAAGCAATTTTGAGATAGGTTCTAGTCTTGTGATTTACCGTGGCGGGATTTTTATTTTGGAAATAATTTCCAAGTCGGCTGGCCTTTCACTCGATAAGTGTCTCGGGGCTGTTGCCCCATTCTGACCAGGAACCCGGGTAGCCGCGCACCTGCGGGTAGTCCAAACTTCTCAATACTACATAGGTATGGGCCGAACGGTGATGGGTTTGGCAGTACACGATAATTTCCTTTTCCGGTGTCACACCGAGGTCAGTCAAAACCCGCCTTAGTTCTTCCGCCGGTTTCAGACGCGCACCGCGCGTCTGGTCAATGGCATTCATCCAGTCGAAATTCACCGCTCCGGGTATGTGACCGGCACGGTCCGCGCGCTTGGTCTCGCCGCGGTACTCCGCCGGCGTGCGCGTGTCCACGATAACGACGTTCGCGTCGCGCAAACGATCCATGATGTATGCCTTGTCCGCCACCACGCTGTTGTCGAATTTCACGGCGTAATCGCTGCGCGTTTTTCTGACGGGCTCGTTGCTGACACGGTGCCGGTCGTTGAGCCAGGCGTGCAGCCCGCCATTCAGCAGCGAATAGCGGTGATGTCCGACGGTATCCAGTGTCCAGAGCAGACGCGAGGCCCGACCTCCGCCCTCGTCGTCATACGCCACGACATGGCTGTCGGGTATCAGTCCGATGGAACTGAGTACATCGCTCAAGGGGGCGGCGTCCGGCAACAGACCTAAGATCGGGGCGCGCGTGGCGACGATCTGCGGGTAGTCGATATGAACCGCACCGGGAACATGAGTCTGAACGTAGGTTTCGGGGCGGGAAAGATCGACTATCAACAACTGTTCCTTGCCCAGATACTTTTCCAGTTCCGCCGGCTCAACGATAAGTGGTAAGAGATCTTGAGCCATGGTTCCTCAGGGTGGCCTGACGATTTTTCGAATTGGCGGGCCATTCTAACGCCCTAGCGTCAGCCTCGCGAATGCGGCGCCGGTTTCCGGCGGACAAGAAAGCCGCTACACTTGATTATTCATTGTTTCTATCCGGTTATTCCCGTGGAAATATTCAAGAACTTCACTATCGAGGCGGCGCACCTGCTGCCGAATGTTCCGGAAAACCACAAATGTCGGCGTTTGCACGGTCATTCCTTCCATATAGAAATTCACGTTAACGGCCCGGTACACGAGAAATTAGGCTGGATCATGGACTTTGCCGACCTGTCGCGAGCCTTCCAACCAATCTTTGAACAGCTCGATCATCGTTATTTGAATGAGATTGAAGGTCTGCAGAATCCCACCAGCGAACACCTGGCCCGCTGGATTTGGCACAAACTCATGCCGGCGCTACCGGTGCTTTCCAAAGTGGTCGTTCGGGAAACCTGCACCGCCGGATGTGTGTATGAGGGAGAAGGCTGAGTAGCGAATGGATAATTCGCCGCGCGAGGAGCCTGCCATCGAGCGCCAAACGGGGCAACAGCCCACGGCCAGTGTGATCTGGTTGCATGGCTTGGGCGCTGACGGTCACGATTTCGAAAATCTGGTGCCCCAACTGCATTTAACGGCTTCGCGTGCATTCCGGTTCGTGTTCCCGCATGCTCCCTATCGCCCGGTTACTATAAATGGCGGCTACGTGATGCGCGCTTGGTATGACATCGCCATGTCGGAGAGCGGGTTTGAACAAAACATCGGGCATATCCACGAATCCGAGGAACTCCTGTTGGGGTTGATCGATAATGAAATTCGGCACGGCTTTGCCAGTGAACGGATTGTGCTCGCAGGATTTTCCCAGGGCGGGGCGATCGCGCTGCACACCGGTCTGCGTTATCCTAACCGCCTGGCCGGAATTCTTTCGCTGTCGGCGCCGGTACCTAATTTGGAAAACCTGATGGCAGAAATTCACCCGGCCAACTTCACCGTTCCGGTCTTTATGGCTCATGGCACGGACGATCAGATGATTCCGTACGAAATGGCGCAGCAGGCGCGCGCGCGAATGCAGGCACAGGGTCTCAACCTGGAGTGGCATAGCTACGCCATGGGACATTCCGTGGCGCCGGATGAGATTCAGGACATAGCCCGGTGGCTGGCCCGCATCACGGAAAACAAGGATGAATGAGTTGGATCGCAGGCGATTTTATAGCCTTGATTATCTCGACTTTTCACGATGTCCTGCCCCAGGTTAGTGGATTTCTCTAGACTTCACAGGACGGAAAACGCAACTAGACTTAAAGGTGCCGTCACAGGGGATTCGACTGGCGTCATCTGTTTGTCAGGAAAAAACAGGAGAGCTTAAGTGGTCATCCTAAAAGAATCGCCGCGAGACTGGGGGCTTGTTGCCGTCGTCGTGCTGCTCAGTATTGGCGCCAATCTCCCCGATGCATGGACAGATTGGATTAGCTTCGACCGCCGCTATCTGCTGGGTGGACTGATCGCTGTTGTAGCCGTCGCATTGGTCCGATACCTTAAATTCACCCTCATCCTGGTGATCGTTATCCTGGCGGCCGGCGCCAACGTACCCGAGGACATTGCCAAGGAATTTGGCATCGACCCGCAGATCAGCCTGCTCGGGTTGGTGGCCATGATTGTAATTTCACTCAGCAATCGCCTGCTGAAGTTGCCGTCCGGTCTCGAGAAAAGCGGCCGCTCGAAAACCGCGCACGGTGCCGCGGCACTGTTCACCGCGATTCTCAAAGGACGTATTGCCGTGGTTCAGTCATTACTGAACCAGGGCGTGAATGTGAACGTGCGCACCGTCAGCGGCAAGACCCCGTTGATGGCAGCATCTTACAAGGGTTACAGCGATATCGTGCAAATGCTCCTCGACAACGGCGCGGACATGAGTTCCACCGACGGACGCGGCGACACGGCGGAAAAAATTGCCGAGCGGGGCGGCTATTCGCGAATCGTGGAACAGTTGAAAAAGGGTAGCGCCACGACGGATACGAAAGAGTCATAATCCGGTGTGTGCTTCAATACAAAAAGGGCCCTTAGGGCCCTTTTTAGTTTTTGGCGCTCCCAAGGGGATTCGAACCCCTGTTACCGGCGTGAGAGGCCAGCGTCCTAGGCCACTAGACGATGGGAGCGTTCGAGACTGGCGCGCGTGGCGCCGAAAGCGGTGTTATTATACGTGCCGACCGACAAAGCACCAACAGATTACAGGGACACCCACCATTAGCTTTGATACGGACAGGTGAAAGAACAATTAACGAGCCCGTCATTATTCCGCGCGAACAACACATCATTACGCGCGCGCAGATCAGCGAAAATGCTCTCAAGGTTCTGAACCGTTTGAAAGAAGCCGGCTACGCCAGCCTGCTGGTGGGCGGATGCGTGCGCGATCTTATGCTGGGACGGGAGCCCAAGGATTTCGACGTCGTGACTGACGCGCGCCCGGAACAAATCCGCAAGCTGTTTCACAGCGCCCGGATTATTGGCCGGCGCTTTCGTCTGGTGCACGTGCGTTTCGGGAGAGACATCATTGAGGTCGCTACTTTCCGCGCCATTCCCCGCGACATTTCAGAGCAGCCCCTTACAACGGAGGAAGAAACGGAAGGTGAGGATGGCGAACAGGATTCCTCGCCGGGCGCGCTGGATCACAATGTTTTTGGTTCCCAGGAAGAAGACGCCGTCCGGCGTGACTTCACCGTCAATGCCCTGTATTACGATATCCATGACTTCAGCGTCATTGATTACGCGGGCGGAGTCGCGGATCTCAATGCTGGAATTCTGCGCGTGATCGGCGATCCCGATACACGCTATCGCGAAGATCCGGTGCGCATGTTGCGCGCAGTCCGTTTTGCCGCCAAGCTGGGTTTCAATCTTGAGGAGAAGACCGCCGCGCCCATCCGCGATCTCGCGCCCTTGCTGGCGTCCGTGCCACCAGCGCGGATGTTCGAGGAAGTGCTGAAACTGTTTCACGGAGGCTACGCGCTCGAAACCTATGAGTTACTCCGGCATTTTGGGCTGTTTCAATATCTGTTCCCGTTAACGGAAAAGAGCCTTGAGCACGAAGAAGAGGGATTCCCGGTGACGCTGGTACCGCGCGCACTGGCCAATACTGACGCGCGCGTGAATGACAACAAGCCGGTGACACCGGCATTCCTGTTTGCCGCCATGCTCTGGGAGCCGGTGCGGGAGCAAATGGGCGAACACATTCTGCGCGGAATGAACAGCCACGACGCCATGTTCCGCGCCGCGGAACATGTACTGCGCGAACAGCTGCGGCACGTCACCATTCCCAAACGCTTCAGCGTCCCGATGCGAGAAATCTGGAGCCTGCAAGGCCGCCTGGAACGGCGCGCCGGTCAGCAGGCATTCCGCCTGTTTGAAAATAAACGCTTCCGCGCGGCCTACGATTTTCTCCTGTTGCGTGTCGAAATCGGTGAGGCCGATCAGGCATTGGCCGACTGGTGGACACGCTTCCAGACTGTTGGCGAAAACGATCGTCGTGCCATGGTGACAGACATCGCGCCGTCCGGAACGGGTGGCAAGCGGCGACGCCGGCGGCGGCGTTCATCGTCCGGGCAGGCGCCAAGCCATGGATAGATCCCCGGAGAATCCGGTTCACGCGTATGTCGGCTTGGGAAGCAACCTGGATAATCCATTGGCGCGGCTGCGTTCCGGTGTAGCGGCTTTAACACAGCTCGATCGGACACATGTCGAAATGTGTTCGTCGCTTTACCGCAGCGCCCCCGTCGGTATGCAGGATCAGCCGGATTTTATCAACGCCGTTTGCCGCGTGCTCACCGGACAGCCCCCCGCCACGCTCATGCGAAACTTGCTGGATATCGAACGCCGCCACGGGCGCGTGCGAGGAGGAGAAAAGGGCGGTCCGCGCACACTGGACCTCGATCTGCTGCTCTACAGTGACCGGGTGATCGAAACCGAGGAGCTGACGGTGCCGCATCCGAGGCTCCACGAGCGCGCTTTCGTCCTGTATCCTTTACAAGAAATCGAACCGGACTTGTTCATTCCGGGATTCGGTCTTTTGCGTGAATTACTGGCAAGATGCACAGAACAGCGGTTACAGAAAGTGGATGTCGTTTAACAGGGCGTTGCCCCTTTTGAAAATATCCAGCATATGAACAGTGAAAATCCGGGTTATGTCGTTGTTGAAGGGCCGATCGGTGTTGGCAAGACCAGTCTTGCCGTGCGTCTGTCGGAAGTCTTTGGCGCCAAGCCCTTGCTCGAGCACTCGGAGGAGAACCCCTTTCTCGAGCGCTTTTACCAGTCACGCAAATCTTTCGCGCTACCAACACAGTTATTCTTCCTATTCCAACGTGCGCGCCAGATTGAACAAATCAAACAGGGCGATATGTTCAGCAGCGGATATGTATCGGATTTTCTGCTCGACAAGGACAAGCTGTTCGCGCGCGCCAACCTGGATGACGATGAACTGCGGCTGTACGAACAGGTTTACTCCCAGATGAGCCTGAATCTGCTGGCGCCGGACCTCGTGATCTACCTGCAGGCGCCGGTCGATGTGCTACACGAGCGGGTGCGACGCCGTGGCGTCGAATACGAGCGTCTTATCGAGCGTGAATATCTGCAAACCCTGGTGGACGCGTACACCCAGTTTTTCCACCATTACACAGCCGCACCTTTGCTCGTCGTCAATGCCGAGCGGATCAACATCGTCAATCGCGAGGTGGATTTCCAAACCTTGCTCTCGCATATACGCAAGATCCGCAGTGGCCGCCATTTCTTCAACCCTCTTGCCGCCAATCTGTGAAGCCGGTCACGACTTTCACCCTCCGGGAAATGAAGCGCCAGGGCGAGAAGATCGCTTGCTTGACGGCCTACGATTATAGTTTCGCGAGCCTGCTCGACACCGCCGGTATCGACATGATCATGATTGGCGATTCGCTCGGCATGGTCATGCAGGGCCACGACTCCACGCTACCGGTCAGCGTCGCCGACATGGTGTATCACTGTCGTTGCGTGGCGCGCGGGGTGCAGCGCGCGCTGATCGTCGCGGACATGCCGTTCATGAGTTATCAACGGAGCCCGGCACATGCCTTCGCCTCGGCGGGCCGGCTGATGCAGAAAGGTGGGGCGCAGGTGGTGAAGCTGGAAGGCGGCGAGCCGATGGCGGAAACCGTGCGATTCCTGGTTGAACGCGGCATTCCCGTGTGCGGGCACCTGGGGTTGACGCCGCAATCCGTGCATCAGCTGGGCGGATATCGTGTACAAGGACGCGAGACCACGACGGCGGAACGAATCCGTCGCGACGCCCAGGTGCTGCAACAGGCCGGCGCTTCGCTGCTGGTGCTCGAAGCGGTGCCAACCGAGCTCGCCAAAGCGATCACTTCCGATCTGGAGATTCCCACCATCGGCATCGGCGCCGGTAAAGACTGCGACGGTCAGGTCCTGGTGTTGCAGGACATGCTCGGCATTTACCCGCGGCCGAGCCCGAAGTTCTCCAAAAATTTCATGCAGGGCGCCAACAGCGTCGAAGCGGCGGTCAAGTCTTACATCGAAGCCGTCAAGTTCGGCAAGTTCCCGGCCCTGGAGCATGGCTTCTCTTCTTCATGATCACGGTCGAAACCGTCGCCAGTCTTCGGGATCAGATCGCGCGGTTCCGCCAGGAGGGAAAGCGCATCGCCTTCGTTCCGACCATGGGCAATCTTCACAATGGGCATGTGCGTCTTATGCAGGAGGCGCGGCGTCACGCGCCGGTGGTGGTGGCGAGCATTTACGTCAACCCGTTGCAGTTCGGGAAGGGCGAGGATTTCGACTCCTATCCGCGTACGCCGTCGCACGACAAGGTGGCCCTGCTTTCCGCCGGCGTTGACGTGCTGTTCAAACCGCCGGAATCCGAGATCTATCCGCGCGGGAAAACCGCGCAGACCTTCGTCGAGGTCCCGGCGCTGAGCGACGATCTCTGCGGCGCGTTCCGTCCCGGGCATTTTCGCGGCGTGACCACCGTGGTGAACCGTCTGTTCAATCTGGTAACACCTGACGTTGCCGTGTTCGGCAAAAAAGATTATCAGCAATGGCAGCTGGTCCGCCTCATGACGGCCGATCTGGGTTTGCCGGTGGAGATCATTGGCGTGGACACAGTGCGTGAACCGGATGGACTCGCCATGAGTTCGCGCAATGATTATCTATCACCCACCGAGCGCAAAGTCGCTGCGCGCCTCTACGAGGCGCTTGGCACCTTACGCGATCGTCATCGGGACAAGGGCATGATGCTGGAGACGGTGGAGGAAAACGCCATCATGGAGCTGAGGGCGGATGGATTCCGGCCCGATTACGTCAGCGTTCGCCGCCAGCAAGACCTGCAAAAGCCGGGCCCGGATGATCGTAATCTGGTGGCGCTGGTGGCGGCCTGGTTGGGTCTAACGCGGTTGATTGACAACATTGAATTCGAAATAAATATCTGATTTGAAACCGGGCGGTTTAGGCACGATAATATGAACTGACTGAGCGCGTAGCGCACCACGGCTCCAATATTACTGGACTCCCCTCTCCCGCTTGCGGGAGAGGGGTCGGGGTGAGGGCCCTCACCCTCATTCCCTCTCCCGGAGAGAGGGGGAGGCGAGCCGAGGCGCACACAACGCACACTTTTTCACTTGGGAGGATTCATGCGTCGCATTATGCTCAAGTCCAAACTGCACCGTGTGACCGTCACGCATTCCGAGCCCGATTATGAGGGTTCGGTGGCGATTGACGGCCGCCTGCTGGACGTCGCGGACATCCGCGAATACGAGCGCATCGAGGTTTACAACCTGACGAACGGCGAGCGTTTCGCCACCTATGCCATACGCGCCGAGGAGGGATCGGGCATTATTTCGGTGAACGGCGCCGCTTCGCGCAAGGCCGCGCCCGGCGATATCGTCATCGTTTGTGCCTACGCGGAGTTGGAGGAAAAAGAGCTGGCCGCCTTCAAACCGCGCTTGGTGTACGTCAACAGCCGCAACCACATCACTCACACCCGCCATTCCATTCCGGTCCAGGTTGCCTGATTTTTTTGCCGGAGCCGGCAGTAAAGTTCTCAGCGGTGTCCACCCATTGACCCCCACAAGGATTGCCACTCCCAGCCGAATATCTCTATCAAACCGCGACTAGCGGCAAGGTCAGACAGACCACTGGTCGGTTGCTATTCCCGCGTCCTTCTACTATTTGCCATAAGGGGAGTAGCTATTCCGGGGGCAAAGGACAATGAGATACATGCAGGACCTGATGGCGAGAATGATGGATGTGCCACTCGCGCACATGTTCGTCCTCGCCTCTCTTCTGTTTCTCCTGGTGGCCGTGCTCGGGCGCATCGAGGGGAAAATTGAACCGGGAAACGCCGGCCGGATCGGTGCCACTCTCCTCGGCGTAATTCTTATGTTCACGGGATTGGCGATGCACTTCAACGAGACGGATGCTTTGCGGGACAAGATGCGTGAAAGCATGGGTCAATCTCCGTCTGCGCCAGCACGTTACCCGGATACTAGCCGGGGAGAAAGCATGCTGAGAGTAGCCGTGGCAAGTCAGGTCGGTGTCGTGGCCATGGACAAACCGGCGGCGAATACCGGGACGGAAGGATTGAAATCCGTCGTCAAAGTGGTGACCGGCACCTACGGCGGCAATTGCGGCGCTAAACCGGGCAACGCCACGGCCCAGGTTGCGCGTGTCTGCGATGGGCAAGCCCAGTGCGAATTCAATATCGACCCCGGTGTGCTGGAGGACCCTTCTCCGAATTGCACCAAGAATTTTTCCGCCGAGTGGGTGTGCAGTGCCGGCGGGGCCATGTACACGGTATCGCTTCCAGCCGGCGCGAAACAGCGCGACCCGTTGCGGCTTGTCTGTTCGACACACTGACGCTCCAGAGTCTGAAATAAAAAAAGGCTGCCAAGGGCAGCCTTTTTACTCCTGGTACCGAGGGTCGGAATCGAACCGACACGGTGTCACCACCACCAGATTTTGAGTCTGGCGCGTCTACCAGTTCCGCCACCCCGGCTTGAAGCGCGCCAGTATATCAATCTTGCCATCGTCCTCACAATGTGATGTCCTGTTCATGGCGAAGGATGATTTCACATGCGCGTGCTGGCGGGCGACATCGGCGGAACCAAGACGCTGCTCCAAATTGCGGAATGCAAGGGGGCTTATTGCCGCGCCATTCGGGAACAGCGATTCGATAGCGCCTCTTACAACTCTTTTTCGTCCATCGTTGATCAATTCCTGAAGCAAGAGAGAAAAAATTCCATCAAAGCCGCCTGTTTCGGCATCGCCGGTCCGATCCAGGAAAAAACTCGGGGACAATTCGTCAAGGTCACCAATCTGCCCTGGGAGATTCATGGACCGGAACTCAAACGACGCTTCAAGATTCCCCGCCTGCAGCTGATCAATGACTTTCAGGCCATCGGTTACGGCATCGAGGCGCTGAAAAAGAAAGATCTGGTCGCGCTGCAGAAAGGCCGGCCGGTAAAGCAGGACCCGCGCGTGGTGCTGGGCGCCGGCACCGGTCTGGGGCAGGGGATACTCATCTGGGACCACGATCACTATGCGCCGATCGCGACCGAAGGCGGACACGCGAATTTCGCACCGGCGAACGAGATGCAGGTCGATCTGGCAAGATATCTGCTGAAAGCCGCGGGCCGTACCTCCTGGGAACTGGTGCTATCCGGCCATGGCCTGGTTCAGCTCTACTCTTTTTTGAAAACACGTGGGACCGAGCCGGAATCGGCGGAGGTCGCCGGGGCCATGCATGGCGACGATCCGGCGGCGGCGATCACACATGCCGCGATGGCAAAGAATGATGCCCTGGCGAACCAGGCACTTAACCTGTTCGTGGACATCTATGGCGCGCAGGCGGGGAACCTGGCGTTGACCGCGGGGGCCACGGGCGGCGTTTACATCGCCGGGGGGATCGCGCCGAAAATACTTTCGCGCCTGACCGACGGGAGATTCATGCAGGCATTCCTGAATAAGGGAAAAATGAAAAACTATGTCGCGGCCATTCCGGTGCAGGTGGTGATCAACTTGAAAGTGGGATTGGTAGGAGCGGTGCTGGCCGCGGCGCGATTGAAATAAGATCGAAAAAGACAGGAGCAGAGCATGGCGGATGAATTGTCTCCTGAGCAGGTCACGAGCATTCGCGATGCCATTTTCGCGGTAACATGATTGCGGCGATAAAACTCTATCGCGTTGCTACCGGGATGGATCTCAAGGATTCAAAAGAAGCGATAGAAGAACTTACCAAAAATCTCGAAAAAGAGGATCCTGCGAAGTTTGCCAGGCTGCGAAAACAAAGCGTCTCGCCCGGGACGCTGGTGTTCTGGGGCGCGGTCGCCGCCCTCGTTGCTTATGTTGCCCTCAAGGGGAGCTGATCAGAAACGGATCGCCATGCCGCCGAGCAGGGTGTAATCGGTTTCAACATTTGTGAGCCCCCTTTTGAAGCCAAAGTCCAAGTCAATATTCTGGGTGAGGGAGTAAATCGCCCCAAGAATCAGAAACACCGCTTCGGTGCTTGAGGACTTGTCGGTATTGGTGTTCGCGCCGATATCGCCGACTATTTTTAGTTTCTCCCCGAATTCGCGCCATCCGGCGAAAGAGACGTGCCAGATGACTTCCCGCTCATCTGCAATATTACGATTACGCCGATAACCGAGTTGCAGGTGAAACGCCCATGGCTTTGGTTCAAAGGACGTGACGTGATAAAGGCTGTAGCCGGATTTCCCGCTTCCGAGCCCAACAGTTTCATCGCCAGAAGGGAATGTCACGCCGGGTTTTAGTGCCATGCTTAGGGTCTCATTCTCATAAAAATTCCATTTGATATCGAATCCGGCATCAGATTTTCCGCTGTGCGTTTCGATTCCTCCCCCGATATCAGAGCTTAGGCGTTGATATGGAACGGAGATGATCAGATCCATGTTGTCGCGGGCACCATAGGAAAGCGTGGCGGCAAACTGCCGGCCATGCTTGGCGGCGTAGTCTTCATCCCGATAGCCTTGTTCAGTCATCAGCTCCAGCTGGAAACGACCCGTGCTTTGGGTTCCGGTGTCTTCAGTAATCAAAGGGTGTGCTGCCTGGGCAGTCGCGGGGACAAGAGCGCAGATAAAAATCTGCAACCACCATTTATTGTTCAGGGGCAAGTCTCTTAAGACAGGATTCTCCCTTAATGTGTTCTCGCGCATCATCGCAATTCGAAGATGCCGTAGAAAAGCAGATGCATAATTCTAGAAGCAATTCCGACGCCAGTGGAAATCAGACAAGGGGGCGATTCTGAAAAATCCGGTAATCCATGTCCGGGAACAGGCTGTCGCGCGCGGCGATTTCATTCATGTAATGTTGATCGTAACTTCCCGATTCGACCATGCCGGTGCAACGGTGGAAACGGTGCAGGTGGGTTTTGAAGCGACGCACCGCGTATTCCACGCTGGTGCCGGTTTTCATGATGAACGCCCAGTCGCTGGATTGCGCGAGCAGTAATTCACGCGCGGCCTGATCCAGCGCCCAACGTTGTTCGCCTTGCGCATCGGGGAAGCGTAACACCAGCGTGGCCATCCTTTCGGCGGCGCTGTGAAGATACGGGTATATCCAGTCATTGGCGCCATTGAGCCACACCTCATGGAACCCGCCCGCGCCCCAGCTGCATTCGGGCGGCGTCGCCGGCTGCAGGTCGGAATAGCGATCGAGATATTCCGACGGCGTGATGGTTTTGATCTCGTCCTGGTCGCAGGCCATCTTGCGCAAAAGAAAATCAATCCACTGCGGTCCCTCGAACCACCAGTGGCCGAACAATTCGGCGTCATACGGCGCTACGATGACAGGCGGGCGGTCGAAGAAGGAACTCAGCCAGTTGACCTGGTGTTGCCGGTGGTACATGAAATGCCCGGCGTGTTCCGCGGCACGCTCGCGCGCCCAGCCGGGGTGATAGGGCTCCTTCCAGTCGGTCTTGCCGGTGATGCGGTGATATTTCAGGCCGGTAAACGTTGGAATGCAGGCATGATGCAGCTTCCGGATATGAGGTTCCTGTACATCGAAGCCGGCGTCGCGGTAGAACTCGCGATACGCGGGGTCACCCGGGTAGCCTTCTTCCGCCGCCCACACCTGCTTGCTGGATTCGTAGTCGCGCCCGAACGCCGCCGGTCCTCCCGGGGTGCGGATCGGGCGGTGCACGCCGTACTTCGGACGCGGGTCGGCATTCAGCAGGCCGTGCGAGTCGAGGATAAAGTATTCAATCCCGAACTCGCGCAACAGACGGTCCACGCCCGGCTTGTAACCGCACTCGGGCAACCAGATGCCGCGCGGACGTCGGCCGAGCAGGCGCTGGTGCGTGCGCACCGCCATGGAAAGCTGGGCATAGAGACTTTCTTCGTTCACCGCCAGCAACGGGAAATAACCGTGGGTGGCGGCGCAGGTGAGGATATCGAGATGGCCGGCTTCCATCAAACGGCGGAATGACCGGGTGACATCCATCTGATCCTGTTCCAGGAAACGACGGCGCAGATGTTTATACAGATCACTGTAGTAAGTTATCACCGGATGGAAATAGGCATTACCCTCTGTGCGACGACGCTCGCTTTGCAGGGCTTCGAGTCGTTCGTCGAGATAACGTCCAAAGCGAACTTGCAATAACGGATCGGCCATCATTGAAAGCAAGGTCGGCGTAAGTGACATGGTCACGCGGAAATGCACATTGTCACGCACCAGTCCTTCGAAGACATCCAGCAACGGAAGGTAGGTTTCGGTCATGGCCTCGAAGAACCAGTCTTCCTCGAGAAAGCGTTCGTGTTCCGGGTGGCGCACGAACGGCAGATGCGCGTGGAGAATCAGCGCGAGGTAACCTTTGGGATTCACTTTTAGTATGCCGTTATGGATATAAACACCCCTCAGCCATTATCCGCTCCCGCAAGGGGGGGGGAGGGGAAGTCAGTGGGAATCTTTAGTTATCTTCGGCTGCTTACACTGCCTGGCTAGGCAAGACGGTCAGACGAGGGCGCGCCCGGCGCGCCGCCGGGACTGCTGATGGAAGCGGCCCAGCCCAGACGCGGGCCGCGGACGTAGCCGCCCGCGCGACGGTACATGGCGCTAAATTGTTCTTCGCTCACCCACCACAGTCGGTCGGTACGGTCGGAGGCATACAGGCTCGGGATGCGGGCAATCCCGCGGCGGGTCGCGGTGACGAAGCGCCCACCCGGCTCATAGTAGCCGAGCTGCAAGTACACGGCGCCGACATCGGCCGCTTCGTCCAAATGAAAATACCAGCGACCGCGCGCATCCGGCAGCGCCATTTCGATGATGATCTCGAAGACATCCCGAGTAATTCGCCCGAGCCGGAGCTTGAGCGATCGTGGAGTCGGAATCGAATTCGGTGGCACAATCCAATACCCGTGCAACACGCCCGGTTTCTGGGGCAACAGGCATAGCGTCGGTTCTGTGACCGGCGGCAGATTGTCGATATCTTCGTTCAGGTCCGCCGTGTCAGCGCGAGGTACGGTCGTACCGGGCAACACGGTGGCGTATTTCGCGCTTTCCACTTGCTCTTCATCGACGGGTTGGCGGCGGTTATCGGTGACCCACTCCCATTTCGGCGTCAGTCCCGGAGTCGGGGGGCGATGTGCCGTGTCACGTGCGTCCGCTGCAATTTTCCGCTCTTTTTTGGTGCGGGCCTGCGCTGACTTCACTGAGGATTTGACGGATTTAACGCTGGATTTGGCAACAATTGTATTTATCGCGGCTTTTGTAGGTTTTTTCTTGGCCGTTTGCCTCACTCCACCATGACGTGACAAAAGCTTTTCAAGTTCGTTCCGCGACATTCTGGAATATCCCTGAAGGCCGCGAGAACGCGCCAAGGCGCGTAATTCCTTGAGGTTTTTGCTCGACAGGGCAAGCTTCGCAGTTGAAGTCATGTGGATTAAAAAAATTCTTGATGATGAATACTTGTCATAGTTCCATTCTGCGCCGGAATTGTAAAGACCCGAGGTTGAGCACGGATACGAACGGCACCACATGGCCTCAAGGAACAGAGATGAATTATTGATGTCCGTCAATGTCGAGTCATGCCTGCCACGCCATTATTTTGCAATCGGGCAGGTGTCTCATGGGTATTCCCGTGGTTGCCAAAAGGCAGAACCATGAAAATCCAAAGAATTCGCGAAATTGCCCGTGAGCTAAGAATGTTTATTACGGCCAGGAGCAATAACTTTCCTGAAACACGCGGTATTGGCAAGGTGCAGGAGGTACCATGTTTCTCAGGCATGTGTCGAGCGGTGATATTGTGGAAGTGATGGATATCGAGGCCCTCTTTGATCCTTTCAGGAACGAATTCAAGGGCAGGTTCCATGCGGGCGAGGAAATGCCGGATCCGACCGGTTTCCGCAAGACCGAGATGATTTTTCTCTCCGGCGAACGTCTCCCGCGTTGCTGGGTCGATCCACATTTCCAGGAGCGAAAAATATGAAATCGCGGTATTCTTGTCGTTCAGGATGTTAATCACGAAAAGGGAGTCGCGCTGGCCGTCCTGAACCGCCGGAGCCGTGCAGGGCTCATCCGGAAGACGGTGGTGTTGACTTCCAGGGAACCCTCGCTCTTTGTGGCTGCCTGCGCCCATGGCCGAAAGAGCGTCCACCTCGGGCAATGGGCGTTACGCACTAAATAGGGGAGATCTCATGCAGATTCCATTGCAGATAAACTTGAAAGACATGCCGCAGTCCGAAGCGGTGGAGTCCCGTATCCGTGAGAAGGCCGACAAGCTTAGTCGTTTTCATGACAAGATCATCAGCTGTCGCGTGGTCGTCGAATCGCCACAACGGCACCAGCATCAAGGCAAACTTTACAGCGTACACATCGATCTCTCCGTGCCCGGCGCGGAACTGGTGGCGAACCGGGCGCAGGACGAGGATGTGTATGTCGCGATCCGCGACGCTTTCGGCGCCATCACTCGACAGCTGGAGGATTTCTCCCGCCGTCAACGCGGCGATGTGAAGTCACATTCTGCTCCCGGTACCTGAACATTCGGCCCGAGTGACCGGGCGCGTTCGCCAGTAAATTGCAAGCATGGGGGATTATGCGCGTGGATATTAATGCCGTTCAGAGGGTCTATCGACGTTACGCTCCGGCTTATGATTTTTATTTTGGGGTCATGTTCCAGCCTGGCCGCGAGGAAATCGTTGAGAGGATGAACTGCCACCCCGGCGAACGCATTCTGGAGGTTGGTGTGGGCACCGGCCTTTCCCTGCCCCTTTATCCACGTCATGTCGAAGTAACGGGAATCGACCTATCCCGCGAAATGCTGGTGCGCGCCCGCGCGCGGCGGCGGCGGCAACGGCTGGATCAGGTGGTGGCGTTGCGGTTAATGGACGCCGAGCACATGCAATTCGCCGACAACAGCTTCGACAAGGTCGTGGCCATGTATGTCGTGTCGGTTACGCCGCATCCGGCGTGCATGACAGCGGAGATGAGCCGGGTGTGCAAACCTGGCGGCCAGCTTTTCATTGTGAATCATTTCCAGCACCCCAATTCCCTGGTCAGCGGGATAGAGCGGCTGGTTGCGCCATTTTCACGCGTGATGGGATTTCGCCCCGACTACTCGCTGGAGCATTTCATCCGCGACACACGGCTGGATGTCGAAATGCGGATTCCCGTGAATGCGCTGGGATACTGGACAATGCTGCGTTGTCGCAACAATAAAGAGGCCACGGCGAACATTCCCCCGATACAGGCACTCGCCTGAGGTCATGCCTTTCGGGCGCGGAGCCAAATGGGTGTTGTCGCTGGTTGCGGTGCTGGGGAGCGGATGGGGCGGGATGGCGCAACCGGCAATGGCCTCGAATGACAAACTTGAAACCAGCGTTTGCGGTTTTGTCCGTGAACCGCTGGCATTCTGGTTTTTTCGACGTGCCGCCGGCGCCCCGAACGCGCAAAGAATCGCGGGCATCCGCGACATCGAGCGAATCCATTTTGAAACCCTCGATAAACGCACGCTCGGCGGTTACCGGCTGCGCGCCAAAGGGAATCCCCGGGGCTATCTGCTGGTGGCGCAAGGCAATGCCATGCTGGCCGACCAGATTATCGGCGAGTTGCAAATATTTCGCGAACGCGGTTTCGACGTTTACGTTTACGATTATCGTGGTTACGGACTTTCTGGAGGCAGTAGCCGGCTGCA
>JANLIC010000014.1 GCA_024654125.1 Sulfuricaulis sp. | reverse complement strand
TCCTTCGCTGGCTTCGTCAGGCCGCGCCATGCGCAACTGGCGCAGACCGTCGACGGGACGGCAGATGATCCGATGACATTGCGGGACAGGTTCTTGCCGTCCCATTTCACGCGGACCCTGCGTTGCTGTATTAACGTGCATCGCCACTCGTATTCGCCCCTGCGGCTCTTGAGCGGCAGCGTGCTCATCGGATACCACGGCGTTCGCTCACCCATTGCTGCGCTCCTTCTCGATCTGCGCGAGTGCGGCGCGGGCAGCAACGAGATCGCGTCCATACACGTCGAGCGTGTAGATGCCGCCCGCCGCGTAATGCACGGCGTAGCCGATGAATGGCTCAAGCGCCTTCGCCAGCGCATCGCGCTCTGCCCGCAGCTTCGCCTCGCGCTCAGATTCGGCAGGTATTTCCGGCCCACGCACAATTCCGAGTGCCTGCGCGGCTGTCATGGCGAGTGACGCCAGTTTGCCGTTGCGGATTGCCGCCGAGCTTTCGGGGTCCGTGCCGCACGGTTCTTTCATCGCGTCAGCGTTGTGCATGATGTTCTGGAGGGCTGCCCGCAGCTTCGCTTCCCGCTCGTCACGGTCGGCGAGCAGGGCGCGCACATCTTCCCTCTCTATCAGCGTGGGCCAGTGTTTCAGCGCCTCGCGTACCCGCTGTTCGGCGTCGGTCATTTCGGCTTCCCCTTCTCGATCTGCGCGTCGATGGCGGCGTCGATCTTACGGTCGAATTCATACCAGTAGTCGAGCAGAGCGCCGCGTCCCATGCCGTCATCGAATTCGTATTCTTCTGCCTCGCTCGCCAGCAACTTGCACGCATCAACGAGGTGCCGGAACGCTTCACCTTGCTTCGCCAGCGCGTCGCGCTCTGCCCGCAGCCGCTCGATTTCGTCGGCCGCTTCCTGCACATGGTTCGTGCCGTTCCACGCATACAGTCGGCGCAGGCGTTCGGGTAGGTCGCTCATTCCGGCTGCTCCTTTGCCAGCACTAACCCGAGCGCGGCCCGCGCGTGTTTGGCAGCAGCCCGCAGCGCATCGCGCTCTGCCCGCGCTTCGGTGAGTTCGCGGGTGAGGCGGTC
>JANLIC010000008.1 GCA_024654125.1 Sulfuricaulis sp. | reverse complement strand
GCTGCGTGGAGCTCCAGTACCACGCCAGATCGAAGGCTTCGGGGCCGCCTTCTCGGAAGGCCTTAAGCTTGGTTTGCCTGGGCGAGTCCGGCGTGTAGGGGTCATTGGGCGGCATCGCGCTGATGTTGATACCGGCACGCGCATAACAGGAATTCTTGTCCGTGCCGGGTTTGAAATGGCGGTAGATCAATTCCAATTCATCGAGGCTGGGGATGTGCATCTTATTGTCGAGCGCCCACTGCGCCAGCTTGCTGCCGGCCTTGGCCATGGCTTTGGTGTTGGCCAGGCCGTCGCAATAGCTGAGTGCGCCCTTGACAAGCTTGACAGAATCGTTCCACGCGATCGGTGCGTGTTCGCTCTCGGCCTTGGGCGGCAGGATGATGGCATAGTGAGCGCCCGCGACGTAGAGGCGATCGACAAATCGACCATCGTCCATTTCGGCACCCGGCGTGGTGGGGATTTTCAACTTCTTCATGGTTTGCTCCTTTCGTGGTTTAAGGCTGGCGCGGTGAAGGGAAGCGTGAACGGCGGCGGTTGTTCACCGCCGCAGGCGAAGGCGTCCGTGATCAGCGCCAGAAGCAGGATCACGGCCATCGCGATGGCGGACAGGGCGAAGGCGGCGTACGGGTAGTTTTCGCGGGTGATTTTCATACCGCCTCGACGCGGGTGATGGTGGCGTCGGGGTACTGCGTCCGCAGCCGTTCCACGGCCTCGCCGATGTTCGCGGCCTCGATGTCCGTGAGCCCGGACTTGCCGTTTTTGGTCTTGAAGCACACGCGGAAGGTCATCAGGTGGCCGTGCCAGACGATGGCGCCGAGGACCATGACCGCGGCGATGACGGCGACGCCGATCACCAGCGTCCATTGAAAATAATTCCAGGGCAGGTCCATTTCAGTGCCTCGCTTTCAGCCAATAGGCCGGACATTGCAGGAAGGTGATGAAGCGCACGCCGCGCTTGGCGATGTCGTGGAGCTCGTAGCGCTGTGCCCAGTTTTCCATCTCAGCGTCGCTCATCATCGGCGTGGGCCAATCGACGACGGAGCAGGTGAAGCGTTCGAGATTTTCCAGCGTGCGCCGGATCGGCGCCTCGCGGTGGCGCTGATTGAGCGCCAAGCGATCGCGGCCGGCCATGTTGAACAGCTTGGAAAGGATTTTGACGTCGCCGGTCTGGCTCATGCCTTAGCCTCCGCTTCCAGCCGCGTGACGATCTGCTGGTGTTGGTTGCCGCGGGCGAGGCAGCGGTATTTCCAGTGTTCGTGCATCTGGATGGAGTTGCGGTGGCAGAGGTATTCCTCGTACCAATGCTTCGCCGCGCGGCGGTGCCACCAGATGCGGAGGCGGTGGCGTAGGCTGTATTTCGGCCCCCCGTCGCGCCTGCCTGGTGATGGCTGTGGGATAAATGGCTCCATCAATCCGCCTGTTTGCGTAAAAAAATGTGATCGGTGGTTTCGGGTGTCGGCAGCTGGAACGTTTTTTTCCCCAGCACCATTTCCTCGTAGCGTTCGCGCTCGGCGTGGGCGGCGGCCTGGTTGAGCGCGCAATCCCGGCAATTCTGTTCCCCGCCGCAGGCGGTGGCGTGCACATGCTGCGCGTGCAGCGCGCGGATCAGGGCGTCGAAGGCGGCGGCGATGGCGGTTTCGGTCATGGGCGGTTGATTCTTCGGCTGATTTTTTGCATACGGCGCATGGTTTTTCGCTGCGCTCGCGTTGGGCGATGCTTGGTCAGGTGTAACCGATGTGTCGTGGCTACGGGCCGTGTCAGGATGTTCGGCGCTGCTTCCGGTCGCGTGGCTAGCGCCATCAGCGCGCCGAATAATCCGATTTGCCTGAATCTTTTGGTCATGATGGCGTCGGTCATGGTGAATCGGTCTCGACGTAAAAGCCGCAGGGGTTGCTGCGCCGCAATGTCTCGATCGGGCCGCTCAGCACCGTGACCCAGGTGTCGGTTTTATCGTCGCGATAGCAGCCGGTTACGATCTGCAGGCTGCGCGACTCGGCGCCGCGTGACAGCATGTGGCC
>JANLIC010000343.1 GCA_024654125.1 Sulfuricaulis sp. | reverse complement strand
TATCCGGGATCGGTTCCCGTGCTCCGGTTTCCAGATCGATGAAGCAGCGCTGCATCACGCGGCGATAGTGCTGGCAATCCACCAGGCGGATGTTCTTGCGCGCCACGTCGAACGAGTTGGCCAGGTACGCCTCGACCGGCATGTACGGGTTGTTCTGCCCGCGGCTGCCGCCAAAACTGCGCCACGGCGCTACCTCGTCGGCAAGCTCGAAGATCGAGGATGGAATGCCGCCCATGTAGCCGCCGGCATGGATCAGCGGCGCAATCATGGCCGCCGACGATTTGCCGTAGGTGAATTCGACTTCATCGATGGATACCCAGCGGTCTTCCATGACGAAGCTGTGCTTGTTCAGGTCGTACTCTTCGCCTTCCGGATCCACCTTGATGCTGAAGTTGTCGCGCGACGTGACCTCGGCCTCACCCAGGTCGTTGCGCTCGAACGAGAGGCGGGTATCGTAGAAGCCGCGGCCGGTCATGATGCCGTCCATGAACACTTCCGTGTCGATGTAGGGCTCCTGGTTGATCTCGGAGATGACCTTGACGATGCGCGTCAGGCAGTCGGCGACCTCTTTGCTACCGGTCCCGTCATGGCCTGGCAGGAACTTGGCATCCGTGCGGTTGTTGCGGTGATAGCCGAGCACCAGGCGGACCAGCGGAGCGATCTTGTTGAAGGTGAAGCTCGGCCGCTCTTCTTCGGCCAACTTCTTCAGGGCCGACTCGCTCCACTGCTTGCCCTCGACGAAATCCACGCACTGCTTGGCCTTGGTCGCCCAATCGGACATGCCGGCTGATGCGCGGACGTGGCGGTCGGCCATGAGCAGCACGATGTCGGAACTGTGGCAGGCCGGCATCTTCAGGTCGTCCGGCGTCATGGAGCGCTTTACATTCATGTGGTCATCGCCCTTAGTTCTGAATCGCTCCACGCCCGCGGCAACAGGTACATCTCCTTAAACGCCGCCCCTGCCTGCTGGCCGCCGTTGCCGTCTGCGCCCCATTGCCAGCGGGTTCCAAGTTGAGCAGCGGTAGTGTTCGCGTGCGGCGTTCCGAGCACACCATCCACAGCGATCTGAGAGCCTGATGCGCCCCATGTGACTGCGACTTTGTAGGCTGTGCCGGACACAAAGGTGTTAGCAATAGGGGCGTCGTAATTTACCCCAGCAATCCGCTTGCGAATGAACAGATTCGTGGCGTCGTGGAGCAGG
>JANLIC010000323.1 GCA_024654125.1 Sulfuricaulis sp. | reverse complement strand
GTGATGTCTTTGATGTTGTACTTGCTCTTGTTTTGAACCGTAAAAGTCGCCTCCATTACATTCCCGAAACCAGCCTTATTCCACGAGAAGTCCAGTTTTGTTTCCTTCATAGCGACTTCCCTCGGAGTAGACTCAGACTTGGCGACGCTCGAAACAGAGGAATCATTGGAAGGGCCTCTCGCAATATAGCCAACCACCCACAAACCCAAAAGAATCGCGACCAACCACGTAAGCACGGAAGTTTTTCTTTTGACAGGAGCGCCGCATTTTGGGCATTCCTTCGCTTTCGTGCTGACTTCCGTGCCACATTCTTTGCACTTTGTCATTGCCATGTGTGTGCCTCTATTTTTATCCCATAACTTAATTTAGATGTCACTTTTTGATGTATAACTTGGACCTGTGGCGTATAACTTGGCGGAGTCAGAAATCAGCATGGCTATGCAGTATTAACCGACCCGAGAAACCCTGCAAGGCTGGCTGAGTGAAACTCAGGCAGGGCAAGGTATTCTTCCAAACCCCGTAGCGCGCGCCGAGTACCGCAGCCCCACCGGGAGCTTTTAAGCGAGACCGTGTTTGAGCCCGAGGCGCGTAGTCAGCGCCCGGCGAGTTGGTCGAGCGCCCGGTGAGGCGAGGAACGCAAGGGAGGTGTCGCGCGCTCCGGGGGGAATGGTTTTGGTGACTTTTGCCGAAACAAAAGTCACCCTGGGGCAGCAGGGGGCGGAGCACCCCGCGCTTTTTTATACAAACATCGCCGCAGGCGATTCGAGAATTACTTTCGGAACAACCAGACAATCAGCGACAGCACCAGGCTGATCAGAATCATCGTTGTGATTGGAAAATAGAAACGAAAGTTCTCTCGATCGACCACGATATCCCCCGGCAGCCGGCCGAACCCAAGCTTCACGAGCCACGGCCAGGCCAGCCCCACCACGATCGAAATCACGCCGAGGGTGACCAGAATCCGCGTCATCCGGTTTCCATCTCCAGAAACCGCAGGATTTCATCCTGGCGATGCATGGCATCCCGATAGCCCAGGTCGATCAGTTCGCGGCAAAAGGGTTTTTCGAACAATAAGTAGCTGAGCAGGTTGGAACCGTTGCGGTTGAAGGTGCCAAGCCCGCGCAACAGGAAACGTATCGTGCGCGGCAGGTGATGCGCGTGGCGCGCGGCGATTTTTTCCAGGTCCTCGCTCGGCGCTATCACCAGCACGTCAACGTTGCGCAGTGTCACCCCACCCTCGCGCAGTTGATCGGTGGAAATCAGGCTGATGGTCTTGTTGATGCGCTGCAGGCGCTCGAGATCCGCCTCCAGACTGTCCAGGAAAATGCTGTTCAGAACGTGTCCGGCAATCTGCGCCAGCGAAGGATATTCTGCGATTTGACCTCGCTCTGATGTCGGAGCTTCATGCCGCACGCCCACCACCAGCACCTGGTCCGCGCCCAGGTGCAGCGCGGGGCTGATAGGCGCGATCTGGCGCATGGAACCGTCACCGAAATATTCCCGGTTGATTTTCTCCGCGGAGAACACGAAGGGAATGGCCGAGGACGCCATGAGATGATCGATGGTAATGTTGGCCACGCTGCCGACACGCCGCGCGCGTCGCCAGGTGCCCAACGAAGACACGCCCTGAAAAAAGGTCACGGATTGCCCCGAGTCGTAACCCGAGGCCGTGACGCTCAACGCATGCAGCGCGCCGGCGTCAATCGACTCCTGGATTCTGTCGCAAGGCATGGTCTGCTGCAGCAGACGCCGCAGCGGTGCCCGGTCAAGCAGCGCCTGCGGGTTGCGCCGGCCCAGCCCTCCCAGGACCATGGCCGCAAGCCAGCGCATGCCGTTCGCGATCACGCCCGGGGTATCGGCGCGGAAAACCTGATGCACGTTGAAATTGCGCCACACGTAGGTGAGACGCCGCACCCCTTCCTGGAAACGGGTGGCATAGATCGCCAGGGTGGTGGCATTGATGGCGCCGGCCGAACTGCCGCAGAGGATGGGAAACGGGTTAGGGGATTCCCGCGGAAGCATTTCTGCGATGGCCTTGAGCACGCCCACCTGGTAGGCCGCGCGCGCGCCGCCGCCGGCCAGAATCAGGCCTACCTTGGGTTTATCCACCATGTCCTCCATGTCACCATAACGCCGCGGGATTCCGTGTTCTTCCAGACGCCGTTTCCATGCTTCATTTATGATTGTCTCGCCACATCATTATTATAGTTAACGGAGGCCAAATCCATGACGACCCTCGGACATGTCGTTTTCTACGTGCGCAACTTGGAGAAATCCACGGCGTTCTACCGCGACGTGGTGGGGCTGGAATGGCTTGGCCGGATCTTCAACGGCCGGGCGGCGATGTTGACGGGCGGAACCACACATCATGAGTTGTTGCTCATCGAAGTCGGTGCCGCCCCCGGCCCCTTGCAGGGCAAACGCATTGGCCTGTATCACGTCGGCTGGAAGATCGGCGAGAGCCTCGATGACCTGCGCCGGGCGCATGAACGTATCCAGGCAAACGGCTGCGACATCGATGGGATGTCCGACCATACCGTGAGCCAGAGCCTGTATCTGCG
>JANLIC010000312.1 GCA_024654125.1 Sulfuricaulis sp. | reverse complement strand
CCCTTGATCTGGGGAGTATACGGGCGCTGGATGCTGACGGTTTTCTTGGAACGCAGATAGTCGGCGACGATATCCCATATGGGGGTGCCGGGTTCGATCGGCTGAACGCTGGCCCAGCCGGCAACTTTGTATTTCTTCGCCGGGTCGAGCGGCTTGCCTTTCACCGCCACGTTCTGAATGCGTTTTCCGTGCTGCTGGGTGAGATCCAACGTATATTGCAGGCCGCCCACGCGCACCATGTCACCGCCTTGCTGGTAGTAGGGATCGGGATGGAACAAGTTGTCGGCGATGTCTTCCAGGACGACTTTGATTTGCTCGCCGGTAAGGTGGTTGAGCGTCGCGGTGGGGTAAGTAATGGCCGTCTGATCCATGAGATGTTCCCTGGTGATGGTGTCACCCGGGAGCAGGGTCGTGCCCCAGCGGAAGCCGGGCGAAAAGGCCAGGTCCGCACCCTGCACAGTGAGCATGGCCTCCACAATTAGTTGATCGAACGTGCCGTTGAAATTACCGCGCCGGTAGAGCAGCCCCTCGGTCACCGCCAGTTTTTCGGCGAGCTTGGCGGCGTACGGCGCCCGCACTTTCTCGATGTGAGCGGACATTTCCACGTCGGCGGGGAGGAGGTTGGCAAACACCGGCAGCAATTTGAAGCGGTAATCCGTTAACTTGCCGTTCCTGACCTCGAGATCCAGCAGGGACAGAAACTTGCCGTTGGAGCCGGAGTTGATGACCAGTGTTTTGCCGCCGGCGTTTTTCACCAGCGACGGCGCCGGTACGGCGTCATGCGTGTGTCCGCCGAGAATGACGTCGATGCCACGCACGCGGCTGGCCATTTTGAGATCCACGTCCATGCCATTGTGCGACAGCACCGCGACCACCTGCGCCCCCTTTCCACGCACTTCATCCACCATTTTCTGCATGCGGTCGTCGTTGATGCCGAAACTCCATTCTTCGAACATGTAACGCGGATTGGCGATCGGCGTATAAGGAAACGCCTGGCCGATAATGGCCACCGGAATCTTGTTGATTTCGCGAATGACGTAGGGCTTGAAAATAAGCTCGCCCCAAGTGGCATCGGTAACGTTCTGTGCCACAAAATCAATATGGCCCTTGAGATCTTTCTCCACGATCTCTTTCACGCGCTCAGCGCCATAGGTGAATTCCCAGTGACCGGTCATGATCTCGACACCGAGCAGCTTCTGGGCTTCCACCATGTCCTGCCCCCGGGTCCACAGCGCGGTGGCGGAGCCCTGCCAGGTGTCGCCGCTATCCAGCAGCAGCGAGCGGCCCGGACGACTGGCACGCAGTTTTTTAACCAGGGTCGCGATATGCGCGTAACCGCCGATCTTGCCGTAACGGCGCGCGGCCTCTTCGAAATTCAGATAAGTGAACGCATGTGCCTCGAGTGAGCCCGGCTTGATGCCGAAACGCTTCAGCAGGGCCTCGCCGACGAGGTGCGGCGGTTTTCCGCGCGCGCCGGCGACACCGATATTGATATTCGGTTCGCGGTAATAGGTTGGAATGAGTTGCGCGTGAGAATCGCTCATGTGCAGCAACGTCACGTTACCAAACGGCGGCACATCGTAAAGGATCTCCGGATTCCTGGCGCTGGCAAGCGCCTTGCGGCCGCTTGGTCCACCCTCGAATACCAGGCCGGCGGCAGCCCCCATGGCAAGCAGTTGCAGAAATTCTCGTCGAGACAGGCTCATGGAAATTGTTGAACTCCAATGTCGACAATAGTGATGAACAGCGTCATTCGGTGACTAGTCTGGTTGCTAAGACGTCCTGAATTCATCTCGTATTCCCCCGCGTCGGCAGAAACAGAAAACCCGGCGTGGAAGCGCCGGGTTTCTGTACGTCACGCAGCGATTAGTTGCCCACGCAACGGCTAGTTGCGCATGGCCGGCGCTGTCAGGGGCAGGCCGCTGCTCATGTAAGTCTCGTAAAGCTGGAGATTATTGTAGATATCGCTGCCGTGTTTGACAGGCTTGGCGCGCACCTGCGAGTTGCAGGTGGCATAGCGCTGATGAATGGTATCTATTCGGGCCCACTCATAACGCTGGGCCGGCCAGGCCGTGGTGTGACCGAGCGCGGCGCTGAGCGGCTGGTTGCCACCGAAGTTCTTGCCCGCCAGATCCATGTGGCAGTGGGCGCACGCGAAATCCAGCTGCCCGCGGCGCGACCACCAGAACTTCTTGCCTTCTTCATAGGCCTTGACAGCCCCCGGAGCGGATAAGTCGATCTTGACGCGTTGACCCTGGGACAGACTGTAGAAAGCCGCCGTCAGCTCAGCCAGTTGCACGCGTGGCCCCTGATCCTTGGCGAGATCGGCGGTCAGGAAGGGGAAATTCTCGCCGTTCTTGCGCGCGCAATCCATCAGGTCCATTTCCGCGGTGCGGATTTTTTTCGAGGACTCGTCCCAGTAGGGGTAGCCCTGGGCGATATTCTTGCCACCGTTTTTGAAGCAGCTGGCGAAGGTCTTGCCGTTCTTGAATGGTTTT
>JANLIC010000337.1 GCA_024654125.1 Sulfuricaulis sp. | reverse complement strand
TCTCGCGGCATCGCTGATCTACGCGCTTCCCCTCACCTTCCTGCGTAACGAAGCGCTGATGCCCTCGCTGCGGCAGAGCCTCAAGGCCAGCCGGCATTTCACAGTGGCCCTGCTGTTGGTGTTGGGTGTGTTGCTTCTGCCCTTCCTCCTCAGCGTCTTGGCCGCTGGCTTGTCGCTCTGGGTCGGCTATCTGCTGTGGCTCGTGATCGGCTCCGTCACGCTGCCGGTGGTGGCCGCCACGCTGTACTGCAGCTACCACGATATCTTCCGCACGCGGGACGCCTGGAAACCTGCCGACAGGCGCCGACGCTCCGAAGAAACCGTGACCGAGGAAAAAACACTCAGACCCCTTTAAGGGAAAAGCTTAATGACGCTCGCGTACCTGCGTCTCGACGTCGAACGAACGCACTGAGGCGTTCGGCATTAAAACCTTAATCCGATAAGTGGTGCCACGATTACGTTCACGTTTCTCCGCCGACAGCACGCGCCCGCCGGTGTCGCGCCGGACATTCGACACCGCCTCGTCCAGCGAGGACCGTTCATGACGTGTGCCGTCACGACGCGCCTCCGCCGGGACCGCGGTAGCCAACGCCAGCAGCCCGGCCAGGAGGCATGTGAAGAATAGTCCGCGACACATCAGCGGTCACGATGACGGGCGATGTCATAGCCGATCACGGTTCCGATTACCGCACCGACCGCCGTGTGGCCGGGGTCACCATGGCCGATATGGTGTCCCACCACTCCGCCAATCACGCTCCCGAGGATGATGGGTGCGGACGAGCTGGAACGGCGTGCCGGATAATAATCATCGTCATCCCGGTAGGCGCGCGGGCCGGATTCGTAGTATTCACGGCGCTCGTAGTAGTCGTGATGACCACCGTGCTTGGGATGGTGCTTGTAACTGTGTTTATCCTTGTACCAACCGCGGTGGTGGCCGTTATCTTGTCGCACATAACGTTTCTCCACCTGGTGCACGCGCACCTCGCGGTAGCTGTCGCGGCCGGAATAACTACCACGGTCGCCACGATCCGCCAGCACCAGTGGCGCACTAAGCGAGGTGGCCACGGTTAGGACAGCGGCACTCAGTAATTTGCGATTCATGCTTGTCTCCTTCGTTGTGTTTAAGGTTTACTGTTTACCTCAGAGACAAGCTTACCTACCCGTGACTGAACGCTGGCTGAACGGGATTCAGACATATTTTGTTGATTAATCTGGCAATAAGATTTTTACTGGCAAAATCGTCAATAACTACTGAAGAGACGTACAGACCATGGGCATTGCCAAGCACCCTTCCGTCGTGACGCTGCCGGCCGCGCCGGCGCCCTACCCTTCAATCGTGGAATTCCTATGCCGGGCATTCCCGACCATCGCGCGCGACCAGTGGGCGCAACGGATACGCGATGGCAAAGTGCTGAACGACCGCGGCGAACCCATCACCACAAAGACGCCGTATTCACCCTCCAAACGAATTTTCTATTTTCGGGAAGTTGAAAGCGAGCCGATCATTCCTTTCGCGGAACAAATCCTGTATCAGGATGACGAAATTCTGGTTGCCTGCAAACCGCATTTTCTGCCCGTGACTCCGGGCGGTCGCTATGTGGAGGAATGTTTATTGAACCGCTTGCGCAACCGGACCGACTTGGCCGATCTGACACCCCTGCATCGGCTCGACCGAGAGACCGCGGGTGTGGTCATCTTTTCCGTCAATCCCAAAACGCGCGGTCATTATCACGAGTTGTTCATGCGCGGAAAGGTGGAGAAAACCTATCACGCACTGGCTGAAGTGAATCCGCGCCCGCGGGAAAACGAATGGACTGTGGAAAACCGGATCGTCCGGGGAGAACCGCCCTTCCGGATGAAAATCGTCCCGGGCATCGCCAACACCCAATCACACATCCGGCTACTGGAAGTGAATGGCAATCGGGGGTTTTTTCATTTGCAGCCGGTAACCGGCAAAACCCACCAACTGCGCCTACACATGAGCGGTCTCGGGTTCGGAATCATCAACGACCGGGTGTATCCCGATCTGCAGCAGGAACGAGACGATGATTTTGACCGGCCGCTCCAGCTGCTGGCCAGGGAAATTCGATTCCATGATCCCGTCGCTGGAACAGACAGGGAGTTTCGATCGGAGCGGGAACTGTTGTGGTATTGATCATCGGGATTCCCCTGATGGGCCGCCCGGCGGCTTTATCATCTGGCGTAACTGGTCGAAGAGCCGCTCGTCGTCCCACTCGCGACCGCCGATGGCGCGGTGCGTGACCTGGCCGCGTGGATCAATAATAAAAGTGGTCGGCAGTCCGATCACCGGGTATTTCGCGACGACACTACCGTCCAAGTCGAGCGGCAGCGGAAACGACACCGGGTATTGCCCGGTGAAGGCGAATACCGTGTTCTCATCCTCGCCCACGTTCACGGCGAGGATCACGATTTCCTCACCTTTTACCTTCTGGTGTGCGCGCTCCATGGAGGGCATTTCATAACGGCATGGCGGGCACCATGTGGCCCAGAAGTTGAGCACCACCACCTTGCCGCGGTAATCCGGGAGGCGATAGGTCTTGCCGTCTTCGCCCTTAAGTGAGAAATCCGGCGCGGCGAAGGGCTTGCTCAGCGGCGGAAGAGTTTGAATCTTTCCGGTCTCGGCGGCCGCGGCGGCCCCTGCGCTGAGCCACAACAGGAGCACCGCAAAAATAAACACGATGTGAATTCGCTCGCTCACAAATCACCGGGTTTAAGCTGAACGTCGGCGGCACAACGCACGCCCTTGAGACGCACCATGCGCTTCCTTCCGTCCTGATGCCACACGATGTCGAGATCGAATTCGGTGCCGGGCTTGAGATCGAAGAGCGTCATGCCCCAGTTGTAATCACCCGGGCGGTAGGTCTGGCGGGTGGGCAATAGCGACCATTCAAACGCCAGTTGCGCGGATTGCGGCGCCTGGCGCGCGGACCATTCCTTCCGCCAGTCCTCGCGGGTTTTCAGGCCGCGGCGCGCGGCGCCCGCGCGCACCACCCAGTTGCGCAGGTTGTATTCGATGGTGTCCGGCTCCGACAAAGCTGAAGAATTCTTGAACACGGTCTGGAACACGCAGCCTTGCGCGATCAGTTCCGAGTCTTCCACCGAGAAACCTCGCGCCTGGAAAAAACCGCGTGTCTGGTCCGGCAACCGCTGCACCAGACGGATCGAAACACCGGGTTCAACAATCTCCCAGTACGGCAAGCGTGCCTCTTCATCAATGCCGGTGTTGACGGCCGTGCTGGCAACTGCGGCCGTCAATAGCATCGTAGACACCATGGTTAATCGTGCGTAATGGAATAATCTGTGTGTTCGAATCCTGAACATTTTTGACTAAATCGCGTGCACAGGCCCCGAACATACTACGATGCGTGTGTGCCCGATTTATGTTCGGCTACGACGGGCGAGCGCCAGGGTTTTGAGATCAAGCTCGGGGTCCTGTGTGAGGTAGCGGAGATCATTGAGCCGGCTTGAATCTCTGCACGGTCGTTCCGGCGGATGATTCAATCGCCGTGGTTTTTCTGCTTGATCGAGGCGGCGAAATCGAGCATGCGCTGAGTCGCGCGCAGCGCCTTCACCCGCACCGCCTCCTCCACGTGCACCTCGTTCGCGCCGGTCTCCAGCACTTCCGCGAGGTTGGTGAGCGCGTTCATCGCCATCCACGGGCAGTGCGCGCAGCTCTCGCAGGTGGCGCCCTCGCCCGCGGTGGGCGCGGCCATGAGGATCTTGCCCGGCGCCGCCTGCTGCATCTTGTAAAAGATACCGCGGTCGGTGGCAACGATCAGCCGCTGGTTCGGCAATTTTTTGGCCGCCGCGATCAGCTGGCTGGTCGAGCCGATGATCTCGGCCTGATCGAGCACCGCCGTGGGCGACTCGGGATGCGCGATGATCGCGGCGTCGGGATGCTGACGCTTGAGCGCCGCGAGGGCCTCGCCCTTGAATTCGTCGTGCACCACGCAGGTGGCGTTCCACATCAGCATGTCCGCGCCGGTGACACGCTGGATGTAATTGCCGAGGTGTTTGTCCGGCGCCCATAGGATTTTCTCGCCGCGCGATTTCAGGTGCTCGATAAGCTTTACCGCAATGCTCGAGGTTACCACCCAATCGGCGCGCGCTTTCACTTCGGCGCTGGTATTGGAGTAGACCACCACCCGGCGGTCGGGATGGGTGTCGCAAAAAGGAATAAACAGATCCGCCGGACAGCCGAGATCGAGCGAACATTCGGCTAGCAGGGTCGGCATGAGCACCCGTTTTTCGGGATTGAGGATTTTCGCGGTCTCGCCCATGAAGCGCACCCCGGCAACGACCAGCGTGCGCGCCGGATGGTCGTGGCCGAAGCGCGCCATCTCGAGCGAGTCGGCGACGCAGCCGCCGGTCTCCTCGGCCAGGCGCTGCAGGTCCTCGTCCACGTAGTAGTGCGCAACCAGCACGGCATTC
>JANLIC010000274.1 GCA_024654125.1 Sulfuricaulis sp. | reverse complement strand
TCCTTGGCCTCGTCCGCGATTTCGGAGGCGCGCTTGTCGGCCAGCGCGATAACCTCGGCGGCATCCTGCTTGGCCTTTTTGATGGTTTCGAGCGCCTTCTTTTCGCCCAGCTCCAGTTCGCGCCGGCCTTTCTCGCCAGCCGCCAGACCATCGGCGATGGTCTTCTTGCGGTCATCGAGCGCGCGCGTCAGCGGCGGCCAGATGAACTTCATGCAGAACCACACGAACAGGAAAAACGCGATGGACTGCCCGATCAAGGTGGCATTGATATTCATGTCCCGTCTCCCGGAGTCAAAAAATGCGCGAGGCGCTTATCCGCCGACGACGGCGAACAGGATGTACATGGAGATACCGACGGCGATCATGGGCACCGCGTCCACCAAACCCATGACGATGAAGAACTGGGTGCGCAGCGTCGGGATCAGTTCCGGCTGGCGCGCCACGCCTTCGAGAAAGCGACCGCCCAGAATGCCGATGCCGATGGCGGCGCCGAGCGCGCCGAGGCCCATCATGATGGCGCCGGCGATGTATAGCAGTGCTTGTTCCATATTTTTCTCCTATCGAAATTACAAAATGAAAGAAATCTAAAATGGCTATTTTTGTGCAAGCGTGCCTTCTCTAATGATGTTCCTGATGCGCCATGTCGAGATAAACGACGGTAAGCACCATGAAGATAAAAGCCTGCAGCGTGATGATCAGGATGTGAAAGATGGCCCAACCGAGATGCAGCAGTCCGGCGAACGACCCGAGCAGCCAGCCGGCGCCGTACATCACGGCGATCAGGATGAAAATCATTTCGCCCGCGTACATGTTGCCGAACAGTCGCAACGCCAGCGATACCGGCTTGGCGATCAGGTTCACGCCCTCGAGGAACAGGTTGATGGGCAGGCCCCACTTGCCGAAGGGCTGCAGCGTCAGTTCGCCGAGGAAACCGCCGATGCCCTTGATCTTGATGCTGTAATAGAGAATCAGCGCGAACACCGCGAGTGACATGCCGAAGGTGGCATTGGGGTCGGTGGTGGGCACGACTTTGAGAAATTCGATGCCGGTGGCGTGCGCGGCCGAGGGCAAGTGATCGACCGCGATCAGGTCCATGAAGTTCATCAGGAAGACCCAGATAAAAATCGTCAGCGCCAGCGGCGCCACCAACGGATTGCGCCCAGTGAAGGAACCGCGCACGGTGCCGTCGATGAATTCCACGATCCATTCGACGAAATTCTGCAACCCACCCGGGACATCGGCGGTGGCGCGGCGCGCCACCAGCCGAAACAACCCCAGGAACAGGATGCCGAGGCCGACGGAGAAACCCAGGGTGTCGAGATGTAACGCCCAGAAGCCCATTTCCTTCGCCTGTTCGGCGCCGTGGGCGATTCCCCACGTGCCATCGGGGAGCTGGCCGAAGGTCAGATTCTGGAGGTGATGCTTGATGTATTCCGACGAGGTCAGCGTTTCGCCCGTCATGGTTTGGTTATCCCGCTAATCAAAATTTGTTCATCCAGTTTCAGACGCTGTCAGCGGCGGCGCATCTCCGCCAGAAACCCTAACTGGGCCACGGCAAAAGCCACAATCAATGGCAACGGTGCCAGCCTGATCACACCCATCCCCAGACCCAGAAACAACATCGCCGCGCCATAGCGCGTGATCGCATTGGCGTACAGTGAACCCAGACCGGCGGCGCGCAGCACGCCGCGTCCCAACCATCCACTCAGCAGCAGCGCCACCGCACCGCCATACAAGGCCGACAAAAAATCGTAGCGGCCGCGGGCCACACCGAAGACGGCAGCGACGAGCAGTGTCAACAAGGCCTGGAACAATAAGACCCGGCGCACCCCTTTGCGCAGCGTTTCCGCGGCAAAGCTCATGTCAGCGCCATGCGATAGCGTGTTGTTACCTTGGATTCGGTGGAAAAATGGCCTTCACAAAGGCGGCGAAGTATAAAGGTCAGCCCCGAGAAGGGTCAATATCGTCCGCGAGCACGTTCACGACACTGCTGAAGCGTCTTCAACCGTGACAACGAACTTGCGGGCGGGAAGGTAAATGAACCTCCCCGTCATCGTTGAAGTTGAAGTTGTTTAGACGTTCGGGGGACCAATGAGTGGCGCTCCGGCGGGCGGTGCCGGTTCCGCAGGCGGCGGGGCGGGCGCCTCCGTGGGTGGGCTGACCGCCGGCGGCGGTTTCTGTTCCACCAGTTCCCGTGAAAGCTTCATCGCAGCCTCGACATCGTCCGGCTTCATTTTCGCTTTCAGCAGATCACGGCGTTTGGCGGCGAGCGCATTGCCCCGATCGGCGGACACCTGGTACCAGGCCAGCGCGTTGATATCATTTTTCGGCATGTTGTAACCGAACTCGTAGAGAATGCCCATTTCCAGTTGGGCGGCATCGCTGCCGCGCGCGGCCACCTGGCGCATTTGCTCGAGTGATACCATGTCCTGCGCTCCCGCGTGCCAGGGAGCGATCATGCCGAGGATCAGAAGAATGGTTGCCGGTTTCATCAGCCTTCCCTTGCCTATTCTGAAAAGTGGCCCTGCTTAGCTAGTTATAGACGCCGATTCAAGAGGATAGCAAGTTTTTTAATGAATATGGGCCAGAATGCCGTCCAGTTCTTCCAGGGTGTTGTACTCAATCAGCAGCCGTCCCTTGCCCTTGGCGCTGTGCTGGAAGCGCACCTTGGCGCCCAGCTTTTCCGAAAGTCGCTGCGCCAGCGCACGGGTGTCGGGATCCATGCGGTGACCGCGGGCCCGCGGGCCGGCGGGGCTGGCCAGCAGTCGGCGCACGAGGTTTTCGGTCTCGCGCACCGACAGTCCCTTGATCACCACCTGGTGCGCCGCCTGGCTCTGGTGCTTGCCCTCAAGAGCGAGCAGGGCGCGCGCGTGACCCATGTCCATCTTGCCGGTCTCGAGCAGTTCGCGCACATCGGCATTGAGCGCGAGCAGCCGCAGCAGGTTGGTGACGGCCGCGCGCGAGCGGCCCACGGCCTCGGCCACTTGCTGGTGCGTCATGTGGAATTCGTCGATCAGGCGGGTGAAGGCGTTGGCCTCTTCGACCGGACTCAGGTCCTCTCGCTGAATGTTCTCGATCAGCGAGATCGCGATCGCGGCCTCGTCGGGGATATTGCGCACCACCGCCGGTACCGATTCGAGTCCGGCCAGTTGTGCCGCGCGCCAGCGGCGTTCGCCGGCGATGATTTCATAGTTGCCGGTGGACAACAGGCGCGCCACGATCGGCTGCACTACTCCCTGGGCTTTGATTGAGGCGGCAAGTTCCTCGAGTGCCTCGGGGTTCATATGCGTGCGCGGCTGGTACTTGCCGCGCTGCAACTGGTCGATGGGAATTTGGCGCAGCTCGTTTTTTTCGCTCGGCGTCTCATAGGCGCTCAGCAGGGCATCGAGCCCGCGTCCGAGGCGCTGGGGTTTCCGGGTGGTGGTTGCGCTCATTGTCTTTTTATCCCCTCCTATAGTTACTTCTCAAGCTACTTTTTGCCGCGACGCCTCCGCAGGCTCAAACATGACTTATACATCTTGCTGTCGGCGTCCGGCGGCATTCGCCGCGGTTGCATCCCCGCGCTTCGCGCGGGGCCCCTGCGCCCTGCTCATGCCCGACGCCTCCGAAAGACAGAACTCAACCGACACTCCTCGACGTCGGCGTCCGGCGGCATTCGCCGCGGTTGCATCCCCGCGCTTCGCGCGGGGCCCCTGCGCCCTGCTCATGCCGCCACGACTTCTTCTTCGCGCCGCAGCATTTC
>JANLIC010000238.1 GCA_024654125.1 Sulfuricaulis sp. | reverse complement strand
CTGGATGCCGGCTTTCGCCGGCATGGCAATTAATGCGTCACGCGCGTGACGCCACCACCGGACAGGATGCGCACGCGGTCACCCAGCCTGAATTCCTCGTCGGCGGCCTGGGTTATCGCTAGCATCCGGCCGCCGTCGAGCTTGACCGTAATTTCGATGCCTTTCTGGCGGGTAGCGCCTTCTTCCACCGCCGCGCCGGCGACGCCGCCGGCGACCGCGCCCAGCACGGAACCCACGATCGCACCTTTGCCGCCACCCACATTGCTGCCGGCGACGCCGCCGGCCACGGCGCCGGCGGTGCTGCCGATGTTGGACTTGGTGCCCTCGATTTTCACCTCGCGCACGGATTCGACCACGCCCATCTGTACCTCCTGGACCCCGCGCGTCTGTCCGCGCTCGTAATCGCCACCGCCGAGACCGCCGGCGCAGCCCGAGAGCAGCAGAATAGTGATGGCACTCATAGGAACCAGATTGCGCATGAAAACCTCCAGATCAGTGAAAGGTGAATACTAAGTTAAACGTTAGAGACATGGCCGGGTTGACTAGTTCCGAACTAAATCCTGGCGATATTATGACGCAGGAACAGGAAATCCAGCCACTGGTTGGTCAAATGCTCCTGCACCCGGTTCTGGGACAGGCGCTCGTCGAGGTTGTCCAGGTCCACGTTGTCGAGCGGCTGATCCTGCCATGAACAACCGAAGACCGCCTTGGTGCGCTTGCCGGTGACGGGATCCCGCTGCCATTGCAGGCACTGTGAACACACCCCTTTCAGGCAGCACTGCATCGGTGTGGATATCGAGGCCATGGTGTGCGGTTTGTTCGCCAGAAAAGGCGCCAATTCCCCGGCGCGCCCGTCGCGTATCAGGCGCACCAGCCGGTTGCTGCCGACGACATGGATGCGGGTGACGTCTTCCAGCCTGATCGGGACCTCGCCCAGTTCGCCCGAGGCATAACGGGTCATCGCTTTCAGCACCGGCGCCGTGACGGAACGGTCCTGGGGCCGGCGCGGCTTGAGGGGGGCTCCGCTAGCCGTGACCCACAGTATCGCATCGGCCGCTTCCTCGATTTCATCCTGGCTGAAGACGTCCTGCGCGGTATCGAAACAACCGACGAACAGAACGCGATTGCCTTTCCCCCGCAAGGCTTTGCCGGTGGATTGCACATGCACCGCGCCGTGGCGGCCGCCGATGAAGAGCATGGTTTCGCCGCCATTCGGAATAGACGCACGCACGCCGGTCGGGCCCATGAGCGCCACCGGCTCGCCCGGCTGCAAGGCCGCCACCAGGCGCGAGCTGGCGCCGCGTTCGATGATCACGAGTGACACGATGCCCGTGGCCGGATCCACGCGCGCGCCGGTCATGGCGAGCGCCTCGGTCTGCAGGCGCGTCCCGTCCACCACCGCCGAGCGCGTCTCAAAATTCTGCAAGCGGAAAAACTGACCGGCCTTGAAGCGTTTCGCCGCCATCGGTGCGCGTACCTTAAGCTCCACCACCGAGGGCGTGAGGCGCTTGACCGATTCCACACGCGCGGACAAAAGTTCCTCGATGCGCAGCCGGAATTGATGGTATTCCCGGATGTCACCCTTTTGATTTACCCGTGACCCGAGGGACGCGACAATTTTGGGATAGGTGCGCAGGCCGGAGGCGATGGCCTTGACCACGCTGCCGTGGAACACCGGATGGGTGTCACCGAGGAAGCTCACGCGGTTTCCGTGCGCGCCGTATGAGGTGAACGGGCCGAAATCGCCGATCTTGCAGTGAGGGGCCACCGGCACCGGTTCGAGCCTGCCGTTCACGTCGTGATGTGTCTGGTAATGGCCGCGCTCCTTGTGGAAGTGGCCCTTGTGTTCGAACTCATAAGCCACGTTCGGGCGCGCGCCGGTGGCCACGAGAATCGCCCGCGCGGGTATCGTTACTTCCTCGCCGGTGTCATTCCACTTGCCGTGGTCGTCGGGCCGCAGGCGTTTCGCCACCAGCGCCGCGACCTGACCATCCGAGTCCACGCGCGCCTCCTTCGGATCGAGCCCTTCCGCGTAATAAATGCCTTCCTCGAAGGCCCTGATGATTTCCTCATGGTTACGGATGTAGGCGGGCGACTGGTTCATGCCCTTGCGATAGGCGATGGTGACGCCGCCCCACTGGCGGATGAGTTTCATGAAATCGGGTTGTTTACCGGCCTGGCGCGCGCGCTCACGTTCTGCGCGCGCGGCGCGTCCGTGCTGGAGAAATTCATCCAGGATTTTAAGAGAGGCCTCATCGAGCCCGGTACGCACCGTCGCTTCACCGTTGGCCATAACCAGCGTTTCGTAACGGTCGAGCATCTTTTCTACCTGCACGATGTAGTACGCCTGGATTTCCGTGGCCGTGTCCACGCCCGTGAGACCGCCGCCGATCACCACCGCCGGCAGACGTACTTGCAGGTTGGCCAGGCTTGAATGTTTCGCTGCGCCGGTCAGCTGCAGCGCCATCAGGAAATCATTCGCTTGGCGCATGCCGGGGGCCAGGCTCCCGGGAACGGGCAGCGCCTGCGGCAGCCCCGCGCCGATGCAAATGGCGATGTGATCGAACCCGAGTTCCCAGGCGTCCTCGACGGTCAGCGTGCCGCCGAAGCGCACGCCGCCGAACACCTGGAAGTGCTGACGGCGCGAGAGCGAGAGATAAATAAGCTTGAGGAAATTCTTGTCCCAGCGATTGGTGATGCCATACTCGGCCACGCCGCCGAAGCCCGTCATGATACGGGTATCGAGGGATTCCTCGAGAATCGTGAAATCGCGAATCGGTTCGCCTACCAGATTCTCCGGGAGCGCTTCGATTTTCAGGCCCTCCGCGCCGACCACGGCAAATCCTTCCATGAGCAGGTGGTGCGCCAGCGTGAAGCCCGCCGGTCCCAGGCCCAGGACCAGGATTTTGAGCCCGTTATACGGTTTCGGCCGCCACTGTTTGGGGCGCAGCGGATTCCAGCGGATGAGCAGGTCGTAAATCTCCACGCCCCACGGCAAGTCGAGCACGTCGGTCAGGATGCGCGTTTCGGTCTGCGGGATATTCACCGGGTCTTGTTTCTGGTAAATGCAGGCCTTCATGCAGTCGTTGCAAATGCGATGCCCGGTGGCGGCGCACATGGGGTTGTCCACCGTGATCATGGCGAGCGCGGCGATGGCATGCCCCGACTTCTTGAGGAGGTGCATCTCGGAAATCTTTTCATCCAGCGGGCAGCCGGTAAGCGCCACGCCGAGCGGGTTGACCCTGAGGCCCTTGTCCGGTTCCCCCTTTTTCTCCGGGAAACCTTTGGAACAAAAATCACCGTCGTGGTCGTGGCAGTAAATGCAATAATTGATTTCATCCTGGGTTTCACGCTCATTCATGCGTGGGTCGGTGAGCTTGAAGCCGTCGCGTGCCCGCAGCCGATCCGGTGGTCCACTCATGCGCCCGAGGTCGTCATTGAGCGGGATGATCGGTACCAGTCTCTGGTGATCGATGCCTTCCGGAAGCCGGAAGCTCGCCCAGCCTTTGACGGCGGCCTTGCCCTCGGGGACGGTGAGCGCGCGCAGGCACCAGCGCGTGAGTTTCTCGATGCTCTCGGCATGGGATTTATCATCCTTCAGCAGCTGTTCGCCGTATTTCGCAATCCCCAGCTCGCGGTCGGCGTCTTCGAGACCGGCCAGCTGGAGTGAACGGGTAAGCCAGCCGTCCAGTTCGGCGAAATTCTCGAACTCCTCTTTTTTCAACAGGCGCCGGCGCGCGCGCCGCTGCACAAATAATTTCTTGAAATGGAATACTGGATCGTGCGCCTGCGTGCGGCCCCGCAAATCCTCCAGTGCTTTCTGAATGTTAAATAGGTTGGCGATGAAATCTTCCAGCACCGGCCCGCCGGCGAGCAGCAGATCGCTAACCTGGAGCGGAGTAAGACTTTCCCGACCCGCGCGCCAGGCCAACAGGGTATCGTGCACGCTGGCGTCGCGCTCGCGCAGTCGGGCCAGGAACAGCCTGTCGATTCTCTCTAATCCATCCGGCGTGAAAAGGTCAGCGAAGGTCAGGCCGTGATTCAGCACCAGGGCTGGCGGCGATTCGGTTCGGGACATGAAGGATCAGTCAAACCTTGTTCAGGGGATCGTTCGGCAAGAGCGTATCATATTTATGGCAAGACGAACGCAGCGAAGCGGAGTAGGTCTTCTTACATGTCCTCACGCGCAGGAATGCATGGGCGACACCGGAATAGCCATGCGCGTCACCGGCGATTTTTCCTTGCCGGTTCGGGAGCCGAGTTAGTCAAGTCTGCTTGGTCTTGCAGGTGCTAACGCCAAGCAGGGTGTAGGCCGGACACCAGCCCATGACCACAGTCAGTATCGGGACAATGCCGATCAGGCCCCACCAGCGTGCGTCGCCTTCCAGGATAAACAACAAGCTCAGGAGCGCGATTCCAATGATGACACGAAGTGCCTTGTCCAGATTGCCGATATTTTTTTCCATAATAGACTCCTTAGCACGGGATATTCCCGCTACCAGCATAACGCCGTCGATTTTGCGTCACAACCGGAATAAATATCCGGCTGTCAACGATGCCAATTTCCGGACTGCCCGCCGGTCTTTGATATCAGGCCGATATCGGTCAATGTCATGCCGCGGTCAACGGCTTTGCACATGTCATAAATGGTCAGCAACGCGATTTCCACGGCAGTGAGCGCCTCCATTTCCACGCCGGTTTGAGCCAGCGTGCGCACCGTGGCGCGACAATACACCGCGGATTGTTTTTCATCGGCGGTCAGCTCGATGTCAACGGCCGTGAGCGGAATGGCATGGCACAGCGGGATGAGCTCCGCGGTTTTTTTGGCCGCCATGATCCCGGCCACGCGCGCGACCGCGAGCACGTCGCCTTTTTGATGTCCACCTTCGACGATGAGCCTGAGCGTTTCCGGTTGCATGCGAATCAGGCCCTCGGCCACGGCCTCGCGCGCGCTGACGTCCTTGGCGCCCACGTCCACCATGCGGGCCGCGCCGGAATCGTTGAGATGGGTGAGCTTGCTCATGAATGGAGTCCTACGGCGCTGCGCTCCGTTCGTATTGTCATCATGTTGGAGCGGGATCGTGACGGATGCGCGGCAGCATCTCGGTAAGATTGCAGGGCCCGGTGGTGGCATTCAGCTGTGGCAGAATGATCTTGTCCATGCCGGTGCGACAGGCGCCGGTCGAGCCCGGCAGGCAGAAAATCAACGTGTCATCGGCCACACCGGCCAGGGCGCGCGACTCGATGGTGGATGTGCCGATCTCCTCGAATGACAACCAGCGGAACAGTTCGCCGAAACCCGGAATGGGCTTGGTGATGAGCGGCGCCACGGCCTCAGGCGTCACGTCGCGCCGGGTCAGCCCGGTCCCGCCGGTCGAGATGATGGCCTCCACGCCCTTGTCCGCCACCCAGGCGCGCAACTGGACGCGCAGTTTCTCGATATCGTCCGGCAAGATGACGCGTGCTGCCACCTTGTGCCCGGCGGTGGCCAGCCGCTCCTCTATGAGATCACCGGAGGTGTCATTCTCACGTGTGCGTGAGTCCGATACCGTGAGCACCGCGATGCGGAGGGAAACGATAGGGCCTTTGGTTTTTTTGCTCATGGTGAGAAAGTCAGTTAAAAGTGTGGAGTGTAAAGTGAAAAGTTGCCGCAGATT
>JANLIC010000237.1 GCA_024654125.1 Sulfuricaulis sp. | reverse complement strand
GCCGCGGAAGCCGCGGATGGTGTCCTTGAGCGACACGAACTTGCCGGGCGTGCCGGTGAACACCTCGGCCACGAAAAACGGCTGCGACAGGAAGCGCTGGATTTTGCGCGCGCGTGATACCGCGAGTTTGTCGTCCTCGGACAATTCGTCCATGCCCAGAATCGCGATGATGTCCTGCAATTCTTTATAACGTTGCAGCGTGGCCTGCACGTCGCGCGTAGTGCGGTAGTGTTCCTCGCCGATGATGTTCGGATCCACCTGGCGGCTGGTGGAATCCAGCGGGTCCACCGCAGGATAGATACCGAGCTCTGCCACCTGGCGCGACAACACCACGGTGGCGTCCAGATGCGAGAAGGTCGTCGCCGGCGACGGGTCGGTCAGGTCGTCGGCGGGTACGTACACCGCCTGCACCGAAGTGATCGAGCCCTTCTTCGTGGAGGTGATGCGTTCCTGCAGGATGCCCATTTCGTAGGCCAGGGTCGGCTGATAACCCACGGCCGAGGGCATGCGCCCGAGCAACGCCGAGACTTCGGTGCCGGCCAGGGTGTAACGGTAGATGTTGTCGATGAACATCAGCACGTCGCGGCCCTCGTCGCGGAAATTTTCCGCGATAGTCAGGCCCGTCAGCGCCACGCGCAGACGGTTGCCCGGCGGCTCGTTCATCTGGCCGTATACCAGCGCCACCTTGTCGAGCACGCCGCCTTCCTTCATTTCATGATAGAAGTCGTTGCCTTCACGGGTACGCTCCCCGACGCCGGCGAACACCGAATAGCCGGAATGCTCCATGGCGATGTTGCGAATGAGCTCCATCATGTTCACGGTCTTGCCCACGCCGGCGCCGCCGAACAGGCCGATCTTGCCGCCCTTGGCGAACGGGCAGATGAGGTCGATGACCTTGATGCCGGTCTCGAGCAGTTCGGCGCTCGGGGCCTGGTCTTCGTACGTCGGTGCGGCGCGGTGAATCGGCATGCGTTTTTCTTCGCCGACCGGGCCCTTTTCGTCGATGGGTCTGCCGAGCACGTCCATGATGCGGCCCAGGGTCTTG
>JANLIC010000231.1 GCA_024654125.1 Sulfuricaulis sp. | reverse complement strand
ACAGGCGTCGAAATCGATTTCAAGGGCGGTGGCGCCACCAAGGGCATTCGCCAGGTCGCCTCTCGCGAAGTGAATATCGGGGGTACCTGCCGTCATGTGATCGAAGACACGCAAACCTACATGACGCTGCCGGAAGAGCGGCGAGTCAAGCTCACACCGGTGGCCTGGGATGCGCTGGCTGTCATCGCACACAAGGACAATCCAGTAACGAATATCACGTTGGCGCAGGTGCGTGAACTTTATACCGGCCGGATAACCAACTGGAAACAACTGGGTGGAAAGGACGAGCCCATCGAACTCTATGTCAGGAAGGGAAAAATCTCGGGCGTGGGCAGGACACTACGCGAGCTGGTTTTTAACAATTACGAGCAGGAGTTCACGGCGACCCACGTGGTTGATTCATCGGGTCCGCTTGAGAGGGCCGTGGTGGAGAATTCGCGTGCCATTGGCATTACGGGCATCAGCAGCGCTCGTAAGATCCCGGTGAAAATTCTGACTTTGGACGGGAAGGAACCGAGTTACGAAAACATCAAGAAAGGCGATTATCTGCTTTATCGTCCCTTGTATATGGTGACTCATCTGCAGGACAATAACCCGGAGGTAAGGAAATTCATCAATTTTGTCATGAGCATGGAAGGCAAACAGGTCATGCGCGGTGTCGGAACTGTGCCCTATGAAGACGCGATTGACTTGTGGCTCAAGTACCTGGACCAGCAAAACCGCGCCCTGGCTCGTGGACTCGGCAAAAAATAGACTCCTTTTCCCGGTATTCCCGTATAACAGACTGAACTTGAGGCCGATCGCTGAGTTGTGATATTTTTCCGCGCCTGTTTGCAGGCGCGTAGCTCAGTGGTAGAGCACCACCTTGACATGGTGGTGGTCGGTGGTTCGATCCCACTCGCGCCTACCATAAATCCGGGCCGGCACCGCCGGTAGTACTTCAGGATGCTGAAACCCGTTTACGCGGCCATTCGTAGCGGTCGCCACTGACGAAAGGGTCTCGATATGCCAGTCATCACGTTGCCGGACGGTAGCCACCGTGAATTTCCCAAACCCGTGACGGTCGCCGAGGTTGCCGCGAGCATCGGCGCGGGGCTTGCGCGCGCCGCGCTGGCCGGGCGCGTCAACGGCAAGCTGGTCGATACATCGTTTATGGTCGACCAGGACGCCCAGCTAGTCATCGTTACCGATCGCGATCCGGACGGCATCGAGATCATCCGTCACTCCACGGCGCATCTGTTGGCGCAGGCGGTCAAGGAATTATTCCCCGAGGCGCAGGTCACGATCGGCCCGGTGATCGAAAATGGTTTTTACTATGACTTCGCCTTCAAGCGTGGATTCACGGAAGAAGATCTGGCGAAAATCGAGCAGCGTATGCACGAGATCGCCAAGCGCGATTTACCCGTAGCGCGCACGGTCATGCCGCGTGATGCGGCTGTCAAATTTTTCCGTGACATGGGCGAGGAATACAAAGCCCGGATCATTGCGGACATTCCCGCCGGTGAGCACATCTCGCTGTACCGGCAGGGCGAATTCATCGATCTCTGTCGCGGACCGCACGTGCCGTCTACTGGCAAGCTCAAGGCCTTTAAGCTTATGAAAGTGGCCGGTGCCTATTGGCGCGGCGATTCGCGCAATGAAATGCTGGCGCGCATTTATGGCACCGCCTGGACCAGCAAGGAGGCGCTCGATACCTATCTCCACCAAATCGAGGAGGCCGAGAAACGCGATCACCGTAAGGTCGGGCGCCAGTTAAATCTGTTCCACATGCAGGAAGAAGCACCGGGCATGGTGTTCTGGCATGAGCGCGGCTGGCGTCTGTATCAGACCATTGTGCAATACATGGGTAACCTCTGGCGTGAGCACGGTTACCGCGAGATCCGCACGCCGCAACTGGTCGACCGCTCACTGTGGGAAAAATCGGGGCATTGGGAGCAATTCCACAAAGACATGTTCGTCACCGAATCGGAAAAGCGCCTGTACGCGGTCAAGCCGATGAACTGTCCCTGTCACATCCAAGTGTACAATCAAGGGCTCAAGAGCTATCGCGACCTACCGCTGCGGTTGGCGGAATTCGGTTCCTGTCATCGCAACGAACAGTCGGGCGCGCTGCACGGCCTGTTGCGCGCGCGCAGTTTCGTGCAGGACGATGCTCATATTTTTTGCACGGAACCCCAGATTCAGAATGAGGTGTCGGACTTTATCGATCTGCTTCATCGAGTCTACGCCGACTTCGGTTTCAGGGAGATCATCTACAAGCTTTCCACGCGCCCGCCCAACCGTATCGGTTCTGACGAGTCGTGGGACAAGGCGGAACATGCCCTGGAACAGGCCTTGAATTCGAAGCAGCTCCGCTGGGACTTGCAGCCGGGGGAGGGGGCGTTTTACGGCCCCAAGATCGAATTCTCGCTCAAGGACAGCCTCGGTCGGCTCTGGCAGTGCGGGACCATTCAAGTGGACTTTTCCATGCCGGGACGGCTGGGGGCGACCTACATCGCCGAGGACGGCAGCAAGCAGGTCCCGGTGATGCTGCACCGGGCGATTCTCGGGTCGCTGGAGCGTTTTATCGGTATCCTGATCGAGGAACATGCCGGGTCGCTACCTGTCTGGCTCGCCCCCGTCCAAGCGGTGGTGCTGACGATCACGGACGAACAGCGGGATTACGCCCGGAATCTTGAAAAAAACCTTGTTAAACAGGGTTGGCGGCTCGAGTCTGACTTGAGAAACGAAAAAATAGGCTTTAAAATTCGGGAACATACCTTACAGCGCATCCCCTATCTGCTGGTAGTCGGCAAGAAGGAGGTGCAGGAAGGTACCTTAGCCGTGCGCACGCGCAAAGGTGAGGATTTGGGCGGGATGACGCCGGAGGCGTTTCACGCCAAGCTCACCGCTGAGACCGCGAGCCGCGGCAATACTATTTTGGAGGAACAGAAACATCGCGACGGATAAAGAGGTTCGTGTCAACGGGCGCATCAATGCCCCGAAAGTCAGGTTGATCAGTAACGACAGCC
>JANLIC010000188.1 GCA_024654125.1 Sulfuricaulis sp. | reverse complement strand
TGGAAACGTCAACACCTCCGCACTCACCATTCCATTCTCATTCTTCCCGTTCACGCTGCGCCCGCTCTTGGCGGAATCGTTGCGCCGGCTCTCGATGCGATCCAGGTAGGCCTTGTCCACGTCCCCAGTAATGTACTCACCGTTGAAACAGGAAGAATCAAATTTCTGAATTTTGGGGTTGCCCTCGCGCGCGGCTTCGATCAGGTCTTCGAGGTCCTGGTAGATGAGTTTGTCAGCGCCGATGGCGGCCGCAATCTCGTCCTCGGTGCGACCGTTGCCGATCAGCTCCTGGCGCGAGGGCATGTCGATGCCGTAGACGTTGGGGAAGCGCACCGGCGGCGCGGCCGAGGCGAAGTACACCTTGCGGGCGCCGGCGTCGCGCGCCATCTGGATGATCTGCTTGCTGGTGGTGCCGCGCACGATGGAATCGTCCACCAGCAGCACGTTTTTGCGCCGGAACTCAACGTCGATGGCGTTCAGCTTCTGGCGCACCGACTTCTTGCGCTCGGCCTGGCCGGGCATGATGAAGGTGCGGCCGATATAGCGGTTTTTGATGAAGCCCTCGCGGTACGGCAAGTCGAGTTCGTAGGCCATCTGCAGCGCGGCGGTGCGCGAAGTGTCGGGGATCGGTATCACCACGTCGATGTCCAGGTCCGGCCAGACGCGCTTGATCTTGCCGGCCAGCCGTTCGCCCATGCGCAGGCGTGTCTTGTGCACGTAGATGCCATCCATCATCGAGTCGGGCCGGGCCATGTACACGAACTCGAAGATGCACGGGGCATGCATGGGTTTCTCGGCGCACTGCTGACTGTGCACCTGACCGTTCAGATCCACCAGGATGCATTCGCCCGGCGCGACGTCACGCACGTAATCGAATCCGACCACATCGAGCGCCACCGACTCGGAGGCGAACATGTATTCCGTGTCCTGGTCGGTTTCGCGCTTGCCGAACACCAGCGGGCGGATGCCGTAGGGATCGCGGAAGGCGAGAATGCCGAAACGCGTTACCAGCATGGTGACGGCGTAGGCGCCGCGGCAGCGGCGATGCACCGCGGACACGGCCTTGAAGAGATGCTCCGGGGCCAGGCGCAGTTTGGCGACCGCCTGCAATTCGTGCGCGAAGACGTTGATCAGGATTTCGGAGTCGGAGTCGGTGTTGATGTGCCGCAGGTCCTCGCGGTACAGCTCGTCCTTGAGTTGATCGGCATTGGTGAGATTGCCGTTGTGCCCCAGCGCCAACCCGTAGGGGGAGTTCACGTAGAACGGCTGGGCCTCGGCCGGGGAATCGCAGCCGGCGGTGGGATAGCGCACATGGCCGATGCCCATGTTGCCCTTGAGACCGAGCATGTGGCGTTCCTGGAACACGTCGCGCACCTGGCCGTTGTCCTTGCGCAGATGAATGCGGTTTTCATCACAGGTGAGAATGCCGGCGGCGTCCTGGCCGCGGTGCTGGAGCACGAGCAGGCCGTCATAGAGGGCCTGGTTCACCGGGGCTTTACCCAGGATGCCGATGATGCCGCACATGCGGAAACCTCAAGGTTGTAAAGTCCAATTCTAGCCGTAGCGGATGTGGCGGGCAATGTCGTGCGGGATATAACCGGCGACATAGACCGCCGCGCGTTCGAAAACCGGCGTAAAGACGGACTCGCGCCACCAGTCGCGCTGGGGATACGACGTCAGGCCGGCGACGAGGAACACCGCGACCACCAGCGCGATGCCGCGCACGGCGCCCATCACGCTGCCGAGCGCGGTGTTGGCGAAACGGAAGACGCCCCGGCGTGGAAAAGATTTGTGCAGGAACCAGGAGGCGATCAGCCCCAGGACAAAGACCAGGACGAAAATCAGCGAGAAGGCGAGTAGCTGGCGTAGCACAGTGTCCGGGATCATCTCGCTGAACTGCCGCGAAATCGGCACGGCATAAAACCATGCCAGCACGCCGGAAAAGACCCAAGTCAGCATCAAAACCACCTCGCGCAGCAAGCCGCGCCAAGCGCCGAGCGCCACGAAGATCACCAGGGTGACGAGGATCAACAGATCAAAACCGGTCATGTGAATTAAGAATCCATAACAAAAAGAAAAATCAGACAGGATTCACAGAATTAACAAGATTCTTCATTCATAAAATTCTGTAAATCCTGTTAATCCTGTCCATTTATTTTTTCAGAGACTTCTAAGACTGCGATTGCACCACGCCGGCGACGCCGGTTTCCTTGCGGATCTGCGCCTGCGCCTTGTCTGCCTTGGCGCGATCGGCGAACGGGCCGACACGCAGGCGCAAGGCCTTCTTCCCGCCAAGCGTGACGGTTTCGGTATGGACGCTGTGTCCCAGGCGCTTGAGCTTGTCACGCAGACGCACGGCATTTTTTGTGTTGGAAAAGGTACCGACCTGTACCATCCATCCATCCTCAAGCAAGTTTTCCGCGGCTGGTTTCTCTGCCGGCGCCGGTTCCGGTTTTTTGGCTACGGACGGTTTCTCCGCCGGCGTCGCCGGTTTGGCTTCCATCTTGGACTTGCTCTCAGTCGAGGTCGCAGAGAGCTGGGAGGCGTCAGCAATTTCTTTCGGTTTGATTTCGGCAGCGGGTACCGGTGTCACCATGACCTTGGTTTCGGTCGTCGCCCCAGGCGCAGGCATGTCACGCCCGCCCTTGAGTTCCGCCGGGGGCTGGCGCTCGCTCAGAATCATGGGCACGAACATCACCACCAGTACCACCAGCACAATCGCGCCGACGATGCGGTGCTGGGGATTGAATTCGGGACGGGCGTCGTCTCTGTCCGCCATGGTATTAAGAAGCTATGAAGATTTCAAAAAAGAAAACATCACCGCAAAGACGCGAAGCATGCAGAGAAGAACATGAATCTTTATAGTGAAAAATCTTTGCGCCTTTGCGGTGAATAGTCATCAATTACAAGCTCTCAATTCTTTCCGAGTGCGGCGAGTATATCACCGACGGTATGAAAGGAGCCAAAGATGACGACGCGATCTTGTTCGCCGGCATCTGCCAGCGCCGCCGCGTAGGCCCGACGCACATCGTCAAAACCTTGCGTCTCAGCCATCACTCCCGCGGCGGCCAGCGACTCGATTAATTGCGCCGACGTCGCCCCGCGCGGCACGTTCAGGGTGGCGGGATACCAGCGATCCACCACGTTTGTCAGCGGGCCAATCACCGCGGCGATATCCTTGTCCTTGAGCATGCCAAACACGGCTAGCGTGCGGCCCGGGATCGCCTGCTGTTTCAGTGTCGCCGCCAGCGAACGCGCCGCCTGGGCGTTGTGCGCCACGTCCAGCACGCGCACCGGACGGCCCGGCAATACCTGGAAGCGCCCCGGTATCACTCCTGACAACAGCCCCGCGCGCACATCCGCCTGGGTAACTGGAAATCGCGGATGCAGCATTTCCAGCGCCGTCAGTGCGCAGGCCGCGTTGTACAACTGATAATCACCGCGCAGCGACGGGTGTGGCAGGCCGGAACGCAACTGCTCGCCCATACGCCAGGTCCAGTCCGTAGGGGTGCGCTCGATGCGGAAATCCCGGTCGATTTGCAGCAGATTCGCGCCCAGGCGCGCGGCCTCGGCGGCCACGATTTTCGGCGGGCTCGGATCGCCGCAGATCGCGGGACGACCGTGGCGAAAAATACCAGCCTTCTCGCGGCCGATGGCCTCGCGAGTATGGCCCAGCCAACTGGTGTGATCGATGTCCACCGCCGTCAGGATGGCCACGTCGGGATCGATCGCATTCACCGCGTCGAGGCGCCCGCCCATGCCGACTTCCAGCACCGCGATGTCGATTTTGGAAGCGTGAAACAGCACCAAGGCGGCGACGGTGCCAAACTCGAAATAGGTTAGCGGCACGTTACCGCGTGCGGCATCGATACGCTCGAACGCGTCGCATAATTCGATGTCGGTGGCGGTACGACCGTCCAGGCGTATGCGCTCGTTGTAATGAATCAGGTGCGGCGAGGTGTAGGCACCGACCTTGAATCCCGCGTGGCGCAGGATGGTCTCACACATTACCGTGGTGGAGCCTTTGCCGTTGGTGCCGGTGATGCTGATTACGTTATACGGCGGTCGGCGCAACCCCATGTTATCGAGCACGGCCTGCACCCGGTCGAGACCAAGCTCGATCGAACGCGGGTGCAGCGTTTCGATCCACACCAGCCAGTCGGCCAGCGTGCGCGTTGGCAGGGAATTGACGGAGAGGCTCAGGGCAATTCCGCGATGCCGGATTCGGTCTCCGGCGAATCGCGCTGCTGAATGTCAGGAGGGGTTTGGCGCGTCAGGCTCGCCAACAGACTGGCGATTCTGTCGCGCATCTCGCGCCGGTCGATAATCAGATCGATCGCGCCGTGCTCCAGCAGAAATTCCGAGCGCTGGAATCCTTCGGGGAGTTTCTGGCGCACGGTCTGCTCGATCACGCGCGGCCCGGCGAAGCCGATGAGCGCTCGCGGCTCCGCCACATTGATGTCGCCCAGCATGGCGAAACTGGCCGACACACCGCCCATGGTCGGGTCTGTGAGCACGGAAATGAAGGGGATCCCGGCGTCGCTCAGGTGCGTCAGGGCGGCGCTGGTCTTGGCCATCTGCATCAGCGACAGCAGCGCTTCCTGCATGCGCGCCCCGCCGCTGGCGGAAAAACACACCATCGGGATTTTCTTTTCGAGACTGACTTTTACGCCGCGCACAAAACGCTCGCCCACCACCGCACCCATGGAACCGCCCATGAAACCGAACTCGAAGGCCCCGGTTACCAGCGGCATGCCCTTGAGCGCGCCTTGCATCATGATCAGCGCGTCGCGCTCGCCGGTGGTCTGCTGCGCCTCGCTCAGGCGGTCGCGGTATTTCTTGGTGTCTTTGAACTTGAGGGAATCGACGGGGAAGAGCGTGGCGCCGATTTCCGCGCGCGGTTCCGGGTCGAGAAATATATCGAGGCGGCGGCGCGCGCCGATGCGCATGTGGTGCGTGCATTTGGGGCATACGTCGAGGTTGCTCTCGATCTCGGCGATGTACAGCACTGTGGTGCAGGCGGGGCATTTCTTCCACAGCCCCTCGGGCACCGAGGTCTTTTTGACGCCGGTCTGGCTCTTGATCTTGGGCGGGACCAGCTTGTCGAACCAGCTCATCGGCTTGTTCCGGTGGCGGAAGTCGGGGCCATGGTGGCGCGGTCCATGGCCGCGCGCAAGCGGGCGATGAAGGCCGGTACCTCGCTCAGGATTTTATCCGGATTCAGCGCCATTTCCTCCATACGCCGGACCACGGCGCTGCCGACGATGACGGCGTCGGCTATTTCGGCGACCTGCGCCGCCGCCCCGGGTCCGTTGATGCCGAACCCGACGCCGAGCGGTAGTTTGGTATGCCTGCGGATTTCCTTGAGCTTTCCCGCCACTTCCGTCACGTCCAGGTTGGCCGCCCCGGTCACGCCCCGTAGCGAAACATAATAGATAAATCCGCTCGCCGCCCGGGCGATCCGCTTGATGCGCTCGGTCGAGCTGGTGGGTGCCAGCAGAAAAATAGTATCCAGTCTCCGCAGTTTCAGCACGGATAGAAACGCCTGCGCCTCTTCCGGCGGCATGTCCACGGTCAGCACGCCATCCACGCCGGCATCGGCCGCCGCAGCGGCAAAGCGCGCGTAACCCATGACTTCAATGGGATTGAGATAACCCATGAGCACTACCGGCGTGGTTTTGTCCTTTTCCCGGAACTCGCGCACAATTTCCAGCACACGCGTGAGGCTGATCTTGTGCTTCAGCGCCCGTTCGGAGGCGCGCTGGATCACCGGTCCGTCGGCCATCGGGTCGGAAAACGGAACGCCGAGTTCGAGCATGTCCGCGCCGTTTTTGACCAGCGCGTGCATCAACGGCACTGTCAACCGCGGCTCGGGATCGCCCGCCATTATATAAGGAATGAGCGCATGGCGGCCTTCCCGCCGCAGCACCTCGAATTTTCCGGCGATGCGCGACATCAGAATTTGATACCTTCAATCTCCGCGACCGTGTGGATGTCCTTGTCGCCGCGGCCGGAGAGATTGATCACGATGATTTTTTTCTTGCCCAGTTCTGGTGCGAGTTTCTTGGCAAAGGCTAGCGCGTGCGCTGACTCCAGCGCCGGCATGATGCCTTCGGTGCGGGTGAGTTCGTGAAACGCCGCGAGCGCCTCCTGGTCGGTGATGGAAACATAACGCACACGGCCCGTGTCCTTGAGATAGGCATGCTCCGGACCCACGCCCGGATAGTCGAGGCCGGCGGAAATGGAATGGGTCTCGGTGATCTGTCCATCCTCGGTTTCCAGCAGATAGGTGCGGTTGCCATGCAGCACGCCGGGCTTCCCGGCGCACAGTGTCGCGGCATGGCGCCCGCTGGCCAGGCCCTCGCCGGCCGCCTCCACGCCATACATCGCGACCTTCTTGTCCTTGATGAAGGGATAGAACAGGCCGAGGGCGTTGGAACCGCCGCCGACACAGGCCACCAGTGCGTCCGGGAGCCGCTTCTCCTGCGCCCTGATCTGGACGCGCGTTTCGCGGCCGATCACGCTCTGGAAATCGCGCACCAGCATCGGGTACGGGTGCGGGCCGGCGACGGTGCCGATGATATAAAAGGTACTCTCGACATTGGTCACCCAGTCGCGCATGGCCTCGTTGAGCGCATCCTTGAGTGTTTTCGACCCGGATTCGACCGGCACCACCTCGGCGCCCAGCAACTTCATGCGATATACGTTGATCGCCTGGCGCTTCATGTCCGCGGATCCCATGTACACCACGCAGTGCATGCCGAAACGCGCGGCCACGGTCGCAGTCGCGACACCGTGCTGTCCGGCACCGGTCTCGGCGATCACGCGTTTCTTGCCCATGTGGCGCGCGAGCAGCGCCTGGCCGATGGTGTTGTTGATCTTGTGCGCGCCGGTGTGGTTAAGATCCTCGCGTTTGAGGTAAATCTTCGCCCCGCCCCATTTCCCGGTCAGACGTTTCGCCAGATACAGCGGACTCGGTCGGCCGACGTACTGGCGCAGATCTTCGGCGAATTCCTTCTTGAATTTCGGATCATGGCGCAGGCGTTCGTAGGCCTCGCGCAGCTCCTGGAGCGGCTGCATCAGCGTCTCGGAGACAAATATGCCGCCGTAATCGCCAAAATGGCCGCGCTTGTCGGGAAGATCGTAGGCCTTCACGTCAGGATGCCTGTTTGACCGCTTCGATGAACGCGACGATTTTTTTCGCGTCTTTGACGCCCTGGCTTTGCTC
>JANLIC010000149.1 GCA_024654125.1 Sulfuricaulis sp. | reverse complement strand
CGCACCATCTCCCGCACCATCATCACGCACGGCAGCACCCAGATGGCCGTGCTCGCGATGCTGTTTTTCGGCGGCGAGGCGCTCCACTATTTCGCGCTGGCGCTCACCATCGGCATTCTGTTCGGCATTTATTCTTCGGTACTCGTGGCAAGCCCGATCGTCATGTGGCTGGGCGTGTCGCGTGAAGACCTGATGCCGGCCAAAAAAGAAGCCCTCGAGGACGGTCGTCCCTAGTTTTCCGCCGACGGCGCACCAAAGCCGGGCATTTCCCCAAGTCATTCACCAACGTCGTGCGTCCACGCGCCTGCGCGCGCTGGCGTGGCGCGCGTGTTCCCCGCTGAATCAAGCAGTTAGCGATTCCAATCATCATGGCACAGCGGTTGCTATCCGCTGTTACACGGATCCGGCGGCGATGATGCCCACGGGACAGAACCATGGAGGCATTGATGGATTGGCGTGAATTCAAGCAGGCGGGGCACTGGCCGACGCTGCTCGCAGCGTTTCTCTATTTTGATGTGAGTTTTATGGTGTGGGTGGTGCTGGGACCGCTTTCACTTTACCTCACGCAGGATCTTGGCTTGACGGTGGAGGAAAAATTCACCCTGGTCGCGATTCCGATACTTGCCGGAGCCCTGCTGCGCATTCCGCTCGGCCTGCTCGCCGATCATGTCGGTCCCAAACGTGCCGGCCAGTTCGGACAACTCGTGGTCATGACCGGCCTTGCTTATGCGGGAATTTTCAGTCTTCATTCCAAGATCGAGGTGGAAATTCTGGGAATCGTTCTCGGCGTAGCCGGCGCCAGCTTCGCCGTGGCGCTGCCGCAGGCTTCGCGCTGGTATCCTGCCAAATTCCAGGGCGTGGTGATGGGCATCGCCGGTGCCGGCAACGTGGGAGTGGTGCTGGATGCTTTGCTGGTCCCGTGGTTCGCAGAAATATACGGTTGGCAAGCGGTGTTTGGGATACTGCTGATTCCTGTGGTGATTGTCTTCGTGTTGTACAGTGCGATTGCCAAAGATGCGCCGGATCAGCGTGCGCCGGTGACGGCGGCGAATTACCGCGTGGTGCTGAGCGATCCCGATACCTGGTGGTTCATGTTTTTCTATTCCATCACATTCGGCGGTTTTGTCGGTCTGGGGAGCGCTTTGCCGCTTTACTTCACGAACTGGTATCACGCCTCCGGCGTCGCCGCCGGCATGATGGTCGCGCTCGTGGTGTTGGCGGGTTCCCTGTTTCGACCGGTGGGCGGATGGCTCGCCGACCGCATCGGAGGCCTCAAGTTATTGCAGATTCTATTTGCGGTCGTGGCCCTGTCCTATTTCACCATCGCGTTTTTGCCCCCGGGGCCGGTGCCGCTGGCAGAAGCCGTGACGACCACCAAAGTGAGTGGTTGGAGTCTCTCGCAATTGCCGTGGGAAGCATGGCGCGCGGTGCTGATCTTTTTCATCGGCGCCATGGCGTTGGGCATGGGCAACGGTTCCGTGTTTCAGCTGGTACCGTTGCGTTTCCGGAATGAAATCGGCGTTATCACCGGTTTGGTCGGCGCCGCCGGAGGCATGGGAGGTTTCTTTCTCGCCAAGGCGCTCGGCTGGTCGAAAGGCCTCACCGGCGGGTTCGCGCTGGGATTCGGTTTGTTCAGCGTGATCGCCATCATCGGCCTGGTGGGATTGATGGCCGTGAAGATGCGCTGGCGCACGACCTGGGGTGCCGTGTCCGGCGCCCGGGTGTAAGGCGTTAGCGCGGCGGATTCTGTCAGGACATTTAATTTCTTGCGTCCCGGTTTCGGCTGCCTGAAACTTGTTTCCATGGTAATCGGTCAACTTCAGACACGTATAGGTTTTTCCAGTGAACGCGGCAAGCGCCACGCCAACGAGGACTTTGCCGTGGCATGCGCCGAAGAGGCCCCGGGACGCGCCGTGCGGGACATGGTCGCGGTGATTGCCGATGGACTCGGAGGAAGTCCGGGCGGACGGCTGGCGGCAGAGACCAGCGTGCGCGGGTTTATCGACGCCTACTACAGCCTGCCCGAAACCCTCGGCATCGATCGGCTCGCGGCGCGCGCGCTGTCCGCCATGAACCGCTGGGTGCATTCCCAGGGGCGGCAAAATCCCGATCCGAACAAGATGGCCACCACGTTCAGCGCCCTGATACTGCGTGGACGCAATGCTTACATCGTGCATGTCGGTGACACGCGGGTATACCGGCTACGCGAACACCGCTTGCAGCGCCTGACACAGGATCACGTCCATACACATCCCGATCTGAAACACGTGTTGTACCGAGCCGTGGGACTGGAAGCCGACGTGCGCGCGGATTACGCGGTGCATGCGCTTCGGCAGCATGACCGTTTTCTGCTGTGCTCCGATGGCGTACACAGTGTATTGTCCGACGAACGAATCCGTCTGATTCTGGAGGAGCGTGCCGCCCCCGAGGATGGCGTACAGCATCTGATCGAATCGGCGCTCCAGGCCGGAAGCCAGGACAATGCCACCGCCCTGATCGTTGACGTGATCGACATACCGACGGCGGACCGCACCAATCTGGAGACGACCGCCGCCTCGTTGCCGATTCGTGATCTCCCGGAAACCGGCCATATTATTGATGGATTCCGTCTTGCCGAGATTATTTCCGACGGTCGCTACAGCCGTCTGTTTCGCGCCGAGGATGCGCAGGAGCCTCGCGAGGTCATCCTAAAATTCCCCCATCCGCGCATCACCACGGAAGAAAACTACCGGCGCGCCTTCGTGCGCGAGGCGTGGGTGGCCGCTCAGGTGCGAAATCCGTGGGTGACCGAAGTCATCGAACTGCCGCCGGGACGACAGACCTGTCTGTATTCCGTGATGCCGTTCTATTCCGGGGAGAATCTGGAACGACGATTGCTACGCGGTCCGCCGGTGACGCTCGAGGAGGGAGTGGAAATCGGCATCAAGCTGGCCAAGGCAGTTTACGCCCTCAACCGCTTGCGGATTATTCACCGAGACATTAAACCGGAGAATGTGATTCTTACCCTGGGTGGAAGGAATCGCGAACCGGGACTGAAACTGCTGGATCTGGGTGTGGCACGATTGCCGGAGATGGATGTTTCTTCCGGGGAGGAAATACCCGGTACTCCCAGCTATATGGCTCCAGAGCTGTTCGACGGTGAGCATGGCGATGAGCGTTCCGATTTATATGCCCTGGGGGTGACACTCCATCGCCTGTTCAGTGCCGGCCACTATCCCTACGGGGAAATCGAGGCGTTCTCGCACCCGCGTTTTGCCAAGCGTACGGCGCTGAGCCGTTATCGTCCTGATTTGCCGGCTTGGCTCGACGTCATGCTTGCCCGTGCCACGGCGGCCAACGCGCAGGAACGTTTTGGCGATGCCATGGAACTGGCGTTCGAGCTGGAAAACGGCCTGGTCCATGGCGCCAGGGCGGTCCGGCCGAGACATTCCTGGTATGAGCGCAATCCGGTGCGCTTCTGGCAAATCGTTTCGATCCTGCTGTTTCTTTCTTTGCTCGTCGCGCTCGCCGCGCGTTGATGCACCCGCTTCGCGCGTGGCAGCTTCATTCTGCTTGCACGGCAAGGTGTGGTTTCTTGTCCTGGACCTGGGCGATCGATATCCGCGCTGAACTTACGTGCCGACTCGCTCAACGTGTCAGCGGCTTCATTGGCCTAAATTTCTCCTGCGACGGCAGTCATTATCTCAACTACGCTGAATTCCTCGCGCGGGCTGGGGAGTTGTACGCCTGAGTAATAAGATTTTGAACCGCCAAGGACGCCAAGAAAAACTTGGAAAAGATGTAGGGTGGGTTAACGCTGTTTCTCAGGCTCGTAACTCGTCGAGCCAAAGCCCTTCCCCGTCGCAGCCATAATGATGTTATACGGCCCATCCACGGTCCGGCGCATGTTATACGGCAAGATGGTAGTCTATTTCCGAGCCCGCCTACACCAACAGGATGTAACGCTTCGTTTTGGCGGAGTACTCAAAGCTGCATTGCTGGTATATCGTTAATGTCAGTTAATATGTCGTTTGATCATCGTTATGCGTAAATAAAAATATGGATACATTTAGTTTTACATTC
>JANLIC010000141.1 GCA_024654125.1 Sulfuricaulis sp. | reverse complement strand
TCCTTTTCGAATATCCATGTCGGCGTGGCACGTACAGACTCCATTGCGTGTATCTCACTCTGACCCTTTCGAACATCGTCAAGCACATTTAATGTGCTTACACAGGCCGAAAGTAGAACCGCTGCAAGAAGAGAAAGGGTAATCCGCCGCTTCATATGGCACTCTCCATGACAACCTAACGTTCCGGGTGTGCGGCGCCGGCCACAGTAGTATCAGGAAACATGGCGCGTTGTCCCCGGCGTCCGCACGAGCCGGTGGTTAGCCAGCGCCTTTCTTTGTGTAGTGGAGGTCGAAAACCTTGAAAACCTCCGGACTGAAAAACTTCTTCGAACCGCTCCGCGCATTCTTTGGGTCAAGGTATCTCACCTTGCAGTACTTTCCATCGCTTTCAAGTGGCTTCTTAATCTTGTAATAACGTTTGTCTTGCTTGAAGTCAGTATATCTGTCACGAAGTTTGGCGATTAAATCCCCGGAGTCATATGGATACCTTTCCAAGAGGTCTTCCTCACGTAGCGTTACAGCAGGCGCCGATGGGCTATTCGTCCAACGAACGGCCATACCATCAGAACCCTTGCCTTTCACCACTCTTGTTTCGATGGCCAAAGTTATGTAGTGCTCCGCCCCTTCGGCAGTGTCCTGCTCGACAGTAGCCATATATTGGAGGAACTTCTGAGCCTGGTCGGTAGCAGGTGTCACTGAGACGCCCTCTACTGCCTCGAAGCCGTGAAAAAAGCTGAGAGGCATCAAGAAGAAGTTGTATCGCGAGAAGTCCACTCCAAACCATCTCGCAGCAAGCGCCATGTAGTTCTTCAACGAAGCTGTGCCAATCTCCAAGACCGTTTTCGCCAGAGCAAGATCCGCATTCATGAAGTGAATCGCATTGTCACGCACTTCAATTAGCAGTTCGATATTTGTTAGGCATTCTTTAGTTAGTCCTTCGACTTTGCTCGCGAACATCTGTGGGGCGAGATAGCTGATCCCAACGGTCATCGCGTTTCCGCTCCGGTTGGTCTTGGGCACAGTCTCCGTTGTCCCTGTTTCCTCGTTCTTTACTTTTTTCGTTTCTGTGATTGTATCCAGATTCTCCCCGCCGTCCTTCAAGGACTTGGCCTTGAAAAGAAGCTCCCAAGCATTACTCATGAGAATTGCGAAGGACTCCTCGCGGTATTTGAAGTCTGGTTTGTTGTATAACTCAATCGCAGATACCGCCGCTTGCACGGACTTCTCAACTAACTCCTTGCTAGTAATTGATGATGGCATCCGGATGTGCTGGCTAACGCCACCCTTGAGCCGCCGAGTGGCCCGCGCCAGCGGGACACGAGTCGGCTTGAAGGGCTTGTTGGGCCTCGGTCGTTATTTAGGATGATTTTGTTCGTCTACCAATCGTCTCAGCTGAGCATCATGTTTTGGGTCTGATATTGCATCAGCCATTCCGTGACACAACTCATAAGCTTCGCGGCCACTAGATTTGAGCTCTTTCAGTCGCTTCTTCTGCAGTTGCTCCATTTCCGCTTTTAGCTCTTTCAATTTTTCTGTGCGATCTGCCTTAGGAAACTGTAGCACTGACGACTCGTACAACCATTGCTGGTATTTCGAGTAGTACGGTCCTAGCCGTTCCTTCCATGCCTGAAATCTTTCCAAGTACGGCGGTTTAAGGTCTGGCGCCTTCTCCATACAAAGAGTATCGAGTTGCATGGCCTGTGATTCCATGTCGATTGGCAACGGAATAGCGGGGGACGACGCAATCACTATTCCTGAGCAGCCCAAGAGTGCCGCTCCTAGATGTGCTGCGATCAGAAATCGCATATGTAGGCCCAACGCAGAGTTGTGCCGCGCCGCCCCGAGGCCACAGGAAACGGTGCGCTGTCCCTCGGCGTCGGCACGAACGACGTGTTAGAATGCTTTAGATTCATGCCTGCCGAAGCCTCCGGATAATGTTCAACAGACCCCGAGAGCCGAACAAAAGCCAGAACCCAATGATAAGTTCAACGATGGTGTCAATAATATTTGCGATATTGTCCGGAGATAGCTCAAGAGTTCCAGCGCCATAGTTCGCTAACCAGATTGCAAAAAACGTAACCCAGTTCAGAGTGCCAGGAATCGCACTCGTAAGCACCCAAAGCCCCATTACCGAGAAGGCAACCATTTCAATCTCGGTAGCCCCTAACGAAGAAACCTTCTCCTTGGCTTTTATTTCCGGAATGATTTTCGCGGCAACGGTGAGCGGGAAGAACCACAACAGCAATGCGGCCAGAATGGGGAAAGACGCCAGAACGAAGATAAACAGAAAGCTGATATTGTTCGGTGGCGGAAGTGCGGCACGAGGAAGCAGGCCGCTTGCATAACGCAGGGTATAGAGGGCAAGAAAAATGGCGAACAACCTTACAGCTATCCCAACGATTTGTTCTTTACGCACGGTCTCTCCTCTGTCTTTGCGTTCTAACGTGTTGTTGTGCCGCGCCGCCACCGCGACATCAGAAAATGGCCCGCTGTCCCCGGCGTCGGTACGAACAAAGAGTTAGAACGCATTACTTTCAGATGCCCCATATACAAACCGATAGCCAACCGCAGCTAGGGCGAGGAGAACTACAAACAGCACCATGACCCAATTGAAATGTTTTTCATCTGAAATATATTGCCAGCTTGGCACAACCCCGCGAAGAAGCTCAACCGAAACAACCGCACTCGCGAAAGAACCGAAAAAGATTCCGAACAGAACAGCCACGGGCGTCCAGGAAACGGGCGAACTGCGCATTGCAGCTGGGCCGAGGAAAAAGAGAAATACGACCGCCCATACAACAGCAAGCACCAAAGCCCCCTTTCTCCTTGGAGTGAGCTGTCTGAAGAAACGTGCGTTCATTCTTGCGTTCTAACGATGATTAGACAGCATAGAAACATCTAGAAACTGTTTCCATATATAGAAACATGTTGCTATATCTGGAAACATGTTTCCATATCTAGAACCCTTTAACGCTTGGCGATCCGGTGTTCCAGGCCCAGGGATACGGCCGTTCGATAAGGCAATCGCCACAGTTTCTCGGCTTTGGACCAATGACCGCCGGCGGCTTTAACACGATCGCGCAATACGTTCTCGCGGAAGAACACCTTCACGCCCACGTGTGGCGGAGACGGGGTTTCCAGGTCGTCAATATTGTCGACTTTGATGGCGGGCTTGGGCGCGCGGGGATGCGGTGGTGGCGGGGTCCATGCCGCCTGATCGACGATGAGTTCCACGGTCTTGTAACGCATGCCGGAAACGGCATCGTAGCGATAACGCACACAAACCAGCCGTTCTCCATAGAGGGTAACGAGCCTCTGTGTGCCGCGTTGGCCGGGACGGCGAATGGCAAGTACATGCATAGCACTCCCTCACATTGTTCTTCTTGGGCCGGTAAAGCTTACGCCCCGTACTCTGCACCCGGCAAGCGGGTCGTGGCAATTCATCGAATATTTCAACGTAACGCCTTGGCGGTACAAGGTGTTGCTCTATACCCCGTAGCGCGCGCCGAGTACCGCCGGCCCACCGGGGGTAGTTAAGCGAGACCGTGTTTGAGCCCGAAGGCGTGTTGTATGCGCCCGGCGAGTTGGTCGAGCGCCCGGTGGGGCGAGGATACGAAGGGAGATTTCGCGCGCTCCGGGGGGAGTGGTTTTGGTGACTTTTGCCGAAACAAAAGTCACCCGGGGGTGCAGGGGGCGGAGCACCCCGCGTTTTTTCTTAAGCTTTCAATAAACTCTCATACAACTTCTTATCTCCCTCACTAAAACAACACGCAATAATCTCGTCAAATCTACTTTCATACTCCCGCATGATCATCACCGCCACCTCCGCCGCCTTGTCCTTGGGATAGCCATACACCCCCGTACTGATCCCCGGAAACGCGATGGACTTGACGCCGTGCTTCAAGGCGAGTGCCAGGGAATTTCGGTAACAGTTTGCCAGCAGCGTGGGCTCGTTGGATTTGCCGCCGTGCCACACCGGTCCCACGGTATGAATGACCCACCTCGCGGGGAGCTTGTAGCCGGGCGTGATTTTCGCCTCGCCGGTAGGACAACCGCCGAGGGCGCGGCACCGCGCCAGCAATTCCGGACCGGCGGCGCGGTGGATGGCGCCGTCCACACCCCCGCCGCCCAGGAGCGATTCATTGGCGGCGTTGACGATGGCATCGACTTTTAGTGTGGTGATGTCAGCCTGAATCGCGCGGATCATCGGCGCTGGCACTTTAAGGTTTGGCGGGAGGCTGTCCGGTAGGTAGCGGAGGCGGGTCCATCAGCGCCGGCACATGCTGCAAGGGGGATTTGGCGCGCGGCGGCGCCACGCGTTGCATCTCCCCGCTTTCGTCCGGGCGCGGCGCGGATTCACGCGCATGCGGCGAGAGCTTGACCGCCTCGCGTTGCGGTCGTTCGGCGCGCTGGGGCGGGTCTTCTTCCTTCTGCCCTTCGGCATTTTCAGTCTGTGCCTTGTCGGCGGCGCGCACGGTCAGGGCCATGAATATCATGGAAAGCATCAGAAGGAGTTTGAAGGTGCGCATGGTTCATTCCGCCAGGTAGATCTTACTTACAAGATTACCCAAAGAGCGCGTTTCGTGACAGCCGCACCGCGCGGACGGAACGCAGGCCAGAGACCGGCGCGCTATTTGACGACGCGCAGGCTGGGGCCCTTGACCGGCGGTTTACCGTCAGGGGGGCTGTCACCGTCGGGTTCCTTGCCTTCCCCGGCCGGCAATTCCGGGAAGGTAATGCCCTGGCTGTTCTCGCGCGCGTAGATCGCGAGCACCGCGGCGTGCGGGATTTCGACGCGCAGGCTCTGCACGCCGAAGCGCGCGGAAAACCGCAGGGCATCATCGCCGAATTCAAGTTGTTGCACCGAGCGGGGATGGACGTTCAGCACGATGCGGCCGTCCTGCACGTAATTCATCGGCACCTTTACACCGGCGGCGGTGGCGTCCACCAGCACCTGCGGCGTGAAATGATTGTCCACCGCCCAGTCATGGACGGCGCGCATCAGATAGAGCTTGATCGGGGTCATGTGCCGCGGGTCCACACTCGCGGGGATCGCCGCTCACCGCTTGGGGGGGCGCAAAGTCTTTTCCGCCTCGGTGAGCGACAGCTTGAAGGACTTGCGCTGGAACAGCTTAGTACCGTAGTCGAGAATGGGCTTGGCCTGGCGCGGCAGTTCGATACCCCAATGGCCCAGCCGCCACAGCAGCGGCGCGAGTGAACAGTCCACCAGCGAGAATTCGTCGCCCAGCGCAAACGGCTGCTCCTTGAAAATCGGCGAAATCACCGTGAGACCGTCACGCAGCGCGTGGCGCGCGCGCGTGGCCGATTTCTTGTCGCCACCGGAGATGCTCCCGATCAGACCGTACCAGTCGCGGTCGAAACGCACCAGCATCAACCGCGCACGGGCGCGCGACACCGGGTCCACCGGCATCAGCGGTGGGTGCGGCAGGCGCTCATCGAGATATTCATTGATGATGTTGGATTCATACAGCACCAGGTCGCGGTCGACCATGGTCGGCACTTGGTTGTAGGGATTGAGCTCGCCCAGTTCGCGCTGCTTCTTGTTAACGTCCACGTCCACGATCTGGCACTCGATGTCCTTCTCGAACAGGACGATGCGCGTGCGGTGGCTCCACGGATCGGTGGTCCCGGAATAAAGCGTCATGATCGGCTTGCGCGCCGCGGGCGTGGACAATACGTTCTTTTCTGTCATGCGGACTCCGGGCGGCGTGTCGCCGCAGCCAGTGAATATCCCTGTTGCTTCAATGAATGTCCTTCCAGTATTCCTTCTTCAGCAAGTAGGCGAATACGATGAATACCGCCAGGAAAATGAGCACGTAGACACCGATCCTGTAGCGTACCAGTTTGGCCGGCTCGCCGAGATAGGTGAGGAAATTCGTCAGATCACGCATGGCACGATCGTATTCCTTCGGGTTCATGGTGCCGACGCGTTCGATCTCGAAGCGGTCGAACACCTCGACGCCGTGCTTGTCCTTCTTGAGCACCGCGCGCTGATCGCCCTGCCACTCGTACAGCACGTGCGGCATGGCCACATGCGCGAACACCGTGTTGTTCCAGCCGGACGGCGATTTGCTGTCGCGGTAGAAGCTGCGCATGTAGGTGTAAACCCAGGCCGGCTTACGCGAGCGCGCGATCAACGATAGGTCGGGCGGCGCCACGCCGAACCAGTCCCGCGCGTCATCCTTGGGCATCACCGCCTTCATCAGATCGCCCACCTTGTCGGCGGAGAACAGGAGGTGCTCCTTGACCAGCTCATCGCTGATGCCGAGGTCGTGGCCCATGCGGTTGTAGCGCATGTACGAGGCGCTGTGACAGGAAAGGCAGTAGTTGACGAAGATGCGCGCGCCGCGCTGCAGCGAGGCCTGGTCGCCGAGGTCGATGTCGACGCGATCGCAATCGACCGCGCCGCAGGACATGTGCCCGCCCGCGGCGAAAGCGCCGGTCGGCAGGCCGAGGACAACCACCAGCATCAGGAGCTTTCTCATTACCCGGTCACCCTTTCCGGCACCGGCTTGGTCTTGTCATATTTGGTGTACCACGGCATCAGGAAGAAGAAGGCGAAATACAGAACCGTGAACGCCTGCACCCAGTACACGTTCTTGACCCAGAAAAAGCTCACCACTTCCGGGCTCTTGGTGCCCAGATAACCCAGAACGATGAAGCTCACCACGAAGATGGCAAGGGCGGTTTTATATTTTCCGCCGCGGTAGCGGATGGATTTGACCGGGGAACGATCCAGCCATGGGATAAAGAAGAACAGCAGGATGGACAGCCACATGAAGATCACGCCCCAGATCTTGGCGTCGATCCAGAAGAAGTTGTACACGCTGGCGCGCAGGATCGAGTAGTACGGCGTGAAGTACCACAGCGGCACGATCTCCGGCGGCGTCAGCAGGTTGTTGGCCGGCACGAAATTGTCCGGCTCCAGGAACCAGCCCCACAGTTCCGGCGCGAAAAACATCACTGCCGCGAACAGCATCAGGAACACCGTCACGCCGACGATGTCCTTCACCGTGTAGTACGGATGGAACGGGATGCCATCGAGCGGGATGCCGTCCGGGCCCTTCTTTTTCTTGATCTCGACGCCGTCGGGGTTGTTCGAGCCGACCTTGTGCAATGCCACGATGTGCACGAACACCAGCGCCACCAGGATCAGCGGGATGGCGCTGACGTGGAACGCGAAGAAGCGGTTGAGCGTGGCGTCGGACACCACGAAATCGCCGCGGAGCCATTCGGACAGCGTCGGGCCAACTACCGGGATGGCGTCGAACAGCGAAATGATCACCTGCGCGCCCCAGTAAGACATGTTGCCCCACGGCAGCAGGTAGCCCGTGAAGGCCTCGGCCATGAGCGCGACGAAAATCACCACGCCGATCAGCCAGATGAGCTCGCGCGGCTTCTGGTACGACCCGTAGAGGAGGGCGCGGAACATGTGCAGGTACACGACGATAAAGAAGAAAGATGCCCCGGTGGAGTGCATGTAGCGGATCAGCCAGCCCCAGTCCACGTCGCGCATGATGTACTCGACGGAGGCGAAGGCGAGCGCGGTGTCCGGCTTGTAATGCATGGTGAGAAAAATACCGGTGACAATCTGCATTACCAGCACCAGCAGCGCCAGCGACCCGAAGTAATACCAGAAATTAAAATTCTTGGGCGCGTAGTATTCGGCGAGGTGTTCCTTCCAGACCTTGGTCAGGGGAAAGCGCTCGTCAATCCACGCCAGGAGCGTTTGCATTACGCGGCTCCTTTCTTATCGGCGCCGATGACGATGCGCGTGTCGGAGAGATAGGCGTGTGGCGGCACTTCTAGATTGGTGGGCGCCGGAACATTTTTATATACCCGCCCGGCCAGGTCGAACTTGGAACCGTGGCAAGGGCAGAAGAAGCCGCCCTTCCAGTCGTCACCGAGGCCCGAGGCCGTGCCGGCGTCGAGGCGCTTGTCCGGCGAACAGCCGAGATGCGTGCAGATGCCGACCATCACGAGGATTTCCGGCTTGATGGAGCGCGCCTCGTTCCGCGCATATGCAGGCTGCTGATCAACGACCTTGGATTTCGGATCGGCCAGATGCGGGTCGACGTCGTGGAGCGATTTCAGCATCTCCGGCGTGCGACGCAGGATCCACACCGGCTTGCCGCGCCACTCGACGGTAAGCAGCTGGCCGGGTTCGATATTGCTGATGTCCACCTCCACCGGCGCGCCCGCCGCCTTGGCGCGGGCGCTCGGGAACATGCTGAGGATAAAAGGGGTAACCGCAAATGCCGTTCCAACCACTCCTAATCCGCTGGTGATCGCCAGCAAGCGCCGACGACGCGGATTGACACCCTCTTTACTCATGAAACCCCCTCAATCTGGTGGAGCAAAAAACAAAAAATCACGCGCATCGGCGTAATTTTCTGAGATGAATCGGACAATTTATCAAGTTAAACCGTCTGGTACCGAAAAACGGCGGATAGGATTATATATCATCCCTGCTGGAGTCAAGCGCTTAAATCAAGTCGCGTTTGAAATTCTTCCCGAAAACACCGATATCCGATAAATCCGATGGCGTTATGGCGCGCGTGGACGGGCTAATCAGATAGAATCGTCGCCCGGACATCCGGATTGGCATACCGAACATGTTTTCGCGTCAAACCCTGACATATTTCGTCCAGGCCGTTGTCCTCGGGCTGGCGATTGCCTTCGTGGTGATGTATCTGTGGCCGGAGATCGGCGGGCAGGAGGCGCCAATGGTTGAAATCCGCCAGACCGCGCCCGAGCCCGCAAAACACCCGGTCGGCGGCCCGTACTCCTACGCGCGGGCCGTGGATCGTTCCTCGCCCGCCGTGGTCAATATCAATACCGCCAAGATCGTTACCGTGCGGCCACATCCCTTCTTCGACGATCCCGTCTTCCGCCAGTTCTTTGGCGGGGCCGACAATCTGATCACGCCGCGCAAACGCGTGGAAACCAGCCTCGGGTCCGGTGTCATCATGAGCGCACAGGGTTTCATCCTCACCAATCATCACGTCATCCGCGGCGCCGACGCCATCCAGGTGTCGCTGCAGGACGGGCGCATGGTGCCAGCCAAGGTCGTGGGCAGCGATCCGGAAACCGACATCGCGGTGCTGAAAATCGACCTCAAGAAACTGCCGGTGATCTCGCTCGGGCATTCAGACAGATTGCGCGTCGGCGACGTGGTGCTGGCCATCGGCAATCCTTTCGGCGTGGGCCAGGCCGTGACCATGGGCATCGTCAGCGCCACCGGTCGCAACAAGCTCGGCATCAACACATTCGAGAATTTCATTCAGACCGACGCCGCCATCAACCCGGGAAATTCGGGCGGCGCACTGATCGATGCCGAAGGCAACCTGGTTGGCATCAACACCGCGATCTTCTCGCGCAGCGGCGGCAACCAGGGTATCGGCTTTGCCATCCCTACCAGCCTCGCCCAGAACGTGATGCAGGAAATCATCGAGCATGGCCGCCCGCTGCGCGGCTGGCTTGGCATCGAGGCCCAGGTCATCACGCCCCAGATCGCGGGCGCGCTCGAACTCAAGGAGTCGAAGGGCGTGGTGGTGGTCGGCGTGGTACGCGGCGGGCCGGCGCATCAGGCCGGGCTGCAACCGGGCGACGTGCTGGTTTCCATCGATGGCAAAAAGATCAGCGAGACGCGCGAAGCGCTGCTGAACATCTCCGGCCACAAGCCCGGGAGCACGGTGAAACTGGAAATCCTGCGCGAGGGGAAATCGATGATGCTGCAGGCCACCGCCACTGAACGCCCGACGCAGTCGGGAGTGATGGAGTAGAACGGATCGGACGATTTTTTTAATGGCGGTTTCGCCCGTGATTTATCCGGAATAATTGTTCTTTCCTATTTATCCGTCGATTTGCTGGTGAATGCCTCGTCGTGCTTCCGGAACTCGTTTTCGATCTCGGCCTCGGTCAGGTCGCGCCGACCGCTGTCTACGGCGGCATCGGCCGAGCGCTTCATCCAGCGCGACACGAGCAACCCGACCTCGAACAACAGGATCATCGGCACCGCCAAGAAGAACTGGGAAAAGACGTCCGGCGGCGTGATGACCGCGGCCACGACGAAGGCCCACAAAATTACGTAGGGACGCTTTTGCCCCAGCGTGTCGGGGTTGATTACGCCCATGCGCGCCAACAGCACCACTGCCACCGGCACCTCGAAGGCGATGCCGAAGGCGAAGAACATGGAGAACACAAAATCCATGTAGGAGCGGATGTCGGTCATCATGGTCACACCGGGCGGCAAAGCGTCTATAAAAAAACCAAAGGCCATGGGAAATACGACAAAATAAGCGAACGCCATGCCACCGTAGAACAGAAGCGTGCTGGATAAAACCAGCGGCATCACCAGACGGCGCTCGTGGCGATAGAGCCCCGGCGCCACAAAGGCCCAGAGCTGATACAGCAGGAAAGGAATGGAGAACACAATCGACACCGCGAGCGTGAGTTTCATCGGCGTGAGAAACGGTGAGGCCACCTCGGTCGCAACCATGGTGGCGCCTGACGGCAGAACCTCCATTAATGGCTTGGCCAGCAAGGTATACACTTTGCCGGTGCCAACGAACACTAACAACGCGATGAAGACAGCGAAAATCGCGATCACCGAATAGAGCAGGCGGTCGCGCAGCTCCAGCAGATGCGAAATCAGGCCGCCTTCAGCGGCGCCGGGTTTTTCGGGATTTGCCATGTTTCTTTCCGGCCCGTGCCTGGCCGCGGGAGCCGCCACGCCGGCGCGCCACTTTTGAAGACGCCGCGGAGCCATCCGTGAGCGCGGGCGCTTCAGAGGAACGGATGGTGGGAGAGGAATACTCGGGATTTATCTCCGTGAAACCCTTGACCAGTTCACCCGAGGTGTTTTGCATCATTTGGCGGGTATCGTTCAGCTCTTCCTTGAGCTTGCGCAATTCTGCCAGATCCTCCGAACGAACCTCGCGGTCGATGTCCTGCTTGACGTCGGTGATGAAGCGTCGCAACTGCCCCATCCAGCGGCCGGCAGTGCGCGCCACCTCCGGCAGGCGTTTCGGGCCCAGCACGATCAATGCGATCAGACCGACCGCCACCAGTTCGGAAAAGCCGATGTCGAACATCGCGCGTGACCGTGGCGGAAAACGGGATTAACTCTTTTGTTTCTTCTTGGAGGTGATTTCCGCGTCAATCACGCGGCCAGAATCGTTCTTCATCTTCTTGGCCTGGTCGCCCTCATCCGACTCCGACGGGGAATTGTCTCCGCCTTCCTTCATCGACTGCTTGAAGCTCTTGATGGCGCCGCCGAGGTCACCGCCGAGATTGCGCAACTTCTTAGTGCCGAAAATCAACAACACGATGACCAGTACGACTATCCAGTGCCAAATGCTGAAAGTACCCATGCTGTTTCTCCAAAATAAATTCCGTTCGTGTGAAAGAATCATTCCCATCGCCCCTCTCCCCTCCGGGGAGAGGGTAGGGTGAGGGGCGGGGCGCAAATTCACGGATTGACTCTTCACCCTCACCCCCGCCCTCTCCCTAAAGGGAGAGGGGGTGTTGAGTCAGATTCCGGTCAAACTTGCGTGTGGGCGCCGTGTCGGTACTTCGAGTTACTGACGCGGGCGCGAGGCCTTCTCCTCCAGGCCGGACACGCCGAAGCGACGCTCCAGCTCGAAGAGGATATCATCCGGCTTCAGTCCCGTCTGCGCAAGCATAATCAGCGTGTGGAACCACAGATCGGCGGTCTCGTGAATGATTTTGGCGCGCTCGCCAGTCTTGGCCGCGAGCACCGTTTCGGTCGCTTCTTCACCGACCTTCTTGAGGATCGCGTCCAGCCCCTTGGCGTACAGTCCCGCGACGTAGGAACTTTGTGGGTCAGCGCCCTTACGCGATTCGAGCACTTCCGCCAGTTTATTCAATACGTCGGACTTGTCACTTCCTGCCATAGATTTCCTGCTCACTCTTGATCACCGGTTCCACCGTCACCCAGCGGTCGTCCTGCAGTTGCTGGTAGAAACAGCGCTCGCGTCCGGTGTGACAGGCGATGCCGCCCTGCTGCTCGACGATCAGCAGCACCGCATCGCTGTCGCAGTCGAGGCGAATGTCTCGCACCGTCTGCACGTGACCGGATTGCTCGCCCTTGCGCCACAGCTGCTTGCGCGACCGCGACCAGTACACCGCGCGTTTCTCCCGCGCCGTCGCTGCCAGCGCCTCGCGATTCATCCACGCGAGCGTCAACACCTTGCCGGTGTTGGCCTCCTGCGCGATCGCCGGCACCAGACCTTCGCTGTTCCATTTCACTGAGTTGAGCCATTCATCAGTCATGACAAGCCTATTTCACCGCAAAGGCGTAAAGAGCGCAAAGGTTAGCCAATTAAAATCTGTTTTGAACGCTTTCTTTGCGCCCTTCGCGTCTTTGCGGTGAATGATCTTTGCTTAAAGTCTGACTTCAATGCCGGCCGCGGCCAGGCGCTGCTTGGCTTGCGCCACGGTAAATTCACCGAAATGAAAGATGCTGGCGGCCAGCACCGCGTCGGCGTGGCCCTGGATAATGCCCTCGACGAGGTGATCGAGATTGCCAACGCCGCCAGAGGCGATCACGGGAATGCCGACGGTATCGCACACGGCGCGCGTCAGCCGAAGGTCGAATCCGTCCCTGGTACCGTCTCGGTCCATGCTGGTCAGCAGAATCTCACCGGCGCCAAATTCCGTCATCTTCCGCGCCCAATCGATGGCATCAAGACCGGTCGCCTTGCGCCCGCCGTGGGTGTACACCTCCCACTTGTCCGGCCCAGTCTGCTTGGCGTCGATCGCGATCACGATGCATTGCGATCCGAAATGATCTGTTGCCTCCCGGACGAATTCAGGACGCGCCACCGCGGCGGTGTTGATCGCGACCTTGTCGGCGCCGGCATTCAGCATGCGGCGCACGTCCGCAAGCTGGCGGATGCCGCCGCCCACGGTGAGGGGGATGAACACATCGGCGGCCATGGCCTCGACCACGTGCACCATGGTCTCACGGTTGTCGGAACTGGCGGTGATGTCGAGGAAAGTGACTTCGTCCGCGCCCTGTTCGTCGTACCGGCGCGCGACCTCCACCGGGTCGCCCGCGTCGCGGATATCCACAAAGCGCACGCCCTTGACGACGCGACCGTTGTCCACGTCGAGGCAAGGAATGATGCGTTTGGCTAAGCCCATATGATTTTTGAAACCGCTGATGAACGCAGATGGACGCTGATTAAGAAAAATTTCTTTGGCTTTTATCCGCGTAAATCTGCGTTTATCTGCGGTTCCAGTTTATTTACTCAGCTCGTCGGCGAGTTTCTGCGCCGCGGCGAAATCGAGCGTGCCTTCGTAAATGGCGCGCCCAGTGATGGCGCCGACAATGCCGGCCTCGCCGGCCTCGCACACCTTGCGAATGTCGTCGATACTGGTGATGCCGCCGGAGGCAATCACCGGAATGGAAATGGCTTCGGCCAGCTTGACCGTCGCCTCGATGTTCACTCCGGTCATCATGCCGTCGCGGCCGATATCGGTATAGACGATCGCCTCGACGCCCTCGTCCTGGTATTTTTTTGCCAAGTCAACCACATCGTGCCCCGAAAGTTTGGACCAACCGTCAATGGCCACTTTACCGTCTTTGGCATCGAGGCCGACGATAATGTGCCCGGGGAATTCAATGCACACGTCGCTCACGAAATGTGGCACGTTCACCGCCTTGGTGCCCAGGATCACGTAGCGCACACCCATATCGAGATAGGCCTGGATCGTGTCCTCGTCGCGAATGCCACCGCCCACCTGCACCGGCACTTCCGGGAAGGCGGAAAGGATGGCTTGGATGGTCGTGGCGTTCACCGGCTCGCCGACCGAGGCGCCGTTCAAGTCGACGATGTGCAGCCGACGCGCGCCGGCCTCGACCCAACGCTTGGCCATGGACACCGGGTCGTCGGAAAAAACCGTCTCGTCGTTCATACGCCCCTGGCGCAGACGCACGCATTTGCCGTCTTTGATGTCGATCGCGGGAATGATCAGCACTGACTGGCTCCGGATTAATCCAAATGTGGAATTGTGTAGAGAATGAACCTAAAAGGGTTTCAGGGTTAGTAACTTCCGTCCCAAGATATGAAGTTTTCCAGCAGGCGCAGACCGCCGTGCTGGGATTTCTCCGGATGGAATTGCACCGCAAAAATATTGGCACGGGCCGCGGCCGAGGTAAACCGCAGCGCATACGCCGTTTCGCCGGCGACATCGAGTGCATCGGCTGAATCGGCGTAGTAGCTGTGCACGAAATAAAAGCGCGAGTCCTGCGGGATGCCGTTCCACATCGGGTGCGGACCGGTCTGGTGCACTTCATTCCAACCCATGTGCGGCACTTTCAGCGGCAGGCCGGTGGCCACGTCGGTCATTTTACCCGCCGGGAAACGCTTCACAGTGCCCGCCAGCAGGCTCAGCCCAGGAGTGCCGCCGCCCTCCTCGCTGAAATCGTACAACGCCTGAAGCCCGAGGCAGATACCGAGGAAGGGCTTGGTTTTGATGGCTTCGAGCAGGGAGTCGCGCAGGCCGTTTCCTTCCAGCGCCGTCATGCAGGCGCCGATGGCCCCCTGGCCCGGGAACACCACGCGCGTAGCGGCGCGGATGTCCGCGGCGGCCGTGGTTAGCCGGACGCGGGCGCGCGGCGTGGCGTGTTCGATCGCCTTGCACACCGAGCGCAGGTTGCCCATGCCATAGTCGATGACCGCGACGGTATTCATAAATAGTTTGAAACCACTGATGAACGCAGATTAACGCTGATCAAAATAAAGCAATTCATATTAATGAGCTTCTCATCTGCGTGCATCCGCGTTTATCCGCGGTTACAAAGATATTAATAAACTTACAAACTCCCTTTTGTCGAGGGGACGGAATCGGGGGCGCGCGCGTCCACTTCGAGCGCCATGCGCAGCGCCCGCCCGAAGGCCTTGAAAATGGTCTCGGCGTTGTGATGCGCGTTCTTGCCGCGCAGGCAGTCCACATGCAAGGTGACGAGCGCGTGGTTGCAAAAACCCTGGAAAAATTCGTGCACCAGATCCACGTCGAACTCGCCCACGCGCGAGCGCGGGAAATCCACATGATAAACCAGGCCGGGACGTCCCGAGAAATCGATCACCACGCGCGACAGCGCCTCGTCGAGCGGGACATAGGCGTGACCGTAACGCCGTATGCCTTTCTTGTCGCCCACTGCCTTGGCGATCGCCTGGCCGAGAGTGATGCCGATGTCTTCCACGGTGTGGTGCGCATCGATGTGCAGGTCGCCCTTGGCTTCCAGGGCGAGATCGATCAGCCCGTGCCGCGCGACCTGCTCCAGCATGTGTTCGAGAAATGGCAGGCCGGTATTGAGGCGCGACGTACCACTGCCGTCCAGGTTCACGGACAGAGTGATCTGGGTTTCCTTGGTCTTGCGCGTGATCTCCGCGCGGCGGCTGGACACGAAATATTCTCCGAAGCGTTTGTGATTTTTATGGTATCACACCAATATTACATAGACGAATTAGAGAGATGTCTCAAGCGCCTTGAGGAAAGCAGTGTTCTCCTCCGGCGTACCGACCGTCACGCGCAGGCAATCCCTGAGCATCCCTCCGGCGGAATTCATATTCTTGATCAACACGCCGCGCTGGCGCAGGCCTTCAAATACCCTGTCCGCATCGCCTTGGTCCACCCGGAACAGAATGAAATTGGTCTGGCTCGGCCAGGGCTGCACGCCTTTTAAAGCAGTCAGTGCCTTGAAGAGTTTTTCCCGTTCCAACCGTATCAGGCCCGCCTGTTCATCAAGCAACGCGAGGTGCGTCAGGGCAAATTCCGCGCTCGCCTGCGTCAGAGTACCGATGTTGTACGGCAACCTCACCTTATTGAATTCCGCGAGCCAGGGGTTCGGCCCCGCGAGCACACCGAGGCGCAAACCGGCAAGACCCTGCTTGGAAAGCGTGCGCATCACCAGAAGATTGTCATGTTTTCCCAGCTCGCTCATGAAGGATTCGCCGGCAAAAGCATGATAGGCCTCATCCAGCACCACCAATCCCGGCGCCTGCTCGACCACGCGCACGACATCCGCGTGCGTGAACAAGTTCGCGGTCGGGTTGTTCGGATAGGAAAGGAAAATCACCGCCGGTTGGTGCGTCACGATCGCCGTGGTCATGGCCGGCATGTCGAGCGTGAAATCCGCCGTCAGCGGCACGCCGGCAAACTTCATGCCGGTGAACGCGGCGATCATCTCGTACATGACAAAGCTCGGCGCAGGCGCCAGCACCACGGCACCCGGCCGCGAGACGGTCATCAGAATAATCTGGATCAGTTCATCCGACCCGTTCCCGAGCAATAGATTCAACCCATCAGGCAATCCGAGCGCCGCACGCAGACGCTCGCGCAGGCGACGGGCATCGGGGTCGGGATAGCGGTTGAGCGCCACCTGCCGCAGCACGTCAAGCCACGCCTGCTGCATGTTGTCCGGCCAGGGATAAGGATTCTCCATGGCGTCGAGTTTGACCAGCCCGGTGGCGTCCGGCACATGATAGGCCTTGAGCGCCCGGATTTCCGGGCGGATCAGTTTGGATACCTTGTCCACAATGGATGACATTTTGTGAAAGTTCTGAGTACAGTGTTCAGGGCGAAGAGTTAACTGTTTTTCGAAAAAGTACAAAACATCCGAATCCGTCATTCCGGCGCAAGCCGGAATTCAGTCTAGTACTGATATTTGTTCGTTCGAAATTCTGGACCCCGACTTTCGCCGGGGTGACGAAACATTTTTCAGCGAACCGTTAACTGGGACAGGTTCCGCCAACTCTGAACTCGCAACCCAGAACTCTAAATGCTATTTCTTTATCCGGTATTCCGCCGAGCGCGCGTGCGCCGTCAGCCCCTCGCCGCGCGAGAGCACGGAAGCGGTGTGGCCGAGGCGGGAGGCGCCGTCCGCCGAGCACTGAATGAGGCTCGTGCGTTTTTGGAAATCGTAAACGCCGAGCGGCGAGGAAAAACGCGCGGTGCCGGCGGTTGGCAGCACATGGTTCGGCCCGGCGCAATAATCGCCGACCGCTTCCGCGGTATAGCGACCGAGAAAAATCGCCCCGGCGTGGCGCACGCGTTTCGCGGCATCCTCGGGATTCTCCACTGATAGTTCGAGATGCTCCGGGGCGATACGGTTCACCAGCACCAGCGCTTCATCGAGATTCTCGGTGGTAATCAGTGCCCCGCGGGCTTCGAGCGAGGCGCGGATAATGTCGCGCCGCTCCATGCCGGGCAGCAGTTTTTCGATGGCTGCGCGCACCTTTGCGGTGAAAGTCCCGTCGAGGCTGATAAGAATCGCCTGCGCGTCCTCGTCGTGCTCCGCCTGCGAGAACAGGTCCATGGCGATCCACTCGGGATCGGTGCGACCGTCGCACAACACCACGATCTCGGAGGGGCCGGCGATCATATCGATGTCGACCGCGCCGAACACGAGACGTTTAGCGGTGGCGACATAGATGTTGCCCGGTCCGACAATCTTGTCCACTTTGGGAATGGCGTCGGTGCCATAGGCGAGCGCCGCCACCGCCTGCGCGCCGCCGATGGTAAACACGCGGTCGACACCGCCGAGATAGGCCGCGCCCAGCACCAGCGGATTGAGCTCGCCCTCCGGCGCCGGTACGACCATGATAAGTTCCGTCACCTCGGCCACTTTGGCCGGGATCGCGTTCATCAGCACCGACGAGGGATAGGCGGCCTTGCCGCCGGGTACGTAAAGTCCGACACGCTCGAGCGGCGTCACCTGCTGCCCCAGCAGCGTGCCGTCAGGCTCGGTATAGCTCCAGGACTCGGCGCGTTGACGCTCGTGATAGGCGCGGATGCGCTCGGCGGCATTGGCCAGCGCTTCATACTGTTCCTGGGTGAGCGCGCGCGAGGCCTCGCGCAGGCGCGGGCGCGCGATTTCGAGTTCCGCCACCGAAGCCGCATTACGGCGGTCGAACCGCCGGGTGTATTCAAGCAAGGCGGTATCGCCGCGTGCGCGCACGTCCGCGATGATCGCTTTCACCGTCGTCTCGATTTCCGGGTCCACGGTCTGAGAACGGTTCAGCAAGCGGGCGAATTCGCGCTCGAATCCGGCATCGCCCGTCGTGAGCTGGCGCAGATTGAGGGAACTCATGGGTGTATCAGGCGACCGCCTTCTCCAACCTGTTCACGAGATCTTTCAACGCCCGCTGCTTCATTTTCATGGAGGCGCGGTTGGCCACGAGCCAAGCACTGATGTCGGCGATGTGCTCGACCTCGGCCAGGCCATTGGCCTTGAGGGTGTTACCGGTGTCGACCAAATCGACGATGCGGTCGGAAAGACCCACCAGGGGGGCCAACTCCATGGAACCGTAAAGTTTGATGATGTCGGTCTGGATGCCCTTGGCGGCGAAGTGGCGCTGCGTGGTTTTGACGTACTTGGTGGCGATGCGCAACCGGGTCCAGCTGCCGGGATCGTCGCGCGAGGCCAAGTTCATGGGTTCAGCCACCATCATGCGGCAGCGCGCGATCTTGAGGTCGAGCAGTTCGTACAGGCCGTCGCCGTCGTACTCCATCAGCACATCCTTGCCGGCGATGCCGAGATCGGCGGCACCGAACCGGACATAGGTGGGCACATCCGCGGCGCGGATGATGGTGAGCTTCACCTCGGGAAAGTTGGTATCAAGGATGAGCTTGCGACTCTTGAGCGGGTTTTTCGCGGGCCGGATACCGGCACGCTCAAGCAGCGGCAGGCCTTCTTCCAGGATCCGCCCCTTTGATAAAGCGATATTCAGTACGGTAGACATATTAGTATTAATTTTGGAACCGCAGATAAACGCAGATGAACGCCGATAGAAAGTCTCGATTGCCGCAAACTGTTTTTTATCTGCGTTAATCTGCGTTCATCGGCGGTTTCATTTTCATATAAAGAATCACGCCGATTGCTTGCGCGCCGCGCGGGCCGCGTGTTCGCCCGGAATGCGGCGGATGCGCGCGCCCAGCTGAGCCAGTTTCTCCTCAATACATTCATAACCACGGTCGATGTGGTAGATCCGGTCAACCACGGTCTCGCCTTCAGCCACCAGGCCGGCCAGCGCCAGGCTCGCCGAGGCACGCAGGTCGGTTGCCATGACCGGCGCGCCTTTCAGACTTTTCACGCCGTGCACGATCGCGGTGTTGCCTTCCATTTCAATCTTCGCACCCATGCGCTGCAATTCATAGACGTGCATGAAACGGTTTTCGAAGATCGTCTCGGTGACCGTGCCATTGCCCTCGGACACCGCGTTCAACGCGATAAACTGCGCCTGCATGTCCGTCGGAAACGCCGGGTAAGGGGAGGTGCGCACCGAGACGCTCTTCGGGCGCCGGCCCTGCATGTCGAGGCTGACCCAGTTCGGTCCGGTTTCGATGACGGCGCCGGCCTCGCGCAATTTGTCGAGCACCGCCTGCAGCAGGTCGGGGCGCGCGTTGCGCAGGCGCACGCTGCCGCGCGTCATCGCCCCGGCCACCAGATAGGTTCCGGTTTCAATACGATCGGGAATCACGTCATGCTCGGCGCCGTGCAGACGATTGACACCCTCAATGTTAATTACATCCGTGCCAGCACCAGTAATCCTCGCGCCCATGGCGTTCAGGCACTTGGCCAGATCTGCCACTTCCGGTTCGCGCGCGGCATTTTCAATGGTCGTTGTGCCTTCCGCCAACGTCGCCGCCATCATGATGTTCTCCGTTCCCGTGACGGAGACGAGATCCATGAAGATGCGCGCGCCCTTCAGGCGTTTGGCCTTGGCGCGAATGTAACCGCCGTCGAGATTGATTTCCGCCCCCATGGCCTGGAGGCCCTTGATGTGCAGATTCACCGGGCGCGAACCGATGGCACAACCGCCGGGCAGTGACACCTCGGCCTCGCCGAATCGCGCGAGCAACGGACCCAATACCAGAATTGAGGCGCGCATCGTGCGCACCAGCTCATACGGCGCGCGCACGGACGTGTTCTGACTCGAATCGGCCTCGATCACCATTTTGTCGCCGACCACCAGGCGCACGCCCATGCGACCGAGCAGCTCCATGGTCGTGGTGATGTCCTGCAGGTGCGGGACATTGCCGATGCTGACGGTTTCGTTGGTCAACAGCGAGGCCACCAGCACCGGCAGCGCGGCGTTCTTCGCGCCTGAAATTTTTATCTCGCCACGCAACGGTTTGCCGCCCGTGACTATCAGTTTGTCCATGCGTGATAAATTCTCAAAGCCTTAAAAAAACAAAGCCGCCAGAGGGCGGCTTGGCTCGATCAACACGGGCGGGGTTCAACCCATCGCCTTGGCAATCAATTTCTGGAGCTCACCCTTCTGGAACAGCTCGGTCATGATATCACAGCCTCCCACCAATTCGCCGTTGAGGTAGAGCTGGGGAAACGTCGGCCAATTGGAGTATTCCTTGAGGCCCTGGCGTATATCGGGGTCCGACAGGATATCGTAGCTGGCGTATTTGGCGCCGCAGGCACCCAGCATTTGCGTGGCCTTGGCCGAGAAACCGCATTGCGGGGACTGGGGAGAACCCTTCATGTAGAGCACGATCTTGTCGCCGGAAAGCTGTTCGCGGATTTTTTCCTGAGTGTTCATGCAATCCTCTCGCGCTTCAGTAAATGTTGATAAACCACCGGGGTGTCATTCGCCCGGAGCCTGGGTGCGCAATGACAGGGCGTGAATCTCATTTCCCATCTTGCTGCCCAGCGTCCGGTAGACGATCTGGTGCCGCTGCAACATGCTCTTGCCGGCGAACTCGCTGGCGATGACCTCGGCTTCGAAATGATGCCCGTCGCCGGTTACCAGCACGTGCGCCCCTGGCAAGCCGAGTTCGATCATCTGCTTAATGTCTTCCGGCTCCATCATTCTTTCAATTATGCGGCCCCTTTACTCTATTTCAAGAGATATAGCCTTAAGAGATAGGCCGGGGAACGCTTCGGAGTCCGTGAATTCCGTCTAACGGCGTTATAAAGGCGCGACTGATGGGGGTGTCGTTTCCGCCGGATGACAGCGCCGCTCAGGCCTTCAATCACGCAATTTGTAACCGGACTTGAGTAGCGCCAGCGTGACGCCGGTCAGCACCGCCAGAAACAGCGTCACGATCCCCAGGCTGCGGGCGGGCGCGATATCGGAAATCCCGAAGAATCCGTAGCGGAATCCGTCAATCATGTAGAAGAACGGATTGAAGTGCGACAGAGTCTGCCAGAACTCCGGCAGCGAATGGATGGAATAGAACACCCCGGAGAGGAACGACAGCGGCAGGATGATGAAATTCTGGAAGCCCGCGATCTGATCGAATTTTTCGGCCCACACGCCCACCATCACACCGATGGCTCCCAGCGTGGCACTGCTCAGGAACATGAAAAGCAGAATGAAGCCCGGGTGCTTGACCGGGGCCTCCGTGAACACCAGTGCCGCAAGAAAAACCCCAACGCCCACCAGCACGCCGCGCACTACCGACGCCAATACGTAAGCCAGGAAGAATTCGAAGTGCGACAGCGGTGTCAGCATCATGAACATGATATTGCCCGTCACTTTGGATTGGATCAGACTCGATGAGCTGTTGGCGAAGGCATTCTGGATCACCGACATCATCATGAGACCCGGGATCAGGAACACGGTGTAGCTCACGCCGGGAAAGGCCTGCACCCGGCCTTCGAAAACATGTCCGAAGACGACCAGGTAGAGCATGGCGGTGATGACCGGGGCGATCAGGGTTTGCAGCAGTACCTTACCGAAGCGCAGCACTTCCTTGTAGAAAAGGGTATAGAGCCCGATCAGATTCATATTAATACTTTGTAATCGCAGAAAAACGCGGTTTTAATTCCATGATGAACGCAGATAAAACAGGATCTGACATGAGTCGATCTGCGTTTATTTCTTTTTCATCTGCGTTCATCTGCGTTTCAAAAATATTAAATGCTGTACTCATACTTTTTGTCTCCGGGTTAGCTCGACAAACACGTCCTCCAAATCCGCCCCCTCCATGTTAAGGTCGATGATTACGGCGCCGTGCGCGCGCAGGACATCGAGCACCGCGATAACGGAGTCCGCGCTCTTATCGAGTTGCAGTTCCAGCTGATTGCCTTCTTGCCGGCGCACTTTCTCCGCGAGATTTCCGGGCAACGGTCCGAGCGGCTGCTCGGTGGTGATGCACACTCGCCGCGTTCGGCCGATTCCGCGCGCCAGCAGCGCTTTCTTGGTGTCCAGTGCCACGAGCCTGCCGAGATTGAGTATGGCAATCCGGTCGCACAGGGCCTCAGCCTCTTCCAGGTAATGTGTGGTCAGGACGATGGTGTGACCCTCGCGGTGCAGCCGGCGAATGAAATCCCACAAGGACTTGCGCAGCTCGACGTCAACACCCGCCGTCGGTTCGTCCAGCACCACCACCTCGGGGCGATGCACCAGTGCCTGCGCGATCATGACACGCCGCTTCATCCCGCCCGACAGCGCGCGCATATTGGCTTCGGCCTTGTCGGTCAGCATGAGCGCCGCCATCAGCTCGTCGATCCAGGCGTCGTTTTTTTGCAGGCCGAAATAGCCCGACTGGATTCGCAGCACCTCACGCACATTGAAAAAGGGGTCGTAGGTAAGCTCCTGCGGCACCACGCCGAGTAATCGGCGCGTACGGCGATAGGCCGTCACCACGTCATGCCCCAGCACGCTCACCCGGCCACTGTCGAAACGTGTCAGCCCGGCGAGAATGTTGATGAGCGTGGATTTGCCAGCGCCATTCGGTCCGAGCAGGCCGAAAAACTCCCCCTGCTCGACCGTCAGGTCGATGTTGTCAAGCGCATGGACCCTGGCGTAATGCTTGTTGAGCCCTGAAATCGAGATGGCCGGCACGGAAGATGAGCGTCGGGAGCCGCGGGGTGTTACGAATCAGGATTCACTTGTTGTTTTGTCCGTTCTTGAGGCTGAACAGCTGTTGCAGACCGTTCACGCGAATAAGATCGCGCATCTGCTCCGGAATATTGGCAAAGACAAGCTCGTGTTTCGCGGCGCGCGCCATCTGCAGCCACTCGATCATTAGCGCCAGCCCGGCACTGTCGGCCTGGGTGACACCCTGCAAGTCGATGGTCACGGGTTGCCCTCCGCCTTGCAGCAGGCTTTCGGCCTGGTTCTGATACCGGGGCACGGTCTGAAACGTCAGACTTCCGGAGATTCCGAACACCCCATCGCCGCGGGAGACCAAGCCGTTCTCGCTCACCGGGCGGCGCTCGCCTTGCCGCCATTGGAAGCGGTCTTGCCGGCGGGGGTCTTGTTGTCCTGCGCCAGGCTCACGATCAGGGCGTCGAGGCCTTCCTTCTGCACGCGCGCGGCAAAGGTCGACTGATACGTCGAGACCAGGCTGGCGCCCTCGATGGCGACGTCATACACCTTCCAGCCCTTGTCAGTGCGGTAGAAATTGTACTGGATGGCGATCGGCGGGCCGCCGTCTTTGCGGCGGACTTCCGATTTAACCGAGGCGGTGCGATCTTCCGGACTCATCCGGAACGGCAAATAAACGATCTGCTCGTCGTTGTACTTGAGCAGCGCCGTGGCGTAGGTGCGCACCAGCAAATCGCGAAACTCGGTGGAGAATTTCGCGCGCTGATCCTCGTTCGCTTCGCGCCAGTAGCGCCCGAGCACCGTGCGTGACATGGCGCGGAAATCGAAATGCGCCAGCACATGCTCGTCCACCATGGCATAGAGCTTCTTGTGGTCCTTGTTGTAGGTTTCCTTGTTCGCCTTGAGCAGCTCCACGATCTTGTCGGTGGCCTGGTGCGCCAACTGTTCCGGTGTCATCTCGGTCGCCGTCGCGAAAGGCGCGAACATCAGGGCCAACATCGCGAAAAGATATCTTTTCATGAGCGCTCCTTTTTGGCTGCAGCAACGGGAAGACTACTTTGCCGGCTCGGGTTCATTGGCCTTGTTGAAGATCACCTGGCCGACCAGTTTCTCCAGGACCAGGGCCGACTGAGTCGTGCGTATTGCATCGCCTTCCCGGAGATACTCCTCGGCGCCGCCGGGCTCAAGGCCGATATACTGATCTCCCAGCAGGCCCGAGGTCAGAATCGAGGCGCTGCTGTCGTTCGGGATGATCTTGAACTTGCCGTCAATATCCATGGTCACGGCCGCCTGGTACTTTTTGTTGTCGAACGCGATGCCCGTTACCCGACCGACGCGCACCCCGGCCATGGTCACGGCCGCCTTCACCTTCAGACCGCCCACATTGTCGAAGTTCGCCCGGATCTGGTAGCCGTCCGTGACATCCGCGGTGGAAAGATTACCCACTTTGAAGGCAAGCATGCCAAGCGCAAAGATGCCTGCGGCCACGAACAGCCCGACCCACAATTCCAGACTTTTCCGGTTGATCATGTCAGACGTCTCCCAGAGTCAAGGCGGTAAGGAGGAAATCCAGTCCCAGCACCGCGAGCGAAGAATATACCACCGTGCGGTTGGTCGCGCTCGCCACGCCCTCGGAGGTCGGCACGGCGTCGTAACCCTCGAATACTGCGATCCAGGATACCACCACACCGAAAACCACACTCTTGACGACTCCATTCAAAATGTCATCGCGGTAGTCGACGCCGTTCTGCATCTGCGACCAGAAGGCACCGGCGTCCACACCCAGCAGCCCGACGCCGATCAGGTGGCCGCCCAGTACGCCAATGGCGGAGAACAGCGCCGCCAGCAGCGGCATGGCGATCACGCCGCCGAGGAAGCGCGGGGCGATCACGCGCGTGATCGGGTTGACCGCCATCATCTCCATCCCGGCGAGTTGCTCGGTCGCCTTCATGAGGCCGATTTCCGCGGTCAGCGCCGAGCCCGCGCGGCCGGCGAACAGCAGCGCCGTCACCACCGGACCGAGTTCGCGCACCAGCGACAGCGCCACCAGCAGGCCGAGCGAGTTGGCGGAACCGAATTTCACCAGTGTGTTGTAGCCCTGCAGCCCGAGCACCATGCCGACGAACAGGCCTGACACCAGAATAATAAGGAGCGTCAGAACGCCCACGGAATAGACTTGTTGCACAACGAGATAAAAACGCCGCAGAAGCTCCCACGAACCGGTGAGCACTTCGTACAGGAACATCGAGGCCCGACCGAGGCGTTCGACGCTGTTGATCACGATACCGCCGAGTGTGCGCAGGGTATTCATGCCGCGCCCTGCATCAGGTCTTTATAATAATCACCGGCCGGGTACTGGTACGGCACCGGACCGTCGGGTAGACCATCCATGAACTGCCGCACATGCTCGGAATCGGACTTCTGCACCACGGCGGGCGTTCCCTCGCCGATAATCCGCCCGTCACCCACGAGATAGGCGTAATCGGAAATGGCGCAGGTTTCGATCACGTCGTGCGACACCACGATCGAGGTAATGCCGAGACTCTGGTTGAGCTCGCGGATCAGCTTGGCGATCACACCCTTGGAAATCGGGTCGAGGCCGGTGAACGGCTCGTCGTACATGATCATCATCGGCTCCAGCGCGATGGCGCGCGCCAGCGCCGCGCGGCGCGCCATGCCGCCCGAGAGTTCCGACGGCATCAGATTCCATGCACCGCGCAGTCCCACGGCTTCCAACTTCATCAATACCACCTTGCGCAGAATCGATTCCGGCAATTGGGTGTGCTCGCGAATGGGAAAGGCAACGTTCTCGAACAGGCTGAGGTCGGTCAGCAGCGCGCCGGACTGGAACAGCATGCCCATGCGCTTGCGCAGCTCGTAGAGTTCCCGGGTACGTAGATCAGGCACCGACTGGCCATCGACCATTAGCGTACCGCGGTGCGGCCTGATGCGCCCGCCAATGAGATTCATGAGTGTGGTCTTGCCGCAGCCGCTGCCACCCATGATGGCGGTCACCTGACCGCGGCGGATAGGGAGCGTGATGCCTTTCAGAATCGGACGGTCTCCATAAAAAAAATGGATATCCCGTATATCGACCAGGACTTCCTTGCCGGCTGCCGCGTTACGGGACTGACTCAATCCGCCTTCCTTTTTGTGATTCAGGGCCGTCTCCCCGGGTGAATAAGCTGCATTCTATTCAATCCGGCAGGCCAATGTCAGCCAAGAATTATATCGGCTTCAAGCCGCCGGCTTGAAGCCAGCCGACTCCCCCTCTCCCAAAGTGTAGGGGTGCGCGCGAAGCGCGCTACGGCTCGCCTCCCTCTCCCTCCGGGAGAGGGAGTGAGGGTGAGGGTGAGGCTAGCGGGAGAGGGCAAGGGGTGAGGGTGCGAACGAGCGGCGTTTCGTGACACATGGAATCGGCTACTGATGAGCGCGATTCTTTATCAGGTCATCCACCACCGCGGGATCGGCCAGCGTCGTGGTATCGCCGAGATTGGACAGTTCATTGGCCGCGATCTTGCGCAGGATGCGGCGCATGATCTTGCCGGAACGGGTCTTGGGCAGGCCCGGGGCCCACTGGATGGCGTCCGGCTTGGCGAACGGGCCGATTTCCTTACGCACCTGCTGCACCAATTCCTGGCGCAGGGTGTCGCTCGACTCCACCCCGACTTTAAGAGTGACGTAACAATAAATTCCTTGGCCCTTGATGTCGTGCGGGAACCCAACCACGGCCGCTTCGGCCACGGAAGGGTGCAGCACCAGTGCGCTTTCCACCTCGGCCGTGCCGAGGCGATGGCCGGATACGTTCAGCACGTCATCGACGCGCCCGGTGATCCAGTAATAACCATCCTGGTCGCGGCGCGCGCCGTCGCCGGTGAAATACATGCCCGGATAAGTCTTGAAATAGGTGTCCACGAAACGTTGATGATCGCCGTACACCGAGCGCATCTGCCCCGGCCAGGGCCGGGTGATGACGAGATTGCCGCTGCACTCGCCTTCGAGCATTTTGCCCTTGTCGTCCATGATCGCCGGCACCACCCCGAAGAAGGGGCGCGTCGCCGAACCCGGCTTGGTGCGCGTCGCGCCCGGCAGCGGCGTGATGAGGATGCCGCCAGTCTCGGTCTGCCACCAGGTATCGACAATGGGCACGCGCGCATCGCCCACCGTGTGGTAATACCACTCCCAAGCCTCGGGATTGATCGGCTCGCCGACGGTCCCGAGCAGCCGCAGGGATTTACGCGACGTCTTCTTCACCGGCGCCTCGCCTTCGCGCATCAGCGCGCGAATCGCCGTGGGTGCGGTATAGAAAATATTCACCTGGTGCTTGTCGATCACCTCCCAGAAGCGCGAGGCGTTGGGATAAGTCGGTATGCCCTCGAACATGAGCGTGATCGCGCCGTTGCACAGGGGGCCATACACTATATAAGTATGTCCGGTCACCCAGCCGACGTCGGCCGTGCACCAGTAGACATCACCGTCGTGGTAATCGAAGACGTACTTGTGCGTCATGGCGGCATACACCAGGTAGCCGCCGGTGGTATGCAGCACGCCCTTGGGTTTGCCGGTAGAGCCCGAGGTGTAAAGGATGAACAGCGGGTCTTCGGCGTCCATTTCTTCCGGCGGGCAGTCCGCGGAGGCTTGCGCCATCTGCTCGTGATACCACACGTCGCGCTGGGCGTCCCAGGCGATGTTGCCGCCGGTGTGCCTGATCACCAGCACGGTATGGACATTGGGACAGTGCTTGAGCGCCGCGTCGGTATTGGCCTTGAGCGCGACCTTCTTGGACCCGCGCACGCCTTCGTCGGCGGTGATCACCACGCGGCAATCGGAATCCAGGATGCGGTCCTTGAGCGATTCGGGCGAGAAACCGCCGAACACTACCGAATGCACCGCGCCGATGCGGGCGCAGGCGAGCATGGCCATGGCCGCTTCCGGGATCATGGGCATGTAGATGCACACGCGCTCGCCCTTTTTCACCCTACGCGCCTTGAGCACGTTGGCAAACTTGCACACTTGCGCGTGCAGTTCGCAATACGTCAGTTTCTTGTCGACCTTGGGATCATCGCCTTCCCAGAGAATGGCGGTCTGATTGCCGCGCTTTTCGAGGTGGCGGTCGAGGCAGTTGTAGGACACGTTGAGCTTGCCGCCCTCGAACCACTTGACGTGCAGGTTCTTGGCGTCGAAGCTCCAGTCCGAAACCTTGGTCCAGGGTTTGGACCAGGTGACGAAGGCCTTGGCCTGCTCGGTCCAGAAACCGTCCGGGTCCAGCAGCGAACGTTGGTACATCTCCCGGTACTTGTGGTCGTCAACCCAAGCGCGCCGGACAACGTCAGCGGGTACTGGATAAACCTTTTCGTTCGACATTGTTATTTCCCCTCCGGAGTTACTGCATGCTACGCGATTTTGCAGCATGTTTGGGCTGCGCCTCAAGCAGACTGTATTAACTTTCAAGGATTTCCGGGGAAAACCGTCCGGGCGCGACCAGCAACGGATATTTAACGATGCCCTTAAAGGACTTGCCATGGCGGCAATCTTCAGGTTTCGTACCTTGTGGGCCGTTGAGTTCCACTTCATGCGTGAGTATTCCCACGCCAGCGCGCCCAAAGGGCGAGCCACCGGATGGTCACGGCGAGAAAATTCAACGTCAAAACAGGGACACTAAATTACACTACTGCGTTGCGAACGCGGCGGGAAGGAACAGACAAGGCTTCTATAGGTTGTTTCGCGGCGAGAAAGAATACTTTACGCCAGTTCGATACCCAGCGCGCGGACCTGCTCCAGCCATTTCTTGCGCTTGGCGTCCGTGGAGTTTTTCATCGGACCCACCTCGGTGATCCGCACCGGCTTGACGCCGCAAAATTCAAGGATCGTCTTTTTCATGGTGTTATGTCCGGGACGGCCGAAGTACCAACGATAAATCCATGACGGCGTGTTGAGCGTGACAATCAGTCGCGCGCTGCGACCGGTGAGCAGTTTGTCCCATAACGGGGAATTCTCGCGGAAATTCACGGCAAAGCCCGGCAGAAACACCCGCTCGATAAATCCTTTCAGCAAGGCCGGAATGGTGCCCCACCAGATGGGATAGACGAACACCAAGTGATCGGCCCATTTAATCGATTCCTGGGCATGGACGAGGTCGGGCTCGAGCGCGCTCCGTTGCGCGAGACTCGCGGTCGCGAGCGGGTCGAATTTGAGATCGCCGAGATACAATTCCCGGAGTTCCGCGCCCGCCTCTTTCGCTCCGTCAGCGTAAGCCTGCATCAACGCCGCGCCGTAACTGTTCCGCTGCGGTTGCCCGAGTATCACCAGTATCTTTTTTGACATGAGCTCCTTCCGGCTCTGGATTTTACAACTATACTGCCCTCTCAGCCTTCCATCAGTATCTTTTCTGCCTGCTCCAACGCATCGGGCGCGCCGTAGAGCACCAGCACGTCACCGGCGGTGAGCTTGGTTTCGGGCGAGGGTTCGGGGCCGCGAATGCCGCCACGGCGCACAGCGCTGACACCGACCCCAGATTCTTCAAGGTGCAAGTCGGCTATCAGCCGGCCCACGGCGTAGGCCCCGGCCGGGAGCGAGATGGAATGCAGCCGCTCCTGGTAGGCGTGCGGGTCCTGACCCTCGTCCACGTCTTCCCCGTGGAAAAAACCGCGCAGCATGCGGTAGCGGTCGGTGCGTACGTCGCGCACGTGCCGCACGATGCGCGACACCGGCACCCCCAGGAGCAGCAGCAGGTGCGAGCCCATCATCAAGCTGCCTTCCAAGCTTTCCGGAACCACCTCGGTCGCGCCCGCGGCTTTGAGCCGCTCGAGATCGGCGTCATCCTTGGTACGCACGATCACCGGCATGTCCGGCCGCACCAGGCGCGTGGTCTCGAGGATCTTCAGCGCCTCGGACGTATCGTGGAAACTGATTACCAGCGCCGTGGCCCGGTGCAACCCGGCAGCCTCGAGCACGTCGCGGCGCGTCACATCGCCGTAGGCCACCGGCTTGCCGGCGTCGCGCGCATCGCGCACGCGCACCGGATCGAGATCAAGCGCGAGGCTGGGGATGCCCTCCTGCTCCAGCATCCACGCCAGGTTCTGGCCGCTGCGGCCGTAACCACAAATGATCACATGCTTGTTGGCGCCGACCGCTTCAGCGCGAATCACATCCAGGTTGCTTTCGCGCACATGGGCATATCCGGGGACCAGCCGCTTGGCGATAGTCCCGTTGAAGCGGATGATCAGCGGCGCCGCCATCATGCTGAGGATTACCGAGGCCAGCACGAGTTGCGCCACCTCCTCGCTGAAGAGATTGAACTGTGTGGCCGGCAGGAACAACGCGAACGCAAATTCTCCCACTTGCGACAACACCAGCCCCGTGCGCAGCGCCACGCCGGTTTCCATTTTGAACAGGCGGCCAATCCCGAGAATGAGCAGCGCCTTGAATATGATAATCGCCGTTACGCACAGCAGCACCCAGGGCCACAGCTCCCGGACCACGCCGAGGTTGAGCATCATTCCGATGGTCACGAAAAAAAGCCCGAGGAGGATGTCGCGGAACGGCAGGATATCGCCTTCCACCTGATGCCGGTATTCGGTTTCGCCCATCATCATGCCGGCCAGGAAGGCGCCGAGCGCGAGCGACAGGCCGGCCAACTCGGTGATCCACGCCGCGGCCAGCGTGAGCAGCAGGACGGCCAACATGAAAAATTCGCGCAATTTGGCGGAAGCCACCTCGTGAAAGAACGGTCGCAGCAGCCAGCGGCCGACAAAAAATATCCCAACCAACACGACGACGCTTTTCAGCAACGCCCACCCAAGTGCCACCCACACCGATTGAGTCGCGTCGCCGCCCAGCGCCGGAATCACGATCAGGAACGGCACCACGATGATGTCCTGAAACAGCAGCACGCTGATGGCGTAGCGGCCATGGCGCGAGTTCTGCTCGAAGCGTTCGCTCAGCAGCTTCATGACGATCGCGGTGGAGGACATGGCGAGTATGCCGCCGATGACGATGGCGCCCTCGGGTGAAACGCCGAACAGCCAAGCGACGAATCCGAATATCAACGAGCTGATCAGCACCTGCGCGCCGCCCAGGCCGAACACCATGGTTTTCATGGCGATGAGCTTGGGCAGGGAGAATTCCAGTCCGATGGTGAACATGAGGAACACCAGGCCGAACTCGGCGATGGTGCGCGTGCCTTCCAGGTCGGGGATCCAGCCCATGCCGTAGGGACCCACGATGATGCCGGCGCACAAGTACGCCAGTAACTGCGGCAGACGCAGGTAGCGGAACAGCGCCACCAGCACCACCGCCACGCCAAGCAGGATTACGACGCTGTGAAAGCCGATCGGCTCCATGGGATAATCGAGGTCGTTCCGATATACTCGAATATAATTACCGCCTTCAAACCGGCGGCTTTTGATGTTGTCGGCTTGAAGTCAACCGACTCCCCCTCTCCCGCGCAGGCGGGAGAGGGTATATAGAATAGCTTCGCCAAAACGCGAGGGATTTCAATCATTCCTGAAGATGTTAAAGATTACCCTAAGCCACCGCAAATCGCGAAACGCATGAGCGCATCCTCTTCATTCGAGCAGCTGGGCCGCGAAGTGATCCAGCTCGAAGCCGAGGCATTGCTGACGCTGGCCGAGCGCATCGACGGGCAATTCGCGGAGGCCTGCCGTCTGATCCTCGCCTGCCAGGGACGGGTGATTGTGATCGGCATGGGAAAATCGGGGCACATCGGCGGCAAGATCGCCTCGACACTGGCGAGCACCGGCACGCCTTCCTTCTTCGTGCACCCGGGAGAAGCCTCGCACGGCGATCTCGGCATGATCATGCCCGTCGACATCGTGCTCGCCATTTCCAATTCCGGCGAGACGGCGGAAATTCTCACCATCCTTCCCATCATCAAGCGCATGGGCGTGAAGCTCATCGCGCTTCTGGGGAAAACCGAGTCGAGTCTCGCCCGCCAGGCCGACGCCATCCTGTTTGCCGGCGTGGGCAAGGAGGCGTGCCCGCACAACCTGGCGCCGACCGCGAGCACCACGGCCGCGCTCGCCATCGGCGATGCGCTGGCGGTGGCGCTGCTCAAGTCACGCGGCTTCACGCGCGAAGATTTCGCGCGCGCTCATCCGGCCGGGAGCCTGGGCCGGCGCCTGTTGCTGTATGTCAGTGACGTCATGCACACCGGCGCCGCCATCCCGCAAGTCAATGAGGAGGCAAGCCTGCGCGAGGCGTTGCTGGAAATGACCGGCAAAGGCCTTGGCATGACCGGCGTGGTGGATCGCACCGACGCGCTCGTCGGCATCTTCACCGACGGCGATCTGCGGCGCGTGTTCAACCGCGGCATCGACGTTTACAGCGCCAAAATCACGGAAGTCATGACGCGCAAGCCCAGAACAACGAGTGCCGACCGCCTCGCGGCCGAAACCGTCCAGCTGATGCGGTCGCTGAAAATCAACGGCCTGTTCGTGGTGGACGACAAGAACCATGTTCTGGGCGCGCTCAACATGCACGACCTGTTTCGCGCCGGAATCATATGATCATGAACCAGATACTGGCACCGGCTTTTGAAGTGAGTCCCAAAGTACTGAGCCTCGCGGCCAAGGTAAAACTGCTGCTATTTGACGTGGACGGCGTGCTCACCGACGGCCGGCTCGTGATCGGCGACGACGGACTGGAATTCAAGGCTTTCAATTCCCGCGACGGCCATGGCATCAAGATGCTGCAGCGTCACGGGATCAGCGTCGGCATCATTACTGGCCGCACCTCGGATGTGGTGAAACACCGCGTCAAGGACCTCCAGATCAAGCATGTCTACCAGGGCTGCAAGGAAAAACTGCCGGTATACCAGAAGCTGATCAAGAAGCTGAAGCTCAAGCCGGAGCAGACGGCCTATGTCGGTGATGACGTGGTGGATCTGCCCATCATGCTGCAGGTGGGGCTGGCGGTGGCGGTACAGAACGCCCATTCGCTGACCAAGCAATACGCCCACTGGGTGACGCCCAGCATCGGGGGTTATGGCGCGGCGCGTGAAGTTTGCGACATGCTGCTGCACGCCCACGGTCTTTATCACACGGAGATGCAACGATATCTCTCGGGCAAAGAGCCGCCCTCGTAATGATTCTGGGCGCCAAACGCCTGGCCATTGCCGCCTCGCTGTTGTTGCTCGCGACCGGTTCCTGGTGGCTGACCCGCACGGTCTCGGTTCCGGAAAAGATCTTCGACGGGAAATTACGTCATGATCCCGACTACACCGTCGAGAATTTCAACGTCACCGTCATGGATGCCCAGGGGCGGAGGCATTACACCCTCTCCGCCGTGCACCTGATCCATTATGGCGATGACGGCAGTTCCAACCTGAATCAGCCCTATCTCGTCCAGTACCGCGAAGGTTCGCCACCGGTCCACACCCGCGCGGACAAGGGCTGGATGCCAAAGGACAGGAGCGAAATAATCCTGGAAGGCAACACGATCTCGTCCCGGGGCCGCGACCCGCGCCGCGCCGGCGGTGATATCCGGGTGGACAAAATGAAAATTTTGCTCGACCGGTAATCCATGTGAAAACATGCACCGCCCGTTCACTGATTGTCTGCTGCCTATGGGCGTCCTTGTTCGCGGCCGCCACGTCGAATGCCGCCAAGCGCAACGAGGATGAGCCGATACGAATCGATGCCCGTACCGTGGAGGCCAACGACAAGACCGGGACGGTGATATACAACGGTAACGTCGTGGCCGAGCAGGGGCGGTTGTCCATCAGTGCAGACCGGGTCGAGATCTTTTCGCGCCAAGGCAAAACCGAACTTATGCGCGCCACGGGCAAGCCTGTAAAGCTGCGCCAGGGTCCCGATGGCGATAACACGGAAATCCTGGCTGAGGCCGCACGCGTGGATTACCATTTTTCACAGAGAAGAATCGACATGATCGGCCAAGTGACGTTGCGACGCGGGGAAGACCTGGTCACCGCCGACGTGCTGTACTACGATCTCAATTCGAAAAGCCTGAACGCCAAGGGTGATGAGAAAAACAACGGCCGCGTGCACGCCGTCATACAACCCAAAAAAACCGGCCCCGAAGTATCGCCCCCACTCCTCTGATGCCCGCATGAACGACAAAATCCGCCAGAACAAAAACGCACGAAACAAATCCACGTCGGCCGCACCGAAGGCGCCGGGAAGCCGGCTCTTGGCCGAAAATCTTACCAAGGAATACCGCGGGCGGCAGGTCGTGAAGGATGTCACGCTCGAGATTCAAAGCGGCGAAATCGTCGGTCTGCTCGGCCCGAACGGTGCCGGTAAAACCACTTGTTTTTACATGATCGTGGGCTTGATACCGATGGACAGCGGGGTCATACACCTCGACGAGACCAGCATCGGCGATCTGCCGATGCATAAACGCGCGCGCCTCGGCCTGGGCTACTTGCCGCAGGAACCGTCGGTGTTCCGCAACCTGACGGTGCATGAAAACATCATGGCTATCCTCGAGACGCGAACCGAGCTGCCGGACTCGGAACGCAAACGTATTCTTGAGGAACTGCTGCACGATCTCAATATTACCGCGCGGCGCGACACCCTCGGCGTCAGTCTTTCAGGAGGCGAACGACGACGCGTGGAAATCGCGCGCGCGCTGGCAACGACCCCGAGTTTCGTCCTGCTGGACGAACCTTTCGCCGGCGTGGATCCTATTTCAGTCCTGGAAATTCAGGAGTTGATCAGACACCTGCAACAGCGCCAGATCGGCGTACTAATTACCGATCACAGCGTGCGCGAAACCCTGAAGATTTGTGACCGCGCGTATATCCTGAGCGACGGCCAGTTGCTGACGTCCGGCAAGCCGGAAGATATCTTGTATAATGAAACCGTTAGAAAAGTTTATTTGGGCGAAGATTTTCGCCTGTGAAGGACAAGTAACCATATATTGATGAAGGTGGAATAAGTATAGCCGCTGTTTGAGCCGGTGCCTGCACAAAAGACGTGCCTTCCTGTCGGGTAATTGGACTAAACTCTAGTAGACTGATTTTTCTGGACGACCTCGGGCCGAATGAGCTGTTTTTCAAAGAGCTTTCATTATGAAGCAGTCACTTGATTTTAAGCTGGGTCAGCATTTAACCATCACCCCCCAACTGCAGCAGGCGATCCGGCTGTTGCAGTTGTCTTCCGTCGAACTGCAACAGGAAATTCAGGAAGCGCTCGAAAGCAACCCGCTGCTCGAGGAAAACGAGCGGGAAGAAGAAATCCCGGAAGCTAAAAATGACACGGAATTGTCCACGACCGATTCCAAGGAGGCGAACGGTGAAGATACTGGTGAGTCCTCCGATGACGTGGAAGCGCTGCCCGCCACCGATAACGACCCCGGCGAGGAAAGCGAAACCGACTGGGACGAAACCTTCGAGCCGATGAGGGCCCCCCTATCCAGCCGCTCCGGATCCAACGATGACTTCCCCGACATTGACGCCCGCAACAGTCCCCCGCAAACACTGCGCGATCACCTTTTGTGGCAGATGCAAATGACACCGTACACGGACACCGACAAGCAAATCGCGCTGGCCCTGATCGACGCCATCAATGAAGACGGCTACTTGAGTTGTAAGCTCGATGAAATCCAGCAGGTCCTGGGAAAAAATCATGCCATCGAAATGGACGAAATCGAGGCGGTATTGCACCAGATTCACAACTATGACCCCCTCGGCGTGGGGGCACGCGACTTGGCCGAATGTCTACAACTGCAAATGAAATTACTGTCGCCCGACTCCCCAGACTTGAAAGCGGCGAGGGAGCTCGCCACGCCGGCGAACCTGGCGCTGCTGGCCGCCCGGGATTATGCCCAGTTGCGACGACTTCTGAAGCTCAGCGCGGAGGAATTGCAATCGGCCCTCCAGCTGATCCAGGGCCTCAACCCGAGACCGGGCAATTCCGTCACCTCGTCTCAAGCCGGCTACGTTGTGCCCGACATTATTGTCAGGAAATTTCGCGGGGTATGGCGCGCGGAACTCAACTCGGACGTATCGCCGAAACTACGCATCAACCGCCAGTATGAAAAGATGATCCACCGGGGCGATTCCAGTGCCGACAACCGCTACCTGCAGGACCAGCTACAGCAGGCGCGCTGGTTCATCAAGAGCCTGGTCTCGCGCAACGAAACCCTGCTAAAGGTCGCCCGCAACATCGTTGACCGTCAGCGCGCTTTTTTCGATCACGGGGCGGAGGCCATGAAACCGCTGGTGCTCCACGATGTCGCCGAGAGCGTGAGCATGCACGAGTCCACGATCTCGCGCGTCACCACCAACAAGTACATGCTCACGCCGCGCGGGATATTCGAGCTTAAGTATTTCTTCTCCAGCCATGTCGCCACCGCGGACGGCGGCTCCTGTTCGGCGACCGCGATTCGCTCGATTATCAAAAAGCTGGTGGAGTGCGAAACGACCACCAAGCCCATCAGCGACAGCACAATCGCCGAAATCCTGTCCGAGCAGGGTATCAATATTGCCCGCCGGACCGTCGCCAAATACCGCGAGTCCATGAACATCCCCCCATCCAATCAGCGCAAGTCGCTGATTTGATCCGGCCGCGCCGGGGACAGGACCCATTCCCTCGACGCCAAACCTGATACAATGAAGTTCGCCCTGCCCGTCCCGAACCGGCGTGCAGAATTTTTCCGCAACCCTACGAGGCAACCGCTGCTTGCGGCGCAAACCACGGAAGCAATCCACCGGTGCATCGACCGCGTTGAAATCCGGCCCGGTCGCCGATTCCCAGACCACACCGGTAGTCACGGTTGACGACCTCTTCGAGGCCGAATCGGCGCCGCTTAACCTCAAGTGGGTAGCGGGTGAGGCCGGCAAGACCCGCCTGCTCGAACCCACGACCGCTAAATTCCCGGGCATGGCCCTCGTGGGCCACCTCAATTTCGTCCATCCGAACCGCGTCCAGGTCATTGGCGAGGCGGAACTTGACTACCTCCGAAAGCTCACCGAAGCGGAGCAGGCGGAGGTAGTGCACAAGCTGTTCAGTTGCGACAAAACCTCGCTCGTGATCGTCGCCAACGGCAAGAAGTCCGCCAGCCTGATCGCCGCCGCCGCCGAGGCTTCGCTCGCTCTGTTATCGTCTCCGCTTCCGAGCCCGTTGGTCATCGATCATCTCCAGTATTACCTTACCCGGGCGCTGGCGCCGCGCTCCACCGTGCACGGGGTTTACATGGAAGTCATGGGCATGGGGGTGTTGATCACCGGCGAATCCGGTATCGGCAAGAGCGAGCTCGCGCTCGAACTGCTTTCGCGCAATCATCGCCTGATTGCGGACGATGCCGTGGAATTCGTGCGGGTCGGGCCGGACGTGATCGTGGGACAATGCCCCACGCTGCTGTCCGACTTTCTCGAAGTGCGCGGCCTGGGGATACTGGACGTGCGCCTGATGTTCGGCGAGACCGCCGTTCGACACAAGAAAAAGCTGCACCTGATCGTGCGCCTCGAGGCCATGCACCGCCGGAAACAGAGCAAGATCGACCGCCTCCAGTCGAAACAGAAGACCCGTCGCATTCTCGACGTGGAGATACCGGAGGTGGCGCTGTTCGTCGGTCCCGGCCGCAACCTGGCGGTGCTGGTGGAAACCGCCACCCGCGCCTACATCCTGCACATGTGGGGATTCGACCCGCTCGAGGAATTCATCAAGCGTCACACTGATCACATGAACAACCGCGGTCCGCGCCACTCAGCGGCGCCCGCGGGGGATGCGCTGCGCAAGGTCCGCCACAAAGTGGATTAAATGAGCTTCTTCATTGTCAGCGGTCTGTCCGGATCCGGGAAAACCATCGCGCTCCAGTCCCTGGAAGACATCGGCTTTTATTGCATCGACAACCTGCCGGCGGCGCTGCTGCCGCACTTCGCCGGCCTGCTCACCGACATGCGCAACCACGCCATCCCGAACGTGGCCATCGGTTTGGATGTGCGCAATCGCGCCTTTCTCGCCGATCTGCCGAAAAGCCTCGGCGATCTGCGCACGCGCGGCATTCACTACCGCATCATTTTTCTGGAGGCCGAGGATTCCATCCTGGTCAAGCGCTTCAAGGAAACTCGACGAAAACATCCCATGTCGGATCACGAAACGCCACTGGTCGAGGCGATTCGCGCCGAGAAAAAACTTCTCGAACCACTGTCGTTAGAGGCCGCGCTACGCATCGAAACCACCCGTACCACGCCGCACGAGCTGCGCGCGCAGGTGCGGAATTTCGCGCGCGGCGACGAAACCCCGGGCCTGACCATACTTTTCCAGTCCTTCGGCTACAAGCACGGCACACCGCTGGACGCCGATTACGTGTTCGACGTGCGCTGTCTGCCCAACCCCTACTGGCAGACCGAACTGCGCCAGTACACGGGGCTGGACGAGCCGGTTGTGCGTTTTCTGGAAAAACACGAAGATGTCGAGGCGATGATCGTTGAGATTCGCGGCTTCCTCGAAAAATGGTTGCCGCGCTTCGAGCGCGAAGACCGCACCTATCTCACCATCGCCATCGGCTGCACCGGCGGGCAGCATCGCTCGGTCTATCTGGTGCGCCGCCTGGCGGAACACTTTTCGAGCAAGGACGTGAAGACGCAGGTGCGCCACCGGGAACTGCACAGCAGCGACGTGTCGAAATGAATACGGAGTCAGGGATACCCATGATCGGACTGCTCATCCTCGCGGAAAAAAACCTCGGCGCCGGCCTGATTGCCACGGTGGTGCATACGCTCGGCAGCCGTCCCCCGCAGCTTGAGCCCACCGAGTTCGATCATTCGGCGCCACCCGAACAGATCGAGGCCTCGCTGCGCCAGAGCATCCAAAAGGTGGACCGGGGCGAAGGCGTGCTGATCCTGGCCGACGTATACGGCGCCACCCATACGAATATCGCCTGCCGCCAGCTGAAACGCGGGACCATCGAGCTGATCACGGGGATCAATCTGCCCATGCTTCTGCGCGTGCTCAATTACCGGCATAGCGCCATGGACGACCTGATCGATAAGGCACTGAGCGGTGGTTGCGGCGGCATCATCTGCGCCGCCAACCCTACCAAGGCGCAGGAAACGAAATAATGCGCTGCCAGAAAATTACCATCATCAACAAGCTCGGGATGCACGCACGCGCGTCCGCCAAGTTCGTCAGCCTCGCCTCCGGTTTCAACGCCGAGGTCACGCTCAAGCGCAACGGGCAACAGGTCAACGGCAAGAGCATCATGGGCATCATGATGTTGGCGGCCGCCAAGGGCGCGGAAATCGAGCTGTGCGCCGACGGCAAGGACGAGAAGCAGGCGCTGGAATCGCTCGCCGAGTTGATCTACAACCGCTTCGGGGAGGGCGAATAATTTTATGGATATTTTTGTGCAGGCCTGCTTTCCCAAGATGGCTATTTTTGTGCAGGCTTGCTTTCCCAAAATGAAGCCCTACTCGCTCCGCGCGTTCGTCTTGAGATTATGTTAGCCCTGCACGGCACCGGCGTCAGTAACGGCGTCGTCATCGGCAAGGCCTTCGTGCTGCAGCGCGATCTGCCGGACATCCCGGAATACGCCATTCCCCGGGAATACCTCGATGACGAGGTGACGCGCTTCCAACGTGCGGTCGAGGCCTCGCGCCGCCAGCTGGTGACCATCCGCGAGCACATACCCGCCAATGCGCCGCCGGAGGCCACGAGCTTCCTCGATGCCCATTTGCTCATGCTCGACGACAAGATGATCTCCACGGCACCGGCTGAAATGATCCGGCAGCAGCAGTGCAACGCCGAATGGGCGCTGAAGATTCAGAGCGAGATCCTGAGCGAAATATTCGAGCAGATGGACGACCCCTATCTGCGCAACAAGAAAATTGACGTGAGCCAGGTGGTCAACCGCATCCTGCGCAACCTGTTGCAACAGAATTACGACGAGCATGAGAAAATGGCGGAAGGTCAGATAATCGTGGCGGACGATCTGACGCCGGCCGACACGGTCATGCTCAAGCACAACCGCGTACGCGCCTTTGTCACCAGCCTCGGTGGACCGATCTCGCACACCGCGATTCTCGCCCGCAGTCTCGGCATCCCCGCGATCGTGGCGGCGCACAGCGCCACCCATTACGTCAACTCCGGCGAGGAACTGATCGTCGACGGCAAGCGCGGCATGCTCATCATCGCGCCCGATCGCTCGACCATCAACGAATACCGACGGCGACAGAAAGACATCGTCCGGCAGAAGCGCGAACTTAATCGCCTCAAGACCAGCCGGGCGGTGACGCGCGACGGGCGGCGCATCAGCCTGCTGGCCAACATCGAATTGCCGGCCGACGTGCGCGCCGCGGCCCAGGCTGGCGCTGAAGGCATCGGCCTGTACCGCACGGAATTCCTGTTCATGAACCGCCCCGAACCGCCGAACGAGGAGGAGCAGTTCCGCTCCTACGTCAAGGTGATCAAATCGCTGCCGGGCAAGCCCGTGACCATCCGCACGCTCGACCTCGGCGCCGACAAACAGGTGGACGGTGGGCGCGCCGGGGCCGCCATCACGATCAACCCGGCGCTCGGCCTGCGCGCGGTGCGGCTGTGCCTGCACGACACCAGTCTTTTTCGCCCGCAATTGCGCGCTATCTTGCGCGCCTCGGCCTTCGGCAAGGTCAAAATGATGATCCCCATGCTGTCGAGCCAGGAAGAACTCTATCGGGTGCTCGATTTGATCGAAGAAACCAAGAGCGACTTGAAGCGCGAGCGCGTGAAATTCAACGCCAAAATCCCGATCGGGGGGATGATCGAGGTGCCGGCGGCCGCGGTGTCGGCGGATTTATTCGCGCCCTATCTCGATTTTTTCTCGATCGGCACCAACGACCTGATCCAGTACACGCTCGCCATCGACCGCGTGGATGACGCCGTGAACTATCTCTACGACCCCCTGCACCCGTCGGTGCTGCGCCTGATTTCGATTACGATTCAGGCTGGCAAGCAGGCGCGCATTCCGGTGGCGATGTGCGGCGAAATGGCGGGCGACCCGCGTTACACGCGCCTGCTGCTGGGGCTAGGGCTCACCGAGTTCAGCATGCACCCGGCCACGATGCTGGAAGTAAAGAAAATCGTGCGCGAGGCGCACGCCGGACGGCTTACGCGCTTTGCGCGGGATATTCTGAAAGTGCGCGAGACGCGCCAAGTGCACACGCTGGTGGAAAAACAAAGCCGGCATTGAGCCGGCTTGATGGGTGTAGCGGTAAATATACGATTAGCGTCTGATGTTTTCCGGCAGATGCGGGCCGATCTCCGTGGTCTGGGCCGGGTAAACGTAGGCGAAGGCCGGCTGGGTGTCCTGCACGATCGACACCAGCCCGCTGCGATACTTCAGGCGGTTGGAGCTGAAGCCTTCGGAAACCCGCGGCTGGAACGTCTCCTTCAGCACCGACACGGCGGTGATCTTGTTCATGCGGAACGGCCGCCAGAACGGCGGCGGACGCCCGGAGGCGGAATAACCGCGCGTCTGATAAGCGTCCATAACCAGCTCGCCGCGCTCGTCCGTGTACACCGCGTGCGGCTCCACGACGCGGATCTG
>JANLIC010000125.1 GCA_024654125.1 Sulfuricaulis sp. | reverse complement strand
GATAAAACCCGGCGCCACCGCGTTGACGGTGATGTTGCGCGAACCCACCTCGCGCGCGAGCGCCTTGGTGAATCCGATCAGACCGGCCTTGGCGGCGGCATAATTAGCCTGTCCCGCGTTGCCGATGGCACCCACCACCGAGCTGATGCTGATGATACGCCCCGAGCGCGCCTTGGTCATGGCGCGCAGACAAGCCTTGCTCATCCGGTACACAGACTTGAGGTTGGTATCCAGAACGGCGTCCCACTCCTCTTCGGACATGCGCAGCAACAGATTGTCACGCGTGATGCCAGCGTTGTTTACCAGGATCGTCGGCGCGCCTGCGGATTCTTCGATCTCGGCTAAAGCGGCAGCGATCGATTCCGCGCTGTTCACCTCCAGCACCACGCCCTTGCCCGCCACGCCCTTTTCTTTGAGCACACCGTTGATCTTTTCAGCCCCCTCAGCGGAGGTGGCCGAACCGAAGACCTGAGCGCCCTGCCGTCCCAATTCGAGTGCAATCGCCTGCCCGATACCACGGCTGGCGCCAGTGACCAGCGCGATTTGTCCTTTCAACAACATAACAATAACTTCAATATGAATTTTGGAACCACGGATGAACACAGATGAACACCGATATAGCAAATCCGCATGGGTCTGCATCCGTGTTTATCTGTGTTCATCTGTGGTTATGCCTTTTTAATTCTTTCCAACGGCGCTGAATGCCACGCGTAGCGTTTCTGGATCGTACACCGGAAACGTGTCGATGGTATTCACGATACGCTTGTTCAGGCCGGTCAATACCTTGCCAGGTCCGCATTCTACTATCCGTGTGACGCCATCGGCAGCCATTTTCTGGATGGTCTCGACCCAGCGCACCGGCGATTCTATCTGGCGCACGAGCGCATTTCTAATTGCTTCCGGATCGGATTCCGCCTGTACGTGAGTGTTATGGATCACGGGAACCTGCGGGGGGCGGATTTCTGCCTGCTTCAGGCGCTCGACCAGCTGCTGCGCCGCCGGGTGCATCAAGCGGCAATGTGCCGGCACGCTCATCGGCAAAAGAATGGCGCGCTTGGCGCCGGCGGCTTTCGACTGTTCCAGCGCGCGCGTCACCGCGGCCGCGGTACCGGCAATCACGACCTGACCGGGCGTGTTGAAATTCACGGCATCCAGGACCTCGCCTTGCGACGCCTGCGCGCACAGTTTGCGTACCGAATCATCGTCCAGACCCAGAATTGCCGCGATGCCACCCTGTCCCACCGGCACCGCCTGCTGCATGAAACGCGCGCGATCCGCGACCAGTTTCATGGCTTCGGAAAAATCGATCGACCCGGCGCATACCAGGGCGGAATATTCGCCCAGGCTGTGCCCGGCCATTAACCCGGGACGCGGGCCGTCGGCGGCAAGCCACGCACGCCAGGTGGCCACGCCTGCCGCCAGCATGACCGGTTGCGTGATTTCGGTCTGATTCAGATTTGCTTCCGGCCCCTGCTCCACCAGCTGCCAGAAATCCTTGCCTATCGCCTGCGAGGCTTCGGCAAAGGTTTCCTTGACGACGGGAAATTTCGCCGCCAGGGCGTTCATCATGCCAACCGATTGCGAGCCTTGTCCGGGAAAAACAAATGCAAGTGTCATGTTTAAATATTCATTAACGCACATAAACGCTGATTTACATATTCAGAATTTGATTAATCTGCGTTCATCTATTTCATATCTGCGTTTATCTGCGGAAAAAATATTAGTATTTGAGTAATACAGATCCCCAGGTAAATCCGCCGCCGAAGGCCTCCATCATGACGGTTTCACCCGGTTTGATCCTTCCGTCACGCACTGCCTCATCGAACGCCAGCGGGATTGAGGCCGCTGAGGTGTTGCCGTGCCGTTCCACCGTCATCACCACTTGGTCCATGGACATGCCGAGTTTCTTTGCCGTCGCGGCGATGATGCGGTGGTTGGCTTGATGTGGCACGAGCCACTGGATATCGGTTTTTTTCATATGGTTCGCCGCCAGCGTCTCGTCCACGATACGGCCGAGCGTGTTCACCGCGACTTTGAACACTTCGTTGCCTTCCATTTTCATGTAGGCCGTCCCGTTCATGACTTTGTCATACCCTTTGGAAATACCTGCCGGTACGCTTAGGAGATCTTTGTATTTTCCATCGGCATGGAGGTGCGTGGAAATAATGCCTGGCTTGTCAGATGCCGACAGAATCACGGCGCCGGCGCCGTCGGCAAACAAGACGCAAGTTGCACGATCGGTCCAGTCGGTGATGCGTGACAAGGTTTCGCTGCCGATCACCAGTGCACACCGGGCCGATCCGGTGCGCACAAATTTGTCCGCCACACTCAGCGCGTACACGAAACCTGTGCACACCGCTTGCACGTCGAAAGCCGCGCAACCGTGAATCCCGAGACGTTCCTGAATCAGGCAGGCGGTGCTGGGAAATATTTGATCGGCGGTGGTGGTTGCTACAACAATAAGATCAATTTCCCGGGCACTGATTCCGGCCGCTTCTATCGCGCGCCGCGCCGCCTGCTCGCCCATGGAGGCGGTGGTCTCGTCGTCACCGGCGATATGGCGTTCGTGAATACCGGTACGCTCGACAATCCATTGGTCCGTGGTCTCGACCATTTTTTCGAGGTCTTGATTGGTAAGCACCCTGACCGGCAGGTAGCCGCCGGTGCCGATGATGCGCGAATAAACCGCGCCGGTTTCGCGGCTCATGCCCGCCGCCTCCGCCAGCACGTCACAACACCTGGCCGCGCGTTGTCGGCGTCCTGTGGCCTTCGCCCGTCGCCACCGGCGAGCCATGAAAAATCTAGAACCCAACCATTGATCCCGTGCCATTGGGCGCTGGTCTCATTCCGGTGGCCGCGATCGACTCGCGGACGGTCGCATCCCCGCATCGCGGGTGCGCGCCGGAGCGTCGCCCGAGGGACCCGCGTAGCGAGATCGGGCAGCGGAGGCGACAATAACGACCGCAATGAACGCGGCGCGCCATATCCCGCCTCGCGGTCGCATCCCCACTGTCGTGGGGGGCGCCCCGGAGCGTCGCCCGAGGGACCCGCGCAGCGGGATGCGCCCGCGAGCAGGGAACAGGCTCCATCGGCGAAGCCGGTGGAGAGGACCGTG
>JANLIC010000092.1 GCA_024654125.1 Sulfuricaulis sp. | reverse complement strand
TACGGCGCGTTGCAGGCGGTCAAGGACGTCAGCTTCACCATCCGGCAAGGGGAAGTGCTCGGTTTCCTCGGCCCCAATGGCGCCGGCAAAACCACCACGATGCAGATTATCAGCGGCAATCTCGCGCCGTCCGGGGGGAGCGTGACCATCGCCAATCATGATCTGCTCGAAGATCCGCGCGCCGCCAAGAACCAGATCGGTTACCTCCCGGAAAGCCCCCCGCTCTACCGCGAACTCACGGTGAACGAGTATCTCGACTACTGTGCGGCACTGAATAATATCCCGCGCACGCAACGCCTGGCGGCGCGCGAGAACACCAAGGAACGCTGCGGCCTGCACGACACCGGAAAGCGCCTGATCGGCAATCTGTCCAAGGGGTTTCAACAGCGCGTGGGTATCGCGCAGGCCATCATCCATTTGCCGCCGGTGGTGATCCTGGACGAGCCCACAGTCGGGCTCGATCCGATCCAGATTCGCGAGATCCGCGCGCTCATCCGCGAGCTCGGCCGGGATCACGGCGTGATTTTGTCCACGCACATCCTGCCCGAGGTGCAGACCACCTGCGACCGCGTGCAGATCATCAACAAGGGCGAGCTGGTGCTGAACGAAAGCATCGAGGGACTGGAGCACCATATGAAATCGGCCTCACTGACGGTCGCCTTTCATCAACCACCGGATCTACAGTTTTTGGAAAATTTGCCAGGCGTGAAATCGGTGCAGCCGGAGAAGGACGGGCGTCTGCGTATTTTCCATGAAACCGGGCAAAACCCGACGGACGCCATCCTGCGGATGGCAGTCAATAAAAATTGGGGGCTGTATGAAATCCGTCCCGGGCGGCTGTCACTGGAACAGATATTCGTGGAATTGACTTCGGACGCCACGGTGGAAAACGTGGAGGCGCTGGACGCCGTCACCACGACGGACAGCGGCTTATGATCCTGACCATTGGCATCCGCGAATTCAAATCGCTGTTTCTCTCGCCGCTCGCCTGGTCCATTCTCGCCGTGGTGCAGGTGATCCTCGGGTTCCTGTTCCTGAGCCGCCTCGAAGTGTTCCAGTTGTATCAGCCACAGCTGATGGCAATGGATGGCGCACCGGGGCTGACGGAAATCGTTCTGCCCGACCTGCTCGGCAACGCCGCGGTGATCCTGCTGCTGGTGGTGCCGTTATTGACCATGCGCCTGGTGTCGGAAGAACGCCGCAATCGCACCCTCGCGCTGCTATTCAGCGCGCCGCTATCGATGACCGAGATAGTGCTCGGGAAATACCTCGGGATTATTTTGTTCCTGTTGGTGCTGTTGCTCATGATCGCGCTGATGCCGCTGTCCCTGTTGGCGGGGGCCAGCTTGGACCTGGGCCTCTTGGCATCGGGATTCCTTGGGCTGGCGCTATTGCTGGCGGGCTTCGCGGCGGTGGGGCTGTTCATGTCCACGCTCACGCAATACACCACGGTCGCCGCCATCAGCACCTTCGGCGCGCTGCTGTTGTTCTGGATTCTCGACTGGTCGGGTCAGGGCCTCGCCGGCGGAAACTGGCTGGCGTATCTCTCGCTGTTCAACCATTACAAGCCGTTTCTCGAAGGCATCTTCGATAGCGCGGACGCGGCCTACCACGTTCTGCTCATCACAACTTTTCTGGTGCTCAGCATTCGCCGTTTGGATGCCGACCGGCTGGGGGGCTGACTTAATGATCCAGACGAACGAGCGCGGCGAGTAGGGCTACATTTATGTACCACACCCCAAAGACCCGCTGGCAGCTGCGACTGATGAATATCAGCTTTGTGGTGTTGTTCCTGCTGGCCATGGGGTTGCTGCAATGGCTGGCACGGGAATACCACCTGCAATTCGACTGGACCCGCATGCACCGGCATTCGCTGGCACCGGCCAGTGTGGCGGTGACGGAACGCCTCAAGGAGCCGCTCAAGATCACCGCGTTTGCCAGCCAACGCGGCGAGACACGCCGGTTCATTCAGGACTTGGTGGGGCGCTATCAGAAAAACAAACCCGACATAACGCTCGAGTTTGTGGATCCGGACACCGCGCCGGAACGCGTACGCGCCGCCGGCGTGCAATTCGACGGCGATCTGGTTTTCGAATACGGGAACGCGCGCGAAAGCCTGTCACCGGCCCAGTTCAACGAGCAGAATTTCACCTACGCGCTGACGCGCCTCGGCCATCGCGGCGAACGCTGGGTGGTGTTCCTGAGCGGCCACGGCGAGCGCAGCCCCGACAAGCAGGCGAACTTCGATCTCTCCACCTGGGCTTCCCAACTGCGCCAGCGGGGATTCAAGACCCGCACACTCTCGCTCGGCGAGCATCCACAGATTCCGAATAACACAACGGTGCTGGTGATCGCCGGCCCGCGCACACGCCTGCTCGCGGGCGAGGTCCGGGAAATTCAGAATTATCTCCATCGCGGCGGCAACCTGCTGTGGCTGCACGACCCGGGCCCGCTGCTCGGGCTGGAGCCGCTGGCGGAAAATCTCGGTGTTGAATTCCATCCGGGCGTGATCGTGGATCCGACATCTCAGACCATCACCGGCAATGCGGCGGCGATTGTGATCACTAAATACAGCGCACATCCCGTGGTGCGTGGTTTCACTGACAATACCGTTTTTCCACATGCCGCCGGTATCAGTCTCAAAACCCCGGAGGGCTGGCAGGGCTCGGTGTTAATGGACACGCGCCCCACGAGCTGGTCCGAGACTAGCCCGCTCGATGGCCCTATCCAATTCGACAAGGGACGGGACATCCGCGGACCGCTCAATCTGGCCGTGGCCCTGACGCGCACGCTCGACAACAAACGTGAACAGCGCCTTATCGTCGTCGGCGACGGTGATTTCCTGGCGAACACCTATCTCCCCAATGGCGGCAATCTCGAACTCGGCATGAGCCTGACCAACTGGCTGTCGCAGGACGATGCCTTCGTGAACATTCCGGTCAAGACCGCCCGCGACCGTTCGCTCGAGTTGTCGCGTGGCGCTCAAGCCACCATCGCCGGAGTGTTTCTGATGCTATTGCCCATCACGCTGATCAGCAGCGGGGTGTGGATCTGGCTGCGCCGGCGCAAACGCTGAACGAGACACGAATGGCCGACACTGAAAAACCAGCGAGCCCCGCGCAGGACCAGGGTCCTCCGGCGGGTCCCTCGGGCCTGCGGCGGCGCTGGCTGCTGAATGGCGGCCTGCTGGCGCTGATCGGTGTGCTGGCGTGGCTGGCAGCGCACCGAGCCGGCCAGGAAAAAGACATCGCCGGTCCACCGCTGACTCCGTTGGCAGCCGAGACCGTTTCACAGGTTCGCATCGAACGCCCGGGTCAGCCGGCCATCGTGCTGGAAAAAACCGGAAAGGACTGGGCACTCGCGAAGCCGCTGCCGGCGCGCGCCAACCGGTTCAACGTCGAAAGCCTGCTTCGCATCGTCGCGGCCCCCGGAGACACTCGCCTCACCGCCAACGCCGGTGAACTCGTCAAATTCGGGTTGGACAAGCCACAGTCGCGCTTGTGGCTGGATAACCAGGAAATCGCATTTGGTTCCCTGCATCCGCTGAACAACCGGATTTATGTCCTGTATAACAATGAAGTGGTACTGATCCCCGGACATCACCTCGGGCCTGTCTTGTATCCTTATACTAATTTTATCGACAGCCGCCTGTTCGAGGAGAATCGGAAGCTGACATCGATCAGGCTTCCCGATTTCACACTCTCCCTCGAAAACGGAGCCTGGCAGAAGAACCCCCCGGACAGCAAGCTAACATCGGACCAGATGAACGATTTTTCCGCGGAATGGCAAAACGCGCGCGCGCTCGGCGTGGAAAAATATTCAGGCAAGACAGTCCTTGACCGCATAGTATTCACCTCGGCGCGAGACGACAAAAATCAAAAATTGGCGCTCGGCATTCTCGCCTACAAACCGAGCTTTGTGCTTCATCGACCGGATGAAAACCTGGAATACCATTTCACCGAAGAGACCGGCAAGCGCCTGCTGAAACTTTCTCCGGGCCGCGAGTAAACCGGCCAGCTTCGCCGTCATGCCCGAGCTCCCCGAAGTCGAAACCACCCGACGCGGTGTCGAGCCGCATATGATCGGCCACCGCGTGATGCGCGTCGTGGTGCGCAACCCGCGGTTGCGCTGGCGTGTCCCGGAAAAACTCGTCCGGGAATTGCCGGGGCAAACGGTTCAATCGGTCGGGCGTCGCGGGAAATACCTGTTGTTCAATACTCCCGTGGGCACCATGATTGTGCATCTTGGGATGTCGGGGAGCCTGCGCGTGGTCCACTGCGAGCAGGCCGTGGCCGCTTACGAACACGTGGACATCGTGCTGGAAAATGGCGACTGTCTGCGCCTGCGCGACCCGCGCCGCTTTGGCGCGGTACTATGGACTCGCGACGACCCCCGGAAACACAAACTACTCCGGGACCTCGGCCCGGAACCCTTGTCGCCAGATTTCAGTGGCGATTATCTTTTTGAAAAATCACGTCATCGCCAACGCGCAATCCGTGATTTTCTGCTCGACAGCCGGATCGTCGCCGGTATCGGCAACATTTATGCCAACGAGGCGCTGTTCGCCGCCGGGCTGCGACCCGCGCACGCGGCCGGCCGCTTCAGTCGGGCACAGTACCAACGACTGACCGAGGCCATTCGCGAAACACTGGGCCGCGCCCTCAAGGCCGGCGGCACCACCCTACGCGACTTTCGCAACGGGCAGGGGCAACCGGGGTATTTTCAGCTGTCACTGAACGTCTACGGGCGCGAAGACGAGCCCTGCCGGGCCTGCGGCACGGCAATCAAGGCGCGAAAATTGGGGCAAAGAAGCGCGTTTTACTGCCCGAATTGCCAGGTCTGAGCTAGACTTAAAGAATCGGTGAATGTAACTCATCGAACCTCTTGAAAGGGTGTGCTTTTTTCGGGTAACATCAACCCCCGTTTACAAAAAATTATTAAAATCCGATCAAAAGGGGGCGTTTCCCACAAGGGAATCTATATTTCTAGGATGTCTTCCGTCAGTCCGAAACAGAATCTCGAGCAGCATTTCGAAGCCTACAGCGGATGGCGCCAGTCGCTGGCGGACGCCGTCACGGAACTCAAATCCTGGCTGCACGGACAGGAGCTGAGCGATACCCAGGTCGATCAGCAGCTCGAACATGTCCTGTCCACATTGCGCGATGACAAACTTTACGTCGCCTTCGTGGCCGAGTTTTCGCGTGGCAAATCCGAGCTGATCAACGCTATTTTCTTCGCCAACTTCGGGCAGCGCATCCTGCCGTCGAGCGCCGGTCGCACCACCATGTGCCCGACCGAAGTGATGTGGGAACACGGCAGCGAACCCAGCTTGCGGCTGTTGCCGATCGAGACCCGCAAGAGCGGCACGACCATCACCGAGTTCCGCGGTTTCCCCGAGGAATGGCAGGTGATTCCGCTTGAGACGAAATCGCCGGACACGATGGTCCAGACGCTCATGCACATCACCGAGATCATGCATGTCTCGCGTGACGAGGCCCAAACCATGGGCTTTCACGTCGCCGAGGATGAATCACAGCATGGCATGCGCCTGGCCGATGACGGCCTGGTGGAAATCCCGAAGTGGCGCCACGCCATCATTAACATCCCGCACCCGTTGCTGGAACAGGGACTGGTCATCCTCGACACCCCGGGCCTGAACGCGCTCGGCGCCGAGCCAGAACTGACGCTCAACATGCTGCCCTCGGCGCACGCGGTGTTGTTCATCCTTGCCGCCGACGCCGGCGTGACCAAGTCCGACATCGACGTCTGGCACGACCACATTGGCGTGCGCAAGGACAGCCCGAACAAGGGCCGCCTGGTGGTGCTGAACAAGATTGATGGTCTGTGGGACGAGTTGCGCGACATGAACGAGGTGCAGCGAGAAATCGAGCGCCAGATCCGCGAGACAGCCAAACACCTCTCCATCCCGGAACAGAATGTATTCCCGGTTTCAGCCCAGAAGGCGCTGCTCGGCAAGGTCAAGAAGGACGGCAAAATTCTCGAGCGTTCACGCATTCTGGCGCTGGAGCAGGCGCTCGGCAACGAGATCGTCCCAGCCAAACGCGAGATCGTGCGCGACAATATCAGCGGCGACATGGAGGACGTCATCAAGGCGATGCGCCTGATCATCGCGCAGCGCACGAAAAACGTTTACGAGCACATGGACGAACTTGGCGGCCTGTCCGGCAAGAACCTGGATGTCATCGAGCACATGATGAAGAAGGTCAAGGCGGACAAGGAAGTGTTCGAAAAGAGCCTGCAACGTTTCCAGGCCACGCGCAGCATTTTTTCGCAGCAAACCAATGTGCTCTATACCCACCTGAACCTGAAAAATCTTGACTCGCAGATCGCCCAGATCAAGAAGGACATGGAGATCAGCATGACTACCGCCGGCCTGAAGGCGTGCATGGACAATTTCTTCAAGCACGCCCGGGAGACCATGGATTCGGCTGCCAAGCAGGCCCAGGAAATCAAGGCGATGATGGAGGGCGTATACAAAAAATTCCAGGAAGAACACGGCCTCGGCAACATCAAGCCGGGTAGTTTCTCAGTCATGCGTTACCTGCGTGAGATCAAACGTCTCCAGGACCGGCATGACCAGTACATGAAGGGAATGTCGCTGGTCATGACCGAACAGCGGGCGCTGACGCGCAAGTTTTTCGAATCGTCCGTGGCCAAGGTGCGCGCGATCTACAAGATGGCCAACCGCGATGCCGACAACTGGCTCAAAACCATCATGTCACCCATGGAATCCCAGGTTCGCGAGCACCAGGTACAGCTGCGTCGACGGCTCGAATCCATCAAGCGCATCCACCACGCGAGCGACACCTTGGAAGAGCGGGTGCTGGAACTGGAGCAGATCCGCGACGGCATCCGCGAGCAAGAAAAGAACCTGGAAAGCCGGGCGGTATCGGTGATGCAGATGATTAATTTCGATAAAACCGGCGATGAAACGTCCGCCAACCCATCCGCGTGATCGCCGGCAACGCCCCTTATTTCACGACCGCGGCGCCCTCGCCACGCGGGTCCGAAGCCGCTTCCATTCTGTTGTCCTTCTTGTACCAAGCCACCACCTGCATGTTGCCGTAACGTCCACGCACGGATTCGAGCCGATGCCCGAACTGACGCAACGCGCGTGCGACTTCCTCACTGAATGCGTCGGATTCGTGGACCACAAAATCCGGGAGATATTGGTGGTGAAATCGCGGCAGGCTCACCCAATCTTTCGGCCCGCCACGCCCGTGGGCGAATTCGAGCGTGGCCAGCAGCACCATGCTGATGATGCGGCTGCCCCCGGGCGTGCCCAGCACCACGACGGCCCCGTCGTTTTCCAGAAACGTCGGCGTCATGCTCGACAGCGGCCGCTTGCCCGGGGCAATGGCATTGACCTCACTCCCCACCAGTCCGTAGGTATTGGGTGAGTCGGGTTTCGCAGAGAAATCATCCATTTCGTTGTTTAGCACCACGCCGGTGCCCGGTGGCATCAAACCGGAACCGAAGGGCGTGTTCAGCGTCAGCGTGGCGGCGACACGATTGCCTTCCCGGTCAATAATGGAGAAATGCGTGGTGTTGGCCCCCCCGCCCACAGCTTTGGCCGGAGCCAGATCAGGGGCCAGTGCCGGCGCACGCATTTCCTTCCTGAGCCTGGCAGCGTAGCCGGGATCGAGCAGACGCGGAACGTCCACGCGAAAAAAATCCGGATCGCCAAGATGACGTGCGCGGTCACGGTAGGCCAGGCGCATGGCCTCGATGACGGTATGATCGCGTGGCGCCCTCGGCATCGCCTCCAGATCGAAGCCCGCCAGCAGATTGAGTATCTGGATTAACACGACACCGCCCGAGGACGGCAACGCCGCGGAAGTAAGGCGGACACCACGGTAGTGGCCACGCACCGGTTCACGCTCCACCACGCGGTACTCGGCCAGATCCTGGAGCGTCCAGATGCCGCCCGCCTCCCGTACGCCCTGCACCAGTCGTCGGGCCGTCTCACCGTCGTAAAATCCGGCGTGGCCGTTCTCGGCCAATCGGCGCAGCGTCCGGGCCAAATCCGGCTGCCTGAGCACATCGCCCGGCGCCGGAATCAGGCCATCCTGGTGAAACACCCGCGCCGCCACCGGGAAATTATCGTGCAGGCGCAGGTGCTGCCGCAGTAGCATCTTCGAATAAAGCGGAGTCACGCGAAAACCATCCCGGGCGAGACGAATCGCGGGCGCCAGTGTTTTCGCCAGAGGAAGCTTCCCGTATTTTCCGGCGAGATGAACCAGCCCCGCCGGCGTGCCGGGGATGGCGGCCGCCAGCGCGCCGTCGATGGAAAGCGCGGGAACCACCCGGCCGTTGCGCAGATACATGTCGCGGGTCGCGGCGAGCGGCGCGCGTTCGCGCGCATCGATCATGATCTGGAAACCGTCGCGCGCACGGTGCAAAAGAAAAAAGCCGCCGCCGCCCAAACCGGAGTTGTAAGGTTCGACCACCGCCAACGCGGCCGCGACGGCGACGGCGGCATCGAAGGCATTGCCGCCGAGCCTGAGGATTTCATGTCCAACCGCGGTGGCCTGTGGATGAGCGCTGGCAATGGCCGCGGCGGGCGGGCGCATGGACGCCGCCCAAGCCATCGATGGCAGCAACACCAGCACGAGCAGCAGGTGCGGAAAAACGAACATGCCTCTCACGATAACGAATACTGCATGGCGAAGCAAAAAATACCGGAAGAAAACAGAAAGGCGGCCATGGCCGCCTTGATAACGATATTGAATCCTGATTACGCGCTTTGCTGAATCAGCCCCTGATACTTGATTTGCAACTGTTCTTTGGTCTCGGGGTGATGGGGATCAAGGATGATGCAATCCACGGGACAGACGTCCACACATTGCGACGTTTCGAAATGGCCGACGCATTCCGTGCAAAGTTCGAGATTGATCTGGTAGATTTCCTCGCCCTGAGTAATCGCGCCGTTCGGACACTCGGGCTCGCACACGTCGCAATTGATGCACTCGTCGGTAATCAGCAAAGACATAAATACCTGCAATAAAAAACCGGATTATTGAGGCGGTCTTCTCTACTTGAGAAGTTGCCGTCTGAAAATACAATTAGTCTTCAGACAAGCTACTTACCGCCTCATTAATCCATTAATCATACGAATTTTTCTATTGATCCGGCCTCATCAGTTTAACAAAGAAACGAGAAGCGCCATGCCCCTCCATAAAATAAGGATTTGTCCGGATCAATAGCTTGCTCATCTTAGCGTATTTTGGCCGTCATCGCAGCCGCGACGCGCGCGTCCACGAAATCCGAAACATTCCCACCCAGCAGGGCGATCTCCTTCACCAGCGAAGCCGAGATGAACATCTCCTGCTCCGAAGGCGTCATGAACACGGTCTCGACCTCCGGCGCCAGCCGTCGGTTCATGCCCGCCAGCTGGAATTCGTATTCAAAATCCGAGGCCGCCCGCAAACCCCGCAGAATCACATTGGCCTGGTGCTGGCGCACACAGTCGACGAGCAGGTTATCGAATCCGGTGATCTTCACGCCTTTGACATCCACCAGCACCGCGCGCGCCAGTTCCACGCGTTCCGAAAGGTCGAACAGGGGCTGCTTCTGCGGATTGGCCGCCACCGCAATGATCACCTCGTCGAACAGCCGCGCCGCCCGCCGCACCAGATCCGTGTGGCCGTTGGTGATCGGGTCAAACGTGCCGGGGTACAGTGCGATGACTTTCATTCAGCCCTTCGGAATGGGATCGAACTTATCATTGCCAATAGTTGCCTCGCGGATGGAAATCAAGAAGACCTGGCGATCAGACGGTCTTTCGCGCCAGATGATACCCCACCTGCCCGGACTTTTTGCTGCGAATCACTTCCCAGCCCGCCGGTAGCGAAAGTTCCCCAAGCCGGCTCGGCGCCTCGATATAGGCCAGCCCGCCGGGCTTGATCCATCCACGTGTGTCCACCGCCGCGGCACTGTGTGAAATGAGATCGCTTTTGAAGGGAGGGTCGATGAACACAATATCAAACCCCTGCGGGGTGCGCTCCAGAAATTCAACCGCGTCGGCCAACACCACTTCCGCCCCCTGCGCGTCCAGTCTTTTGACATGCTGACGCAAACGTTCCGCCACGTGTGGCGCTTTTTCCACCATCACCACACGCGCCGCGCCGCGCGAGAGTGCCTCCAGGCAGAGCGCGCCCGTCCCGGCGAAAAGATCGAGACAGTCCGCACCGGCAATATACGGCGTCAACCAGTTGAACAGCGTTTCGCGCACGCGGTCGGGCGTCGGACGCAGCCCTTCCGATTCGGACACATCCAGAATCCGCCCGCGCCAGCGTCCGCCGATGATGCGAAGTTTACGAGGGTAAGATGATTGCAATCGTGCCGCTGCCGGCTTTGGTTCGGTGGCGCGCCGGGTTGAGACTCGCCGCGCCCGCTTCCGATCAGCGTTCGCCACCGACAGTCACCGTGACCATACGCTCGGGACGTACACGGCGCCGGAAAGCGTCGCGAATCTGCTTGATCGTCACGGCCTCGATGCGCGGAATGAACTCATCGAGATAATTGAGCGGCAAACCGTAAAAAGCGATCACGGCCAGGTACTCGGCTATTTTGCCGTTACTGTCAATGCGTAACGGATAACTCCCGGAGAGATGTTTTTTCGCGGCTTCCAGCTCCTTCTCCGTCGGACCGTTGACAACGAAATCCGTGAGCACCTGGCGGACCAGCTTGAGCGCCTGATCGCGCTGTGCGTTTTTCGTCTGCAATCCAATATAGAGCGGTCCCGGCAGGCGCAGCGGGAGAAAATAACTGTAGACGCTGTAGGACAGCCCCTGCTTCTCGCGCACCTCCACCGACAGGCGCGATACCAGTCCGCCACCACCGAGTATGTAATTGCCGACATACAGCGGAAAGTAATCCGGATCACCGCGCCGCATGCCCGGGTGGCCCATGTTGACGTGGGTCTGGGTGGCGGGAAACGTCACGTGTTTCTGCCAACCCGTGATGAGTTTGCGCACCGGCGGGAGAGGTTCCGGAACCTTCCCGGCCGGAAGCCGGCCGACAACACGCTCGACGATTTTGCGCGCCTGGCGCTTGCTGACATCACCAACAATCATGACTTGTGCATTGGCGCCAACGTAGTAGCGGCGATGAAACGCGATCAGGTCTTCACGCGTAATGGCCTTGAGGCTTTTTTCGTCTCCCAGCGGATCACTGGCGTAGGGATGCTGGCCGTAGAGTTCACGATAGAAAGCCTTCGCGGCAATCGCGCCGGGCGATTGGGCATCTTTTTGCAGGGCAATCAACGATTGCGCGCGTTTGAGTTCGAGATCCGCCGCGGGAAAAGCGGGCGCCTCCAGGACCTGCGCCAGCAAGTCGAGCGCCGGGTTCAGCAGGCCGGAATCCGACAGGCTGCGCAGGCTGACACTGGCCATGTCACGGTCAACACCGGCGCCGAATTCAGCGCCCACGCCTTCAAACCGTATCGCGATCTCATTCGCGGACAGATCCTTCGTTCCCTCATCCAGCATGGCCGCCGTCAGCGTGGCCGCCCCCGCCTTGTCAGCGGGGTCGCGGCTGGAACCGGCATCGAACACCACGCGCAGTTGTAACATGGGTAGTTCGCGGCTTTCGACAAAATAGGCGCGCGCACCGTTGGCCAGGGTCCAATGCTCAATTTTCACCCCCGCGAAGGCGCTGGCCGGCACGCTAAACAAACCGATGAGCAATAGCCCCCTAGTGAACACCGCCGCCTCCTCTGCGCGGGGCGGCGCGCGGTTTGCCCTTGCTCATGGGTTGCGGGTCAAGGATGGTGACCGTGAGGTTGCTGTCGATGAGATATTTGCGCGCCACAGTCTGCACCTGTTCCGCGGTCACGGCGTTAAGCTTTTCGACATAGTCATCGAGCATGTGCCAATCGAGGCCGTTGGCGGCCAGGCGACCGAGCTGCATCGCCTGGTAAAACACCGAATCACGCGAATAGACATTGCTCGCCACCACTTGTGCTTTCACGCGTTTCAACTCCGCGGCCGTGACCAGCTCGTTACGAATACGTTCTATTTGCTGACGAATGGCCTTTTCCGTTTCTTCGGCGGTGTGCCCGTTGGCCGGTGTGGCCTCGATCATCAGCAGGGTGGGGGATCGCGAAGTGGCCGAATAATCCACATCGATGCCAGCGGCAATTTTCTTCTCGCGTACCAGCTCATGCTTGAAACGCGAGGCCTGGCCGCCGTCAAGCACACCGCCGAGGATGCTCAACGCGTAGGGTTCCCATTCAGCAATACCGTCGCGGCCGGCCGATGCATGCACCGGGGCGTGATAACCCAGCAGCAAGTATGGCACTTCCGCCGGGATCGAAACGCGGTTACGGCGTTCGCTTTTCTGTGGCGGCTCCGCCACTTCGGGTGATTTAACCGGCGGTGCCGCGGGTACCGGCCCAAAATGCTGCTTCGCCAACGCGAAGACTTCCTGCGGCTTCACGTCACCGGCCACGACCAGGACCGCGTTGGCCGGGGTGTAAAAGCGGCGATACCAGTCACGCAGATCCTTGACCGTGATGGACTCCAGGTCTTTCATCCAGCCGATAATCGGATTCCGGTACGAATGTTTTTCATAGGCCGTGACCATGAATTTCTCGCCGGCCAGCGCCTCGGGGCTGTCCTCGGTGCGAAGCCGGCGTTCCTCCATCACGACCTTGATTTCCTTGTTGAACTCTTCTTCGGTCAGCACCAGGTTCTGCATGCGCTCGGCCTCCAGCTCAAAGGCGATCGGGAGGCGTGATTTTTCCAGTTGCTGGAAATAGGCGGTGTAGTCGTGACTGGTGAAGGCGTTCTCGCGCCCGCCGTTCGCGGCAATGATGCGTGAAAATTCATTGGGTTTCAGCTTGGCCGTGCCCTTAAACATCATGTGCTCGAGAACATGCGAAATGCCGGTCAGTTCCGCAGGCTCGTCCTGACTGCCCACCTTGTACCAGATTTGCGAGACCACCACCGGAGAGCGGTGATCTTCCCGCACAATGACGCGCAGGCCGTTGTCCAGGGTGGTTTCATGCGTCTGGCTGCACGCGATCAACAGTAGGCTCAGGAACAGGAGCCCCGATATTTTATGAATCATGGGGTTTCCGTGATGAATCTTTTATACTATTGTGCCACAGCTTCGATCGGCGTCGCCGGAAAAGTTTCAATTAGGATCGTTCGTTGAACCAACCCCGTCATCCGAACCAAAATGAAACAACGCGCACCATGGGTCTGTTAGGCCGTCTGCGCGACAAACTCACCGCCACCCAGCGGGGCTTTACCCGTGGACTGTCCGATCTGCTGCTCGGGAACCGCGCGCTCGATGAGACGCTTTTCGAGGAACTGGAAACGCTGTTGCTGTCCGCCGACGTCGGGGTGGATACCACCCGCTTCCTGATGCAGGGGATCACGGTCCAAGTCTCGCGCAAACAGCTGAAAGACACACGCGCCGTGTACCAAGCGCTTCGGCAGAGTATTCTTTCGATCCTCGAACCCTGCCAGCAACCACTCGCGATCGCCGCCTCCCCCAAGCCGTTTGTGATCATGGTCGTGGGCGTCAATGGCGTGGGCAAAACCACCACCATTGCCAAGCTGGCGAACCGCCTGAAAAACAACGGTCAGTCAGTAACCCTGGCGGCGGCTGACACCTTTCGCGCCGCGGCCATTGAACAGCTGAAGTCCTGGGCCGAACGTCTCGACATCCCTGTCATCGCCCAACATACCGGCGCCGATGCCGCCGCGGTGGTGCACGATGCAGTAAAGGCGGGCATGGCACGGCGCTGCGACGTACTCATCGTGGATACCGCCGGCCGCCAGCACACGCAGGAAGACCTGATGGATGAGCTCAAAAAAATCCGGCGCGTGATCAACAAAACCCTCCCCGAAGGCCCGCACGAGGTGCTGCTGGTGCTCGATGCCGGCACGGGACAGAATGCGCTCTCGCAGCTCAGCCATTTCCGGGAAGCCGTGGGCGTCTCCGGACTCGCGCTGACCAAGCTCGACGGCACCGCCAAGGGTGGCATCCTGATCGCCATGGCGCGCCTGACCGGGCTTCCCATCCGCTTCATTGGCGTCGGCGAAGGCACGGATGACCTGCGTGAATTCATCGCGCAGGAATATCTCGACGCACTGCTGCCCCCGCCTTGAAAGGCCTTAGCCATGATTGAATTTACCCACGTATTCAAGCGCTATCCCAGTGGTTTCGACGCCTTGCGCGACATCAACCTGCGCATCGAAGCCGGCGAAATGGCCTTCATCACCGGGCACTCCGGCGCCGGTAAAAGCACGCTGCTGCGGCTCATCACGGCGATCGAAAAGCCGACGCGCGGCGAGGCCGCCGTCAACGGCAGGAACCTTACGAAGCTTCCGCGCCGGCACATTCCCTATTTCCGGCGCGAAATCGGCGTGGTGTTCCAGGATCACAAACTGCTGTGCGACCGCACCGTCTACGACAACGTGGCATTGCCCTTGATCGTCACCGGAACCGACCAGCAGGAGATTCCGCGGCGCGTGCGCGCCGCGCTCGAGATGGTCGGACTGCTCGACAAGGAGCGCATGCTTCCGGTGACGCTCTCCGGCGGCGAACAGCAGCGCGTCGGCATTGCGCGCGCCGTGGTCAACAAACCGCCATTGCTGCTGGCGGACGAACCGACCGGTAACCTCGACAGCAAACTCTCGGATGAAATCCTCGACCTGTTTCTCGATTTTCATCACCATGGCGTGACGGTACTTATCGCCACGCACGATCTGCATCTCATCGATCGCGCGCGTCGGCGGGTCATTGAATTGAATCACGGCGAACTGGCACTCGACTCGGGAACCAGAGCGTGATCAAGAATTACTTTTTGCGCCACGCGCAGGTGTTCTTTTACACCCTCGGACAACTTTCACGCACACCGCTGGCTACCTTTCTGACCGTTGCGGTCATCGGGATCACCCTGGCGCTGCCGGCCGGCCTGTATGTCGCCCTCGAAAACGTGCAGCAATTGGCGCGCGGCTGGGAGGACAACGGCCAGATCTCGCTGTTCCTGAAACAGGACTTGTCCGATGCCGACATTGAAAAACTCTCCGGAAACATCCGCAAGTTGCCGGCGGTTTCCTGGGTGGATTTCGTCTCGCGCCAGGCGGCGCTGGCCGAGTTCAAAAAACTGTCAGGTTTCGGCGACGCGCTGGGTTCACTCGACCGCAATCCGCTGCCGCCGGTGCTGGTCGTGCACCCGGCCGCCTCGCACACCCGCCCCGAGGCCCTGCAGTCGCTACTGAAGGATTTGCGCCGTTACAGCGAGGTGGAACTGGCCCAGCTCGACCTCGAATGGGTGCGCCGTCTGTATGCCATGCTCGATCTGGCCAAGCAGGGCGTGCTGATCCTGACGGCGGGCCTGGCCGTGGCCGTGCTACTTATCATCGGTAACACCATACGGTTGGCTGTGCTCAATCGTCGCGATGAAATCGAGATCATCAAACTGATCGGCGGGACCAATGCCTTTATCCGCCGTCCTTTTCTCTACTCCGGCGCGGTTCAGGGGCTTCTCGGCGCTGTGATGGCCTGGTTGCTGGTAGGTCTTGGCCTGCTGATCCTGTCCGGCCCGGTGCATCGCCTGGCGAGCCTCTACGGAAGCCTGTTTGTGGTCGAGAACATGGGTTTCCTGGCGACCCTGGCCCTGATCGGGACGGGGGGCCTGCTAGGCTGGCTGGGTTCCCGGCTGGCGGTGGGACGGCACTTGCAGGCAATTGAACCCCGTTAAAACCTAAGAAAAACGCAATATATACAGCCATAATCCGACAATAGCCGCGAACCATTTCACTGATTGGCACTCTCTTGGATCGAGTGCTAAAATGCTTTGGCTAAGAGAATGACTAAAAGTTGAGCAACAGGAGACTCTCGGAAATGACCCAGGCACTGACATTGCCCATCAATCTCTACCCCGAAAAGGGGCTGTTGGCCTATTTGCGGGCCGTCAATGCCTTGCCCGTCCTCAGCGTAAGCGAGGAGCGCAAGCTCGCGCGCCGCTATCACAAGCACAATGATCTCAACGCTGCTCGCCAACTGATAATGTCCAACCTGCGCAACGTCGCGCGCATTGCGCGTGGCTTCTCCGGCTACGGCCTGCCGCAGGCGGACCTGATCCAGGAAGGCAATATCGGCCTGATGAAGGCGGTCAAGCATTACGACCCGGCGCGCAAGGTGCGCCTGATGTCGTTCGCCGTCCACTGGATCAAGGCCGAAATCTACGATTACGTCCTGCGCAACTGGCGCATCGTCAAGGTCGCGACCACCAAGTCACAGCGCAAGCTGTTCTTCAACCTGCGCAAATCGCGCGAGCGTCTCGGCTGGATGACGCGCGGCGAGGTCGATACTTTGGCGCAGAACCTGGATGTGGCGCCGGAAACGGTGCAGGAAATGGAAGGCCGCATGAGCCACGCCGATGTCGCCTTCGACGCCGATGTGGATGTCGACGATGACAGCTTCCGCCCCGCGCCCGCCGGTTATCTGCAGGACATGCGCTACAACCCCGAGGTGCTGGCGACGCAGTCCGATCAGGAAGACAACCGCCAAATCCAGCTCCAGGAGGCGCTCTCCACGCTCGATGCACGCTCGCGCGACATTATTCAGCGCCGCTGGCTGGACGAAAAAAAGCCAACGCTGCATGAACTGGCCGCTCAATACGAAATTTCGGCCGAACGCATTCGCCAGATCGAAGCGAAGGCACTCGAAGTGATGAAAGACGCGCTCGTAGCCTGAGCCGGCGCATAAGCTATAAATCTAAAAGGGCTTCCCACTGGAAGCCCTTTTTATTGGTCTGGAACTAGTCGGAATTCAAACAGTCATTTTTTCTCTCCCAGCCAGCCCACCAAATAATAAAGCCGGAACCCTTCGGAAGAACGCGACGGGCCGATGACACGGGCCGGATAGAGATTTTTTTCGGGATCGGCCCCTTCAAGAGCCGCGGCTTCAGAATTCACGACGGTCACGCAATTTTCCGGAAACCGGTCGCGTGTACGTCCCGGCGCGTAGATCAGCGCGAAGACTTCGTTGACCACTTTGGTTTCCGGATCGAGACCGATTCGCGTCATGAATTGTCGCCTGCAAGATCGTCTGTCGATCGATTATCTTCTCCTCACCTCGTGATCTCAACCCGATTGTTTACCGGGAATGACCGGGCACGTAACATGCGCCCCAACCCATGACCGACACACGCCAATTTTTCGCCACCTGTCCCAAGGGCATCGAATCGCTGCTGGCTGACGAGCTGCGCCAGTTTGGCGCGGAGATAGTCAAGGAAACCCGTGCCGGGGTGGCGTTTGAGGGCCCGCTCGCCATCGGCTATCGCGCCTGCCTGTGGTCGCGTCTGGCCAGCCGCATGCTGCTGCCGCTGACAAGTTTCCCGGCGCCCACACCGGAAGAACTGTACACCGGGGTGCAAACCATTGCCTGGAAGGAACATCTCGCTGCTGAGGGGACGCTGGCAGTGGACTTCACCACCTCGCAATCGGCCATCACCCACTCGCACTACGGCGCGCTGAAAGCCAAAGACGCCGTGATAGACCAGCTGCGCGACGAATTCGGCGTGCGGCCCTCCGTCGATACGGCCCAGCCCGATATCCGCATCAATATCTATTTGCTGCGCGACCAGGCCACGGTCAGCCTCGATCTCTCGGGCGAATCCCTGCACCGGCGTGGTTACCGTACACAGACAGTGCAGGCGCCGCTCAAGGAGAATCTCGCCGCCGCCATCCTGTTGCGCGCCCACTGGCCCGCCATCGCCAAACAGGGCGGCATGCTGGTGGATCTCATGTGCGGCTCGGGCACTCTGCTGATCGAAGGTGCCATGATCGCCACCGACACCGCGCCCGGGCTGGCGCGCGAATACTTCGGTTTCCTGCGCTGGAAAAAACATGATGCTGCGGCATGGTCAGAACTGCTTGACGAAGCGCACCAGCGGCGCGAGACCGGTCTCACGCACTTGCCGCCGATTCACGGTTACGACCACGACCCGCTGGCAATACGGGCCGCGCGCGACAACATAAAACGCGCAGGGTTGGGAAATCTTATTGTCGCACAACAGCGTGAATTGTCTGCCTGTACCCCGGAAACGGCCGCGACCGGGCTGGTAGTGGCCAACCCGCCCTACGGCGAACGCCTGGGCCCGGGATCCGAACTGTCGGCGCTGTACACGGAAATCGGCACGCAGTTCAAAAAATGTTTTCCCGGTTGGCGTGGAGCCGTGTTCACCGGTAATCCTGAATTGGGGAAGGTCATGGGATTGCGCGCCGGCAAATTGCACACGCTCTATAACGGTGCCATCGAATGCAAACTGCTGCACTTCGAGATCACGCCGGAAAATGTCGTGGGCGAGCGCGCGCCGAAGCCCTTCGAGATCCGTCTGGGCTCGAGCGCGGAAATGTTCGCCAACCGCCTGCGCAAGGACTTGCAACATTTCGGCCGTTGGGCGCGACGCCAGGAGATATTCGCCTATCGGCTGTACGACGCCGATCTGCATGAGTACAACCTGGCCGTAGACGTCTACGAATCGGATAAGCGATATGTGCATGTGCAGGAATACGAAGCACCGGACACCATCAGCCCCGACAAGGCGCGCCAGCGCCTGCAACATGCACTCGGGGTAATTCCATTGGTTCTGGAAATCCCGCGCGAGCAGATGTTCCTCAAGGTACGCAAACGCCAGAAAGGCGGCGCGCAATACGAAAAGCTCGGCAAGTGCGGCGAGTTCTACGAGGTCCGCGAGGGGCCTTGCCGTTTTCTCGTCAACTTCACCGATTACCTCGATACCGGGCTTTTCCTCGACCACCGTGACACGCGTGCAATTATCGCCAAACTGGCGAAAGGAAAAAGTTTTCTCAATCTTTTCGGCTACACCGGCAGCGCCACGGTGCAGGCGGCTCTCGGCGGGGCCGTGTCCACCACCACCGTGGACATGTCATATACCTATCTGGACTGGGCGCAGCGGAATTTTGAACTGAACAAACTGGCGGGAAACAATCACGAGCTGGTCCAGGCCGATGTGCTGGTATGGCTCAAGGAAAACCGGCAACGGCGTTACGGCCTTATATTTCTCGATCCACCGACCTTCTCACGTTCCAAGCGCATGGAGGACACGCTCGATGTCCAACGCGATCACGCGGCGCTCATTACGGACACCGCGGCACTGCTGGAGCCCGGCGGAATTCTGATTTTTTCAACGAACCTGCGCCGCTTCAAAATCGACCTTAAGGCTTTGTCCGGTTTCACGGTCGAGGACATCACGCGCAAAACGATTCCGAAAGATTTCGAACGCGATCGGAAAGTTCACCAGTGTTTTCGCATCTCCGCCGCGAGTCGCCCGCGAGCCGGCGGAGTAGCGACGTAAAGGGTCGTCTTACTTGCCCAAGGCGCCGAATACCTTTTTGGCCAGGTTGCCGGCCGCTCCCACCGGATCCTGGCGGATAGCGCGTTCTTCCTCCGCGATCATCAGGTACATCCCGTCGAGCGCCTGGCGTGCGACGTAGTTCTCCAGCTTGGTGTCTTCTTCTTTGATCAGGTTGTAGCGCTTTCCCGCGCCGGCAAACTGATTATATTTTTCCGCGAGCTGGGCCTTGGCGGTCGCTTGGCGCATAATGGGCAAGAACTTGTCCGTCAACGGGGTCTCGGTTTTTTCACGGAAATAGCGCGTCGCCGCATCGTCTCCGCCATTGAGGATTTTCTTCGCATCCTCGACGCTCATTTGCTTGACCGCGCCCAGCAACAACGGCTTGGCCTCCTGCACCGCGGATTCAGCGGCGCGATTCATGGATGTCACCAATTCATCGGCTTGTTGGCCCTTGCCGAAACGCCGCATGATGCTTTCCACTTTTTGCAGGCTCTCGGGCAGGGGAATTTTGACCTTGGGATTGCCCAGGAAACCGTCTTGTTTTCCCAATGTCGCCACGGCCTTGGTGGCACCCTGTGACAGGGCTTCCTTCAAGCCGCCAACGGCGTCCGTATTGCTGATATCCCCGAGTGACAGGGCAAACGTCGCCGAGGAAATAAGAAAGAAAATAATGCCCGGGATTATCCTGTTCATGCAGTTTCCTCCAACGTGGGTATGTAAGTGGTTGATGCCAGCGCTTGTGGGAACTGAATCCGTTCGGCCGAAACGGGTGCAGCGCCGGTTTATATTCAGATTTGACCGAGGAGAATATTCGCGCCGGAGGGAGACATTTCCGGGCGCGTCTTGCTGGTTCCTAGACCGTTGCGCGCCGGATGGTGCGCTTGAAGGCGTGGATCTGGCGCAGCACGCCGTGCAGGTCCTTGCGGTCCTTCGAGGCCAGGATTTCGTCGCGCTTTTTTCTCAGAGCCCGGATCTTGATCTTGATCCCGGCTTTGTCGATGCCGATCACCTCATGGTGCTCATGCATCTCGATTCCCAGTGCCGTGCACAAACCCTTCAGCAGATGATCCTTGTTCATCTGCGTTGCGCCCTTGACCGCCTCGTGCTCGATGTCCTTGGCGATCTCGCGCATCTGGGCCACGGTCATTTCCTTGAGTTCATGATAGGTATGCGCCATAAGAAGCTCCTTGTTTTTGGTCCATCCGAATCAGCCACGAACAGCTTATTAAATCTCCACCTATCTGTACATGCACGCATTTCAGCCGGCCCGGCCTGAACGACACCGAGGGGGTGGGGCACTCCTCCGATGAGTGGCGCTCGGGGCGGGAAATACGCCCCCGCGCGACGCTTCACAGGCCCCTTTATGTCGGGTTAAGGTTGCGTCCTACCAATCGCTTACTAATATAAAGTGATGCCGGCCAAGATTCTCAGGGAGGAACGAGTCATCGCTTCGACAAGATTGACGGGATTGCGGGTCGGTCTGGCAACCCTTGTCGGACTGGTTGTCACGACGCTGTATGTCACCTCGGATGCCGATGTGACCGCGCCGCCGGAAAGCGCGGGGGCGTCGTACGTCTCCGCGGCGGAAATCATCGAGTACGGTCATCCCGATCGACTCGCGCTCCAGTCGAGCGTGGCGCTCGTCATGGACGATCGCGAGGGTGTGATGCTGTACGGACGCCACATCGAGCGTCCGCGCCCGATTGCGTCTCTGACCAAACTCATGACCGCCCTGGTCATCCTCGATTCCGGGTCGGCGCTCGACGAACAGATCAAGATCACACGCGATGACCGCGACCGCCTGCGCGGCACACGTTCGCGCCTTGCCTATGGCGCCGTGTTCACGCGAAACGATTTGCTGCGCGCCGCGCTCGGCGCCTCCGACAACCGCGCCGCGGCGGCACTGGCACGAACCTATCCTGGCGGCGAAAACGCCATGTTCAAGGCCATGAATGACAAGGCCCGGGACTTCGGCATGACGCAGACCCGGTTCACCGACGCCAGTGGCCTACACAATGGAAACGTTTCCACGGCCAATGATCTTGTGCGCCTCGTCAACGAAATACAGAAACATACTTTGTTCACAACGATGACCACCACGCCGGCTTTCCATATTACCGACAGGGCCTCAGGACGCCTGATTGCCTTTCGCAACACCAACCGTCTGGTCCATCGCGACAGCTGGGACATCGGTCTCAGCAAGACTGGTTTCACCGCCGCCGCCGGCAACTGTTTGATCATGCAGGCCACCATCTCCGACCGGCCGCTTACGATCGTTCTGCTGAATTCGTGGGGCAAGCTCAGCCGTTATGGCGACGCCCGCCGCATTCAGAAGTGGCTGGAAACAGCCGAACGCCGCGTCCCGCCGCTCGTCACTGCCCGCGCCCACACCAGTTAATCCGACAGTTCTGCACCGCCACCCGGCCTTGACCGGATGGTGGTGGCACGCGTGCATCTTCCGGGAATTCTTCTGCTGACGTAATCGGGTTACATTACGACATCCACGATCCGTCCGGGAGTTGGCCAATGGATGTCCTTAATGTGATCAAGCAGCGCGCCTCGACGCGCGCGTACCTCGACAAACCGGTCGACCGCGCGACGGTGGAAGCGATTCTCGATGCCGCACGCTGGGCGCCTTCCGGCACCAATGCCCAGCCGTGGCAGGTCGTGGTGGTGACGGGGGAAACTAGGAAAAAACTAAGCGTGGCACTGCTGGCGGAACGAAAGGCCGGGCACCCTGAAAACCCGGATTACTCTTATTATCCTAAAAAGTGGAGCGAACCCTACAAGTCGCGGCGCCTCGCCTGCGGGCTCGCGCTGTATCAGGCACTGAAAATCGGGCGCGACGACAAGGACGCGCGCCTCAAGGCCTGGAACAACAATTACTCCTTCTTCGGCGCGCCGATGGGGCTGCTGTTCTTCCTCGACCACGCCCTGGAAAAAGGCTCGTGGATCGACATGGGCATGTTCATCGAGAATGTCATGCTCGCCGCCATCGGGCACGGACTCGCCACCTGTCCGCAAGCCTCGATTGCGGAATACCCCGATATCGTTCGCACGATTGTGAATGTTCCCGACACCCGCGCCCTGGTCTGCGGCATGGCGCTCGGCTATCCCGACACTCAGGCGCCCGTCAACAAATACCGCACCGTGCGCGAACCGGTAAATAATTTCACCACCTGGCATGCGTAATTTCAGTTTCATTCTCACCGGCCTCTCATGAAAGTCCTCGTCCTGGGTGGTGGGGTGATCGGCGTCACCAGTGCCTGGTATCTTCGGCAGGCGGGGCATGACGTCACAGTCGTGGACCGGCGACCGGCGCCGGGCCTCGAGACCAGCCACGCCAACGGCGGTCAGGTATCCTGGGGCGCGGGCACGCCCTGGGCCGCGCCCGGCATCCCGCTCAAAGCGCTAACATGGATACTTCGTCGGCATTCACCCCTGGTGCTGCGCCCACGTCTCGACCCGGCGATGTGGTCGTGGATTTTAAAAATGCTCGCCAACTGTACCTCCGCCCGCTATGCCGTCAATAAAGAGCGCATGGTGCGCCTGTCGCGCTACAGCCACGAGTGCCTGGTGGCACTGCGGCAGGAAACCGGTATCCGCTACGACGAGCGCCTGACTGGCGTTCTCGAAGTTTTTCGCACAGAACGCGAATTCGATGAAGCGGGAAAAGATGCCGCGATGCTCCGGGAGTGGGATATTGATTGCCGGCTGCTCGACAGCGCCGGCTGCCTCGCGCAGGAACCGGCACTGCGCGCGTCACGAAAGAAAATCGTGGGCGGCCTGCATTTTCCACGTGACGAATCGGGTGACTGCTTTCAATTCACCCAATCGCTCGCGAACCTGGCGATCTCAAAGGGTGTGACGTTCTCGCTTAATACTCGCCTCGAGCGACTGGAATCCCATGGCGACCGTTTAACCCGCGTGATCACTGACAAGGGGGAATTGACGGCCGATGCCTATGTGCTGTCCTGCGGCAGCTACACGCCGCTGTTGCTGCGACCGCTCGGCCTCCGGTTGCCGATCTATCCCGTCAAAGGCTACTCCGCCACCGTCCCGATTGCGGATTCTACGATGGCTCCGAACGGTAGCGTGACAGACGCTACTTACAAAGTGGTGATCACGCGCCTGGGTGACAGGCTGCGCGGGGCGGGAACCGCGGAGCTTGCGGGTTATGACCTGTCCTTGCGGACCTCGCGGCTCGCCACCATCTCGCACGTGCTCGGCGATCTTTTTCCCGGTGCTGGCAATCCTGCGGAAGCGCAGTACTGGTGCGGGTTGCGGCCCATGACGCCGGACAATCCTCCCATACTGGGTCCCACTTCTTACAAAAATCTGTACCTCAATACCGGCCACGGCACCCTCGGCTGGACCATGGCTTGTGGCTCGGGAAAAATCCTCGCAGACATTATCTCGGACCGTGGTGTGGATATCGATTTGGAAGGCCTGACCCTTTCGCGGTTTGAATGAAGTAAAACTCTGTATTCCGCGCTCAACCCCGCCCTCGCGCGTCCCGGTCTTCTCGATCAGTGGGGGGATGGTTTGATACAAATTGATTCCGGGAGATAGCTTGATGTCCGACCCGTCCTGTCTACTTCTGGGTCTGCTTTTGCTGTCATTCCCGCATTACTTTCTATCGAGAACCAGAACGGAGTATCCCAGTGCTACGAATTGCAGCGTATCCATTTTTGCCGACAGCGAGGACGAGCTTCCGGAAGTCGCGATCCAGCATGCCGTCAGCGTCCATGATCACAAGGATTCGCCGGCGTTTCGCGAGCAACTGCGCAAGACATTCAAAGACGAGAGACGGCGCGCCGCTTGAAGGCGTCCTCGACAAGCGCGAATTAATCCATTTAACCCCGCCGCTTGCCGGCGCCGGTGGGACTGCCGGGATGCAGCGACTTGCCCGGTCGCTGACCGTGACGTGACCGCTGGCCGGATTTTATCGGTTCGAAGCGCGGCAGACCGGTGTGCTGGGTAGCAAAGCGTTTGCCGCCGCGCCGGCCCTCGTGCACCAGCCCGGTGCCGGCCGGTTGATACGAAGGTATGAGCTGGTGCTTGCCCGAGCCGATCAGATCGGCGCGGCCCATGCGTCGCAGCGCGGCGCGCAGCATCGGCCAGTTGTTGGCATCGTGATAGCGCAGGAAGGCCTTGTGCAGCCGGCGTTGCTTCAAGCCCTTGGGGGTTTTCACCGTCTCGCTGGCGCGCGTCACCTTGCGCAGCGGGTTCTTGCCGGAGTGATACATCGCCGTCGCCGTCGCCATCGGGCTCGGCAGGAAGGCCTGCACCTGGTCGGCGCGAAAACCATTCTGCTTCAGCCACAGCGCCAGCTCCAGCATGTCCTCGTCGGTCGTGCCCGGATGCGCCGCGATAAAATAGGGAATCAGGTATTGTTCCTTCCCCGCCTCTTTCGAATACTTGTCGAACAGCTCCTTGAACTTGTAATACGCGCCCATGCCCGGCTTCATCATTTTCGACAGCGGCCCCTCGCGCGAATGTTCGGGCGCGATCTTGAGGTAGCCGCCGACATGGTGCTGCACCAGTTCCTTCACGTATTCCGGCGATTCGACGGCGAGGTCGTAGCGCACGCCCGAGCCGATCAGCACCTTCTTGATGCCCGGCAGTTCGCGCGCGCGCCGATAGAGCTTGATCAGCGGCAAGTGATCGGTATTGAGATTCTGGCAGATCCCCGGATAAACGCACGAAGGCAGGCGGCAGGCCGATTCGATCTCGCGTGACTTGCAAGCAATCCGGTACATGTTGGCCGTCGGCCCGCCGAGGTCGGAGATCACGCCGGTAAAGCCCGGGACCGTGTCGCGGATGGTTTCGATCTCGCGCAGGACCGATTCTTCCGAACGGTTCTGGATGATGCGCCCTTCGTGCTCGGTGATGGAGCAGAAGGTACAGCCGCCGAAGCAGCCGCGCTGGATGGAAATGGAAAACCGGATCATTTCGTAGGCCGGGATTTTTTGCTTGCCGTAGGCCGGGTGCGGCAGGCGCTGGTACGGCAGTTCATAGATACCGTCCATTTCTTTCGTTGCCAGCGGCAGCGGTGGTGGGTTGTGCCACAGGTCGCGTTCGCCGTGGCGCTGCACCAGCGCGCGCGCATTGCCGGGGTTGGTTTCGAGATGAAGCACGCGTGAGGCATGTGCGTAAAGGACCGGATCGCCCGAGACTTTGTCGAACGACGGCAGGCGGATCACGGTCTTCTCGCGGTCGAGC
>JANLIC010000075.1 GCA_024654125.1 Sulfuricaulis sp. | reverse complement strand
TAGGGTAATACCTATATCGAATGCGATAATATATTGCGATGCAACGAGTTACGAACAATTATTGCTAAACTTTGAACATAACTTGTAAACTGGGGTTAGTGTCGTTGAACAGACATTGCGTGAAGACCCGAGCGGGATGTACGCCAAGCAGGATTTTGCTACCCGCGACCGATATCGGCATGTCATCGAAGACGTGGCGAGGGGTAGTTCGCACAGTGAGTTGGAGGTGGCACGCGAAGCCATTGTTCTCGCACAGACTGCTGCAGAGCTATTGAGTAACAATGACCGCACCGCGCATGTCGGATACTACCTGATTGATCACGGACGGCACATACTGGAGCGTGCGGTCGGTTGCCGTTTATCGTGGAAATTGCGAGTTAGCCGTGCTAGTCGGCATTTTAGCCTGTTCCTTTACCTCGGACCCATCCTGTTGCTCACCGTACTGACAACATCGGTTGTATTTTTCTTTTTCGGTGGGTTCGAGCTGACTGACTGGCGGTATTGGTTTTTTGAGTTCACTGGCATAATCGGCATCTCGGCGCTGGCCGTCCCGCTGGTGAACCGGTTAGTCACACTCATCTTGCCTCCTCGTGTGTTGCCGCGAATGGATTTTTCGCAGGGCATTCCATTCGTTCACCGTACTATGGTGGTTGTCCCCACCTTGCTGAGCGGGCCGCAAGAGATTGATAATCTTTTCGAAGCGCTGGAGATCCGCTATCTCGGTAATCGTGATCCCAATCTGTTCTTTGCCTTGCTGACGGATTTCCGTGACGCACCTGAGTGTACTCTGCCAGAAGATGCCGCGTTACTCACCCAGGCACGCGCAGCTGTTCAGGAACTCAACGAGACTTACAGCAAGGATCGCCCGTGTATTTTCTATCTGTTTCACCGGCCGAGGGTTTGGAATCAATACGAACGGGTGTGGATGGGATATGAGCGCAAGCGTGGCAAACTGGAGCAATTCAATGCCTTGCTGCGGGGAGGGGAGAAAACTGCATTCTCGGATATTATCGGTGATACGACCATCCTCGATTCGATCAAGTATATCATCACCCTGGATAGCGACACACAACTGCCACGTGACGCAGCACGCACACTTATAGGAAACATCGCACATCCTCTCAATCGGCCCGTGTATGATGCCGACAAGGGGCGCGTTGTTGGAGGCTATGCGATCCTGCAACCATGCGCTTCGATCAGCCTGGCCAGTGCTGGCCAATCACGGTTTACGAAACTGTTCGCGGGTGAATCTGGCATCGATCCCTACACGCGAGAGGTATCTGATGTCTACCAGGATATTTTCGGGGAGGGGTCGTTCATCGGCAAGGGTATCTACGATGTGGACGCTTTTCGACAGGCCGTCGATGGACGCTTTCCGGAGAATCTCATTCTCAGCCACGACTTGCTGGAAAGCGCGTATGCGCGTTCAGCACTGGTGACTGATGTTGGCCTCATTGAAGAACATCCGGTCAGTTACGCCATAGAGGCCAGCAGACGACATCGATGGATACGCGGCGACTGGCAGATTGCCGGTTGGCTGCTCCCGCGCGTGCCCGGGCCACTCGGGTCAAATGGATCGAAGGCTAAACGGCAACTGAACCCGCTCACAGCCTTGTCGATGTGGAAAATTTTAGATAACCTTAGACGCAGCCTTGTGCCGCCGTCATTGCTTGCCTTGCTGGCAGGTGGTTGGCTGTTCAGTCCAGTATCGGCGTTGTTCTGGAACCTGCTGGTCGCAGGAGTGGTGTTCTTGCCCACCTTGCTGGGAGCCGCAATTGAACTCATCCGTAAGCCTGAAGAACGTGATTGGTTGGTGCACCTGGTTTTGACAAACAAATCTACGAACCGCCCGATTGTGCTCTCTTTGCTAACGTTGATCCTTTTGCCTTACGACACGCTGATTTGTCTGGATGCAATCCTGCGATCGGGTGTGCGAATGCTTTTTACTCGACGCGGATTGTTGCTCTGGCATATGCGGTCCTATGCAAGCCGCAACGCGCGCCGTACGATTTCAGATTTTTTTATAGAGATGTGGATAGCACCTGTGCTGGCAATGGTACTGGCCTTAGCATTGTGGATCAGCCAGTCAGCAGAGTTGCTCTTCTGCGCTCCCTTTTTATTACTCTGGCTGGTATCGCCGGTCATTGGCTGGTGGATCAGCATACCCCTTTCGCCCCCCGAACTGGATTTAACCGTTGATCAAAGGTTGTTCCTGCGGACATCGGCCCGGAGAACATGGCGCTTCTTCGCACAGTTCGTCGGTCCACAGGACAACTGGCTGCCTCCAGATAACTTCCAGGAATATCCGGCTCCGGCCACCGCCTCACGTACCTCACCCACGAACATCGGCATGTCGTTGCTGGCGGATCTGGCTGCGTACGATTTCGGTTACATTTGCGCAGGAGAATTCCTGCGGCTTGCCGAGAACACACTGGCCACAATGGAAAAGCTGGAACGCTACCGAGGCCATTTTTACAACTGGTACGACACACGTACACTAAAACCTCTCTACCCGCAATACATCTCTTCGGTGGACAGCGGCAACCTGGTCGGCTGCTTGCTTACCTTGCAGGCGGGACTGGTTGAGTTGAAGAATCAGCCTGTGCTCTCCTCGTTCGCGTTTCAAGGACTGCAGGACACCTTGCTGGTGCTTGCCGAACACGCGCCTTTGTTGCAAGCCCCTGATCTTGCAAAGAAGATCAAGTTTCTGCAGGACACACTACACTCGCTCACACTGAACGGACAGCCACAGGCACTGGCACTGGCTGCTGTCGATGACTTGCTGGATAAGATTCACCATATCGGCGGAGAGCTGGTTGTATGGCTGCCAACGGATATTGATATAGATGACGAACTGAATTACTGGGTGCAGGCATTTTGCCAACAATCCCTTGCACTTCGAGATGACCTTCGATTACTGGTACCCGAACCGCAGCATTTCAGCAAAATCCCGACATTGATTGAATTAACCGGAGAGAGAGCCGTTGGCACTGAAACGCTGTCATCAACCGAGGCAGCCGTGGCGGCAGGATCACGTTATAAGGGTGCAGAGGAGAGGCTTAGAATCATCAACGATTTAGTAGGTCGTTGCCGCGAACTGGCGGTTATGGATTTTAACTTTCTCTACGATACATCGCGTGACTTGCTCACTATAGGTTACGACGTAGGAGAACGGCGCCGCGATCCATCCTGCTACGATCTGCTGGCATCAGAAGCGCGTCTGGCCAGTTTCCTGCTCATTGCGCAGGGCCAGGTACCGCAGAAACATTGGTTCTCGCTCGGTCGCCTGCTGACAAGTCGTGGCGGCGACGTGTGCTTGATTTCATGGAGCGGTTCAATGTTCGAGTACCTCATGCCGCGGTTGTTAATGCCTGGTTACGAGAACACCTTGTTGGAGCAGAGCTGCAGGGCAGCGGTGTCACGTCAGATTGAATACGGTCGACAACGCGCTGTACCCTGGGGCATTTCTGAGTCCTGCTATAATGCTACTGATATGCATCAAATCTACCAATATCGGGCGTTTGGCGTGCCCGGGCTGGGCTTCAAGCGAGGGCTGGGAGACGATCTGGTAATCGCTCCTTACGCCAGCGCACTGGCGTTGACGGTGATGCCACAGGAAGCCTGTCGCAACTTGCAGACGATGGCCGCCAACGGGTTCCTCGGTGTCTATGGGTTCTACGAGTCAGTCGATTATACACCATCGCGAGTGCCGAGGGGTAAGAATCACGCCATCGTGCGAACATTCATGGCGCATCATCAAGGCATGAGCCTCCTGGCCATTGAACACGTATTGCTCAACCGTCCGATGCAGCGCCGATTCATGTCTGACCCCCTCGCACGGGCGACGGAATTATTGCTGCAGGAGCGTGTACCAAGGAAAGGGGCTACGTTACATCCGCACGCTGCTGAAGTGAGCGCCTCCGCACGCCCACCCGTCACGGAAGCAGTCGAGATCATGCGCGTGTTCACCGAACCGAACACACCGATACCTGAAGTTCACCTATTGTCTAACGGCAGATACCACGTCATAGCAACAAACGCCGGCGGAGGCTACAGTCGCTGGCGCGACCTGGCAGTTACCCGTTGGCGCGAGGACGCTACCTCCGATTGCTGGGGAACATTCATTTACTTGCGCGACCACGAAACAGGAAGTTATTGGTCAACCGCGTATCAACCGACACTGCGCAAGGCCGATCACTATGAGGCGATTTTCGTACAAGCGCGCGCTGAATACCGACGGCGTGATCAGAAAATCGAAGCGCACACCGAGATCAGCGTTTCACCTGAAGATGATGTCGAAATCCGTCGTGTCAAGCTCACCAACCAGTCGTCCCGTACCCGTCATATCGAGTTGACGAGTTATGCCGAGGTGGTGTTGGCGCCGTTAAATGACGACCTGGCCCATCGCTCTTTCAGCAACTTGTTCGTGCAAACCGAAATCCTGCCAGACCGGCAGGCAATCCTCTGCACGCGCCGCCGCCGCACACCGGGGGAGAAGGCGCCGTGGATGTTTCACCTGTTGGCCGCACCTGACGCAGTTGCCGACGAGCTGTCTTACGAGACTGACCGTGCCAAATTCATCGGACGGAATCGAACGGCGGCCAACCCGGTGGTACTGGATAGCAGTGACAATCCGTCGACGCTGTCGAACACTGATGGTTCGGTGCTCGATCCCATCGTGGCGATCCGCCGCACCATCACCCTATTACCTGACGAATCAGCGACCATTCAGATCATCACCGGTGTTGCGAATACACGCGAGGCAGCGCTGACAGTGCTTGAGAAGTATTGTGACAGGCACTTCGTTGAACGTGCCTTTGAAATGTCATGGTTTCAAAGTCAGGAGGTGCTGCACCATCTCAACGCAACCAAAGCCGATGCACAGGTCTACGACCGTCTGGCCAGCTCCGTCATTTACGGCAATGCCTTGCGCCGCACCGCGCCCAGCGTGATTGCCCGCAACCGGCTTGGCCAGTCAGGGCTTTGGCGTTTTGGTGTCTCGGGTGATCTACCGATTGTGCTGATACGCATCAGTGATCTGAACCGCTTCGACCTGATAAAACAGGCGCTGCAAGCCCATGCCTATTGGCGGATGAAGGGCCTGGCTGCGGACCTGGTGATCGTGAACGAGGATTTCTCAGGCTACCGAGCGGTTCTGCAAGACCAGATCATGGGGTTGATCAACTCAGGCCCCGAAGCGCACATTATCGACAAACCGGGTGGTGTCTTCGTACGGCGTGCCGAAGAACTTTCCGAGGAAGACCGGGTTCTGTTCCAGACTGTTGCCCGAGTCGTGCTCACCGATACTGCTGAGACATTGCTCGAGCAGGTGGGACGCCGCGTACCGGCAGAACGCTTGCCAAGCCGTCTGGACCCGGTGCTGCTACCGACAGAGGAACCGGTTCGTTCACTGTCGGCACGCGAACGCATTTTCTGCAATGGCCTGGGTGGCTTCACACCCGACGGGCACGAATACGTCGTCGCCCTCGAGCCTGGTCAGAGCACACCGGCGCCGTGGGCGAATGTGATAGCCAGTCCGCACATTGGCACGGTCGTCAGCGAGAGCGGCAGCGCCTATACCTGGGTGGAAAACGCGCACGAGTTCCGACTGACCACCTGGCACGATGACCCGCTTAGCGACAGCAGCGGTGAGGCGCTCTACATCCGTGACGAAGAGACGGGTGCGTTCTGGTCACCTACGCCGTTGCCCGCCTGCGGTCAGTCCGGGTATGTGTGCCGGCACGGGTTTGGCTACAGCGTGTTCGAGCACTACGAAGCCGGCATCTCCTCGGAACTGTTCACCTACGTTGCAATGGACGCGCCGGTGAAGTTTCTGGTGGTAAAGCTGCACAACCATTCGGGGCGCCCACGTCAATTGTCACTGACTGGGTATTGGGAGCTGGTGCTGGGTGAATGGAGGCATGCCAATATGATGCATATTGTTACCGAAACAGATCCGCATAGCGGAGCGCTGTTTGCACGCAATGCTTACGGCCGCGAATGCAACGATCGGGTCGTTTTTGTGCAAGTCAGCGAGCTAGAACGCACGATGACCGGAAACCGTACAGAGTTCATTGGTCGCAACGGCTCGCTGGCCAACCCGGCGGCCATGGGCCGCGAGCGCTTGTCGGGCAGGACAGGTGCGGGCCTTGATCCGTGTGCCGCGATACAAACCCGGATCGAACTGGCCGACGGGCAAGAGCGCGAGATCGTGTACGTATTCGGCGCGGCCCGCGACACAGATGAAGCGCAGTATTTTATCCAGCGATTTGGCGGACCGGCTGGCGCACGCCAGGCATTGGAAACGGTGTGGGGATATTGGAACCACACCCTGGGCGCGGTGCACGTGGAGACGCCAGATCCCGCGTTGAACGTGTTAACCAACGGCTGGCTGGTATACCAGACGCTGTCCTGCAGACTCTGGGGCCGCAGTGGCTATTATCAGTCAGGCGGTGCCTACGGTTTCCGTGATCAATTGCAGGACACCATGGCTCTGGTCCATGCGACACCGTGGCTCGCCCGCGAGCAGTTGATCCGTTGCGCAGAGCGCCAGTTTCTCCAGGGTGATGTGCAACACTGGTGGCATCCGCCCGGCGGACAAGGAGTGAGAACACATTTCTCCGATGACTATCTGTGGTTACCGTATGCTACCTGTCGGTATGTGCTGACGACCGGCGATACGGGAGTACTCGACGAGTCAGTACATTTTCTGGAGGGCCGCGAGTTGAATCCGGAAGAGGAAACTTACTACGACCTTCCACAACGTTCGGCTGAAGCGGCAAGCCTCTATGAACATTGCGTACGTTCAATCAAACATGGTTTACGCTTTGGCGAACATCAATTACCGCTGATGGGTTGCGGTGACTGGAACGACGGCATGAATCTCGTCGGTCGTGATGGAAAGGGTGAGAGCATTTGGCTGGCGTGGTTCCTGTACGAGAATCTTCAGCTATTTGCGGACCTGGCTCGAAATAGAGGTGACGAGGCATTTGCCGAAGTTTGTACCGGGCAGGCTTCGCTGTTGCGCAACAACATTGAGGCGAATGCCTGGGACGGCGAGTGGTATCGACGGGCCTATTTTGACGACGGCACACCCTTGGGTTCTTCCGACAATGACGAATGCCAAATCGATTCGATCAGCCAGAGTTGGGCGGTTATTTCGAGTGGTGGCGATTCCATGCGAGCCCGCCAGGCGATGGCAGCGGTAGACAAATACCTGGTGCGCCGCGATGCACAGTTAATTCAACTGCTCACCCCTCCCTTCGATAAATCGGCCCTTGAGCCTGGTTATATCAAGGGCTACGTACCCGGCGTTCGCGAGAACGGTGGCCAATATACCCATGCCGCGATTTGGACCACAATGGCGTTTGCCATGATGGGTAACACGGAACGAGCATGGGAATTGTTTGCGATGCTTAATCCTGTCAATCACGGCAGTCAGCCGGATGAGATCGAGCGCTACAAGGTCGAGCCGTACGTCATGTGCGCGGACATTTACGGTGCATCGCCTCATACTGGACGAGGTGGTTGGACATGGTACACCGGTGCCGCAGGCTGGATGTACCGGCTGACTGTGGAAACACTACTGGGTCTGCAGCTGGAAGGAGACCATCTGCGCATTGCACCGTGTATACCGGACCATTGGGAATCGTACAAAATCCACTACCGCTTTCGCGATACGGTCTACCATATCACTGTCAAACGCGTTGCTGAAAAGCCTGAGCATGTGACCCGCGTGACACTGGACGGTGTCGTGGTAAATGGAGACGGCGTAGGTGAGTCAGGGCAATCGCAAGGCGTGATCCCCCTTGTGGACGACCGCAGAGAACACTATGTCGAGGTACATTTACCGATGAAAGAAGTTCAACCCTGACAAAATACCTTAATGATATTGTTAAGCTTTGATTTGCCTATCTGTTTTTCTCTACACCTTTATTTGCCAGCAGATCGGCTTCTTTGTTTTCCTCTCTGGGGACATGCATTATTTCCCAGTTCGGCAGCTTTTTAAGCAGACTTTGCACCTCAGTATAAAGAAGCTTAAGCTGTGCATTTTTAACTTTGTACTCACCCTTTATCTGCTTTACCATAAGTTCA
>JANLIC010000072.1 GCA_024654125.1 Sulfuricaulis sp. | reverse complement strand
CGGCTGCTGGACCACATGGAACGTGGACGCATCGACTACTCTCGCCTGGAAGTACTGGTGCTGGACGAGGCCGACCGTATGCTCGACATGGGTTTCATTCACGCGGTGGAAGAAATCGCCGCCGCCACGCCGGCCACACGCCAGACACTGCTGTTTTCCGCGACGCTCGAAGGCAATATTGCCAAACTGGCACGCCGCCTGCTGAAAAATCCCAAGCTCATCCAGATCGCGACACCGCAGGAACGACATGAAAATATCGAGCAACGGCTGCATCACGTGGACGATGGCGCGCACAAGCAGCGCCTGCTGACGCACCTGCTGGACGATATCAATATGAACAAGGCCATCGTGTTCACCGCCACCAAACGGGGAGCGGATCGCCTGGCCAAAACCCTGCACGCCAAGGGGCACCCGGCCGCGGCACTGCACGGCGACATGAACCAGAACCAGCGTAACCGCGCGATCACCAATTTGCGTTCAGGCTCGGTGCGCTTGCTGGTGGCCACCGACGTGGCCGCACGCGGTATCGACGTCTCCGGCATTACCCATGTCATCAACTTCGATCTCCCAAAAAGCGCCGAGGATTATGTGCATCGCATCGGCCGCACCGGCCGTGCGGGCGCCAAGGGCATCGCCATCTCGTTCGCTGCACCGGATAATTTCCAGCAGCTGCGCGATATCGAGCGCTACACCCGCCAGACGATTCCGGCGCATGTCATACCCGGCATGGAACCGACCCTGCGCCCGCGGCAGCACGCCCCCTCGGGCCACCGTCGCGGCGGCCCGTCCAGCAACAAACCGCATCGCCAAAACGGTGCGCCGCACCATTTCAAAGCAAAAAACGGCGGGAACCATCCTCGACACGGCCAAGGCCCGCGCCATGGCTCGGGTGGCACCGGCCGCACTGTAAAGGCATACGGCTAACTGGCGCGCCGCTCCTGCCCCCTGGCAGGCCGATGATCGGGTGGCGTTCTTCGGACACTTGGACGTCGGCAAAACACAGGCGTATTATCTGTCGCGGATGCCGAAGAAGCTGGGTCACTGAAGCCCACCTTTCCTTACGTTGAGACCAAGGAGCTGGTTCACGCCCGATCATTCGCCTATCCGGCCGCGCACTTTCACAATCATCGTTTCCGAAAGCGAAGCACGGTCCACGACGCCTTACCCTTTCAATCCAGGAGTTTGATATGAATATCTTCGTAGGAAACTTGTCGCGCGACGTCACGGAAGAAGACTTGCGCGAGGCCTTCAGCGCCTTCGGTCAGGTCAGCAAGGCCACCATTCTCAAAGACAAGTTCAGCGGCGAACCCCGCGGCTTCGGCTTCGTAGAAATGCCGGCCAAGGCCGAGGCGCAGGCGGCGATCAATGGCATGAACCAGAAAGACCTCAAGGGTCGCGCATTGAACGTGAATGAGGCCCGACCCAAGACGGAACGGCCTGCCGGTGGTGGCGGTGGTGGTGGCGGCGGCGGGCGCGGCGGTTGGGGCAATCGCGGAGGTGGCGGCGGTGGTGGCGGTGGCGGCGGCAATCGTGGAGGCGGTGGCGGGCGCCGCTGGTAAGCACTGCCGACTAAGAATCGGAGTTTTAACCTTTTACCTGCTCTCGTTAACCTAACGTGAAGAAACCGTGCAGCCGACACCAGGCTGCACGGTGGTACTTGGGTTATTCGTATGACTTCCGGCAAGCGCTTCGGCGGCCGCGTCGGGTAGTTTGAATGGAATTGAACGATGTCTGATCAGGCAAGTCATGGCGCGCAGCTGCTGACCCTGACCCGCGCCGCGCGTCTCGTGGGCGTCTCCCGCGGCGCCCTCCAGAAAAAAATCAAGAAAGGCGAGCTCGAAACCTTCGAAGGCATGGTCAAGCCGGAGGACCTGTTGCGCGCCTACCCCGATACGCAGTTGGAAGACAATACGGCGCTGGAGCATTTCACCCAAATCAAAGATGAAGCCTTTTTTCACCGTGTGCGCGAGCGCCTGCTGCCCGAACCGGAGGTCCTGGCCGAACGTCTCTCCGGCCTGAGCAAGGAACTGGCGAATACCCGGGCGCAGATGGAGCGCTACAAAACCATTACCGACTGGCTCTATGACAAATTGAACGAATATGAAAAAACCGGTGGAAATGAAACACGAACTATCATCGGGCCACTCAAACTCTGGCTGCGGCATGAGCTGGAGAAACAGTCACCGAGCGACTATCTTCAATCCTACGTCGTCAAGGAGAGTTTCCTCCGGCTCATGACCGCCCATGTTCGCCTGCTCCCGGGTCAACGCGAATTTTTCGTGGAGGGCTCGGATACCATTCTGGATGCCGCGCTGCGCGCCGGTCTTTCCCTGCGCTACGGCTGCAGCAACGGCAACTGCGGCTTGTGCAGGGCCAAAGTGGTTTCCGGGAAAACTCATTTGATGCGGCACACGGATTACACCTTTACCGAATCGGAAAAGAATCAAGGCTACGTGCTGCTTTGCTCGCACACCGCCGTGACCGATCTCGAGATCGAAACCAGTGAAATCGACGGCATCCAGGATATTCCGAAGCAGGAAATTGCCACGCGGGTAAAGAAAGTCGAACCGTTGAGTGACGACATCGCCCTGCTACATCTTCAGACGCCGCGCACCAAGCGGCTGCAGTTTCTCGCCGGCCAGTCGGTGACGCTCGAAACCGGTAACGGCGCCGAAGGCGACTACCCGGTGGCCAGCTGCCCGTGCGATGACCGAAATCTCCAGTTCCACTTGCTGCGTCAACGAGGCAATCGGCTCTCCGAATATGTCTTCAAAAAACTGAAACCCGGGGATATCGTTTCACTTGTCGGGCCGAAGGGCGATTTCACCCTGAACGAGGAATCACCGCGTTCCCTGATTTTCCTCGCCCACGGTACGGGCTTTGCTCCCATCAAGAGCCTGATTGAGCATGCCATGGCGCGGGACGTGGCTGAAACCATGCATTTGTACTGGGTGGCCGGCGAAAACGGTCATTACCTCAACAATCTTTGTCGCTCTTGGACGGACGCACTGGATGATTTCCTGTACACCCCGTTGCAGGCGGAAAAGACGAAAACAGCCTCGGTGCTCAAGCAAATTCTCAAAGATCACCCGGATATCGGCGAATTCGACATCTATGCCGCCGGTCAGACAGACTTCCTGACTTCCGTAAAGAAAAGCCTGGCGGGCAGCAAGTTCCCCGAGAATCAGCTGATCACATCCCGTGTCGACTGATGCTCGCTGCTACAGATTATCGATCAACACCGGATTGACCGGTTCGGCCAGAGTGAATCCAAACAAACGGGAATAAAAATAGAGTTCCGCCTCGAGCGCGCGCCGGATAGTCTCCGCACGGCGGAAACCATGTTGCTCACCTTCGAACGGCACGTACGCCACCGGGATGTTTCGCGCACGCAAGGCATTCACCATTTTCTCCGTCTGGTCCGGCGGCACCACCTTGTCTTCCAGCCCCTGAAAGAAAATCACGGGACAGGACAGCCGATCCGCGTGATGAATCGGCGAACGTTCTTGGTAACGTTCTTTACGCTGTGGGTAAGGGCCGATCAGCCGCTCCAGGTAATGTGCTTCAAACTTGTGGGTGTCGCGCGCCAACGCCTCGAGATCGCTTACGCCATAGTAAACGGCACCGGCGCGGAACATCCGGTGGAATGTCAATGCACACAGGGTGGTGTACCCCCCGGCGCTGCCTCCGCGTATGGCCAGACGTTCTGCATCCGCGTGCCCACGTTCCACGAGGTACGCCGCGCCCGCGATACAATCTTCGACATCGGCAATCCCCCATTGACCGTCGAGCCGCCGGCGGTAGGCGCGGCCGTAACCGGTTGATCCGCGGTAGTTCACGTCCAGCACGGCAAACCCGCGGCTGGTCCAGAATTGCGTCCGCAGGTTCAATGCCCGGGAGGCGGCCGATGTGGGGCCGCCGTGGCTCAACACCAACAAGGGTGGTTTTTCATCCGTGGGTGCCTGGAAGTCACGGTTCGCGGGCGGATAATACAAGGCGTGTGCCGCCGCGCCATGGGCCGTGGAATAGGTGATGTCACGCGGCGCGGAAAGATAGCCGGACTCGGGAACATCCTCCATGGACCGGCGCAGTATTTCATATTCCCGTGTCGCGAGATCGAGTTGCACGATGGCCGCGGGCAGCACGGGCGAGGACGCCACGAAAATCGCCTTGCCTTTGCTGGCGACGAGACCGCTGATATCGCTGAACGGTGTTGCAATTTCTTCCATGCGCCGAGTGCCGGTATCCAGCACCGCGAGACGCCAGGTTCCCGCGCGGTTGTAAGCGCATACCAACCGCTGCGCCGAATCGAAGGCATAAGTGGACATGCCGAAGTTCCACTGGGGCAGACCGAACTCCGCCTCCATGGGCACGAGCGCCTCGACATACCCGTCATGCAGGCGGTATAGATTCCACCAATTGCTCCGGTCCGAGACAAAATAGAGCGTGCCATCGGGTGAGAACAAGGGCTGAAAAATCGATTCCTCGCGACCGCCGGCGACACAACGTGAATTGACGGGCTGCCCCTCCGGTCCCCGCTCCGCCAACCAAAGTCGGGTTCCATCCCACGGCATATCCGGGTGATTCCAAGAGAGCCAGGCCAGGCGCTGCCCGTCCGGGCTCAGGCGCGGGGAGGCATAAAAAGCCTCCCCCTTTTCCAGCACGCGCACTTCGCGTCCGCCTTGCGGGTCAACCGAGATGATCGAATTGACGGGTTCTCCGTCCCCGCCGTGGTCTTCGCGGACACAGACAATATCGTGAAGCCGGCGGTCAAATACGCCGTCGGCATAACGTTTCTCGGTGCCCAAAGCGATGGGTTGCGGTGCCGCCCCCGGCGTGAGGCGGTAGAGAAGCTGGTCACGGTCATTGCTGAAATACAGCACGCCGTCATGCACGAGAAAGGCCCCGCCGCCATACTCATGCACGCGCGTGCGGGCACTGAAAGGCGCGGGCAGGATTTCTTCTATGGAACCGGCGCGCCAGCGCCGGAGGACATGACGCCCGTCTTCCGCCGGGCGCATTTCACTCCAATAAATGTCTGGGCCGTCGAGGGCGATTTGTCCCAGACTGACAGCGCTCCCGACGACACGGTCCATGGTGATCGGCGATTTCCAAGAACCGTACGGCGCTGTATTCCGGTGTCTCACACGCCCAGGTGCACCACGATCCGGCGCGCGCCGCGCTGGTGTCGGTGCTCCCACAAATGCACGCCCTGCCAGGTGCCGAGCGCCAGACGGCCGCCGACAACCGGAATGCAGAGATGCGTCGCGGTGAGCGCTGACTTGATGTGTCCCGGCATGTCATCCGGACCCTCGTTCTGGTGGGTGTAGAGCGGATCGTTTTGACTCGGGCCATCCTGGCCCGCGTCAATCAGCAAACTGGCCGAGGTGTGTTGCACAAACAGCGTGCACAAGCCTTCTTTCACCCCGGCTTCGCGCACCATGGCCTCAAGGCGGTCGGTGATTTCATGCAGACCCTGCCCGGGGATATCAACGTTGAGATGCCGGATCATGTTTCAATTTCGATCGACCACTGTGGCCGAGCGCTTTCTCCGGTGCCGAAAACGCATTCGCCGCGGACACCGGGCGCGGCGGCAATATTCGATTTCTACGTGGAGTTTGCCTGCCTTCATTCTGGGTTGTCGGGAAACGAAAAAGTCACGTCGCAGTATAATCCGGTCCCGAGAGACTGTCTCGCCGGTGTCCGGCAAAATCCTCTGGCACGATGGGCCATCCCGATTCGCCCTTGGGTGCCGGGCGCGAACTGCGTTATAGTGACGGCCCCTACCTACCCAATATCCATGAGGATTTCATGATGAAGGCAGCCCAGGGTACGGTTGTGTCCATGCATTACACCCTGACCGATGACAGCGGCGAAGTGCTCGACTCAAACCGCGGCGGTAATCCACTCACCTACCTGCACGGCCACAGCAACATTATTCCGGGCCTGGAAAAGGCACTCGATGGCGTCTCGTCCGGGCACAAGTCGAAAGTCACGGTGGTGCCGGCGGAAGCCTATGGCGAGAAAAACCCGGAAGCCATTTTCGAGGCCCCGCGCGAACATTTTCCGCCTGACATGAAGCTCGAAGTCGGCGCGCGTGTGTCAGCCGACGGGCCGAACGGGCCGATTACCTTCACCGTTGTCAAACTGACGGAGACCGGCGCGGTACTCGATGCCAATCACCCGCTGGCGGGTAAAACCCTTCATTTCGACGTTGAAATAACTGAAGTCCGGACCGCCACCAAAGAGGAAATCGAGCACGGCCACGTGCACGGCGAAGGCGGTCATCACCACTGAGTCGCGGGAAAATCCCCCTTCCAGCAAACTGATACCGGGCCACAAAGCCAGACAGCGACGTTCAGGATATGAGGACAGCCTGCTCATCGGACAGGCCGAGTACCTTCGCCGCGACGGTGAACGCCTCCGTGCAAAAAGCATCGAGATCGCTCCATGCATCCGAGCAACCGATCTCCTCGTTCAACTCGTGGGTAATCACGCGCAGGCGATGGGAGCCCTCCTGCTGGCGGCTTCGCGGATTCTGTTCCGCCGTCACATAGAACGCGGGCCGATTTTCGCCCTCGCGCACGAGCGCCAGAATGTACCGATACTTCGTGGCATCACCGCTCTCGATCTCCGCGAGCACGACACCGCTGTATTCGCCGAACTGGTAGCGTCGCCGGGGTATCGCCGATTGGATTTTGGGTGCGTCCATGAAGTCTCCGGAATCGGCTGGATCCGCCGCGCGGACCGTCAACCATTCCGGCCACGATACTTCCGTCAAGGTTTCGCTTCAACTGGGTCGGGGCACGATCCAGGAGGATGAAACCGCCCCGAGGGAGGAAAAATTATTTTGCCTGAGGGAAATCGGGATGGGGGAGGCGCAGCGGCACCACCGGGCTGCCCTTTTTGGCACTGGCCGGGACGCTCGGACGTTGTTTCGCGCTCCAGGCAGACGAACCCAGCCACTGGATCAAATCATCGTAAGCCAGCGGGCGGCTTACAAAAAACCCCTGGACGATGTCACACCCGAGCGTAGTCAACAGCCGCAGGGTTTCCGGGTTTTCCACGCCCTCGGCCACCACGCGCAAACTCATGTTGTGCGCCAAGTCGATGGTGGAACGCACGATGACCGCGTCGTTGCTGTCACGCTTCATGTCGAGGACGAACGACCGATCAATCTTGATTTCATCCACGGGCAGGCGCTTGAGATAGGCCAGCGACGAGTAACCTGTCCCGAAATCATCGATGGAAATACGCACACCCATGGTATCGAGACGCGACAGAACCCCGAGCGCGTGGTCGGGATCGGTCATGACCGCGCTTTCAGTCACCTCCAGCGACAGCCAAGACGGCTCGACCTCCCACCGAAGGAGCGTGTTCATGACGTAATCGACGAAATCAGGCTCGTGCAAATTCATCGCGGACAGGTTCACCGCGACATCCAGAGGGAATCCCGATTTACGCCAGCGGGCGCATTGCTCGATCGCATGGTTGAGGACCCAGCGGGTGAGCGGCTGGATCAGCCCGCACTGTTCGGCGATATGAATGAACCTGTCCGGCGGAGTGAGCTCCATCTCCGGGAAGCGCCAGCGTACCAGGGCCTCCACGCAACTCACCTTGGTGGTGCGGATATCGACCATTGGCTGGAAATGCAGTTCGAGATTTCCTGTCTCAATGGCGTGGCGCAAATAGCGCTCGAGCGACAACAATTGCAACTTGTGATGGTCGCGTACGCTGTCAAAAAACGCATATCCGCATTTACCCTGCTTGGCCTGATACATGGCGACGTCAGCCTGCCGCAGGAGCGTCATGGGATCCGCGCCATGCTGGGGATATAGCACAATACCGATGCTGACCCCGATGTTGAATCGATGGTTCCCAATACTGAAAGATTGCTGCATCGCGTTGGTGAATTTCTGCGCAATCAGGACAGCGGACTTGTCGTCCGTGATCCCCGGGACGATGGCAGCGAATTCGTCGCCGCCCAGCCGCGCGACGATTTCGTTTCCGATTTTATTCGCGGTTTCGTTATCCAGTCGCACGAAAACATCGGTTCGGCGCAACACGCCATTCAGGCGCGAGCTGACCTGCTTTAGCAGCTGGTCGCCGATGTCATGGCCGAAGGAGTCGTTGACCTCCTTGAAACGATCCAGGTCCATGACGAAGAGCGCGAAGGGGCTTTGCACCGCGCGGACCGCCGCCGTGCATTGTTGCAGCCGTTCATGGAAAAGGCTGCGGTTGGGCAGATTTGTGAGCGTGTCGGTAAAGGCCATGCGCTCGAGCATTCGGTGCAGGTCCCGGAGCTCGGCGCTGAGGGCATTGAAATCCTCCGCCAGCTCCTTGATTTCCAGGGTGCCCGTCGGCGTTAGCGACTCGCTCAGTCGAGTCCGATCTTTACGCACGCTACGCAGCTGCTCATGCAAGGCCATCAAGGGGCGCAACGTTGTATTCTGCAGCGCCAGCAGGGCGATGGCGATCACCAGCAAGGTGACGAGGCCGGCGGCCATCATGATCATGTAGCGCGTCATGGCGAGCTTCTGGTAAAGCGGATGAATGTCCTGCATTACCGCAATCGTCAATACACGGCCGACCGACGGCACCTCTAGTGGATATTCCGCTACGATGGCGTGTTCCATGGCATCCGGTGGCAGCCAGGATTCCGATTTATAAAATACACGCCCCGGAACGAGCGTTATTTTCAGCGGCATATCCAATGCGGTTTCAATTTTCGCAAGACTGTAGGTAGGATCCGTCACGATTTGGAGATAGCCGGTAGGACGCAATCCCCCGATGGGCACAATCTGTGCGTGAAAGGGCAATCCGGAAAACTGGCAGAGCTGGGAAATCGGCAATAACCGGAATCTCCCCTGGCGGATGCGGGCCTGATCTACCAATGTCGGACACGCGATTATTTTGTTCGCCAGGGCCGGCGCGCCCTCGGAGGATTCCGCCACCAGCGCAAAGTTGAGATCGAACACCTGCAGTTTTTGCAGCTTGACCACGTCGACCGTGGCAAAATACTGGTGGAATTGATTGTTTAACTGTTTGACCAGATTGATCTGGTCCCGCCCGGCGAAGGCACTCCGGAACGCCGCGCCATGTTGAATGGTCAATCCCAGATCGCGCGATTTTATTTCAAGGTCTTTGAGCAGATCGAGCGTCTTGAGGCGGAGCAATCCACCCATGGCCGCGCGCTGGTTTTCCAGCATCTGATGGCGATACGCTTCGCCAGTCGCCAGTGCCAATCCGAGTCCAAGCAGGCCCATCACCACGATGGTGAGGGACAGCGACGCACGCATGGTCAGGCGCTGAATTACCATGGGCGGGCGTCTATTTTTTTCAATCTTTCACAAACGGATAATTATTATCTTTCCATTCCTCGAAACCGCCGCGAAACCAGTAAACCCGGTTGTAGCCGCATCCCAGGGCTATACGGGAGGAATGACCGCTCCGGACGCATTTGACGCCATTGCAGTAGAACAGGACCGGGGATGATTTCCCGGGAAGTATTTTGGAGAGTGACACGCAGTCGGTTTTGACATCCGGCAAACTGATGGAGTCCTCGATAAAGCCCTGCGCGCGATCCTGGCGAATACGCGCATCGATAATCACAAGATCTGGGATTGTGCCGACGAGGTCGATTAACCCCTCCGCGTCCACTTTCACGGTGCCGTGAATATTATCGGGTGCGACCACCCCCTTTTCGGCTTGCACGGGCGCCGTGAGCGCGCCCCACGCCAATACGACAATTACCGGCAGCAGTTTCCCGTACATAGAGGGTACCCGTTAACGTATTGAAGCTGATAAAAGGGTAGCAATATTTGTGCCATTTTGGCGCAATCAACCTCGGTTTTTTCTCAAAATACACACAAAACTGCTTCTAGATAGCCTGCGGGCAGCCTCTAACATACGGACAAGTCGCAAAGATTTACCTTTCAGGGTGAGTTCCGGTTTTTGTAAGATGTCGAAGGTCCACGTCTATCTGGGAGCTCGGTTTCACGGAAGCGTGCACCTGCCCGCCAAACCGGACAGGAAAAATAAATAACTATCACAGGAGAGAAATCCATGAAGCTAATCACCGCCATCATCAAACCCTCCAAGCTGGACGATGTGCGTCAGGCCTTGTCCAGTCTTGGCGTTCAGGGCATGACAGTTACCGAGGTCAAGGGCTTCGGGCGCCAGAAGGGGCATACGGAACTCTACCGTGGCGCGGAGTACGTGGTGGATTTCCTGCCGAAAACCAAGATCGAGGTCGCCGTGTCGGCAGACATGGCGGAACGCGTGATTGAAACCATTTCAAAATCGGCCAAGACCGGAAAAATCGGCGACGGAAAAATATTTGTTTTCGATCTCGAGCAGGTGGTGCGGATACGCACCAGCGAAACCGGTACCAGCGCCCTATAAACAAACAACAAATACCACAGGAGATAATGACATGACTTTCAGCAAATCCACGAGACTGTTCATCGCCTCGCTGCTGTTTGTTGCCCCTTCGCTGGCGTGGGCGGCGGATGCACCGGCCATCAATACGGCCAATACTGCCTGGCTTTTGACGTCCTCGGTTCTTGTTTTGTTCATGACCATCCCGGGACTTGCCCTCTTCTACGCCGGCCTGGTCCGTACCAAGAATGTCCTGTCCGTCCTGATGCAATGCTTCGCCATCACCTGCATGGTGTCCATCGTGTGGGTGCTGTTCGCCTACAGCCTCGCCTTCGGCGACGGCGGTACCAACAATGCCTGGATTGGCGGCACGGCCAAGGCGCTGATGGCCGGCATCGGCGTGGACACGCTCAAGGGTGACATCCCGGAAACCGTGTTCGCCATGTTCCAGATGACGTTTGCCATCATCACCCCGGCGCTCGTGATCGGCGCCTTCGCCGAGCGCATGAAATTTTCCTCAATGATGATCTTCAGCTTGATGTGGTTGCTGGTGGTTTACGTGCCTATTTGTCACTGGGTCTGGGGCGACGGCTGGCTGCAAAAAATGGGCCTCATGGATTTTGCCGGCGGCACCGTGGTGCATATCAATGCCGGCGTCGCGGCGCTGGTGGCGGCGCTCGTGCTCGGACGGCGCAAGGGGTTTCCGGAAACCGCCATGCCGCCACACAATCTCACCATGACCGTGATCGGTGCGTGCATGCTGTGGGTCGGCTGGTTCGGCTTCAACGCCGGCAGCGCCCTGGCCGCCAACGGCACCGCCGGGATGGCCATGCTGGTCACGCACATTGGCGCCGCCACCGGCTCGCTGACATGGATGTTTTGCGAGTGGATCCGCTTCGGCAAACCGTCCGTGCTGGGCATCGTCACCGGCATGGTGGCGGGATTGGGCACCATCACGCCGGCCTCGGGCTTCGTCGGCCCGCTGGGCGCGCTCGTCATTGGTGTCAGCGCGGGGCTTGTTTGTTTCATGGCCACTAACTTCATGAAACGCACGCTGCACGTGGACGATTCGCTCGACGTGTTCCCTGTGCACGGCGTGGGCGGTACGATCGGAACCCTGCTCACGGGCGTGTTCGCCGCCACGACCCTCGGCGGTGTCGGTATCACCGAAGGCTTCACCGTGGGTAAACAGGTGATGACCCAACTGACCGGCGTTCTGGCCACCGCCGCTTGGTGCGCTTTCGCCACCTTCATTCTCCTTAAATTAATCGACATCACGATGGGGTTGCGTGTCACGATCGAACAGGAAACCGAAGGTCTCGATACCGTGTTGCACAACGAAACCGGTTACAACCTGTAAGTTTTCGGCAATGAGAACGAGCGGGCGTTTCGGCGCCTGCTTTTTTTGCACATTGCTCTGGAGGAAATCAGATTATCGATCATATTCCGGAGATGGCCAAGTCGCGTGGAACCAGACTAAAAACGCGCATTCAGTCCTCCGCGTCAGAATAATTTCACTTTTCACAATACGAAATAAGGTTTCAGCAACTTCCGTGCCGACTCTATGGCAGGTAAATTTGCCAATGTCTTGACTCCGGGCATTTGACTGTACACAAATACGAAATTCGTTATACTGAATCCGCCGTGGTGCACTGTCGGTTGTTGCTATGTTGGTATTTTCAGGTACCCGCGATAGGTCCTGGCGAACTCCACCATTTCAGCATGAAAATAATATATTCAGATTAAAGATAATTTAAACGAGGTTAATCGTCATGCGCATGGGTACTGTAAAGTGGTTCAACGAGGCTAAAGGCTTTGGTTTTATCTCGCCACAGGATGGCAGCACGGATGTTTTCGTACACTACTCCGTGATTCAGGCCGAAGGCTACAAGAAATTGGCCGAGGGTCAGCAGGTGGAGTTTGAAAGTCAGAAGGGACCCAAGGGGATGCAGGCCACGGTGGTCAAACCCCTCGCCTAACCCACATAAAGGATTCGGCCGGTTCACCGGTCAAAAGGAATAACAAAACCCCCGCCAGTTAGGCGGGGGTTTTGTTATTACGCAGCGGAATATTTTAACGTTTGACAATCCGACCGTTGTCGAAATCCACCTTCTCTTTGTCACCGAGCGCGCGATCGAGCGTCCACCCACCGGTCTGGCGCCGGAAGAGATAAGCTGTCTTGAGCTTTTCACCGCCGGAATCGAGCTTGTAGCTTGCCTCGCAAATACCGATCTTGAATTTATCGCTGTGGCGGGACATGAATTCGGGATCATAAATATTCTTGTCGGGGAATTTCTTTTGAATTTCCGACTCCAGTCTCTTGGCGGCGAGATATGTCAGCATCCTGGTCGGCGAGTCTTTCGTGCCCGGGACTAGAACAGGATGAGCTTCATCCAGCTGCTTGCCGCTTAGCGCCGCGCGCACTTTCCAAGAGCCATTGACCTTTTCAAACTGAAACCGCTGTACGCTGGGGGGGGCTTGGCCAATGCGATATTCCGCCTCGATGTAGCCAGTCACGTTCTTGCCGGCGGATTCAGGCGGGGCGTATCGTCCGTCGCGGAAAGCCAGCACTTCGAGCGATTTGTTCGGATCGTCTTTCAGCAATTCGTGCAGTGCCAGATACTGAAGCGTCTCCACCGAATCGGCGGACAGATCGGGCTTGCCACCCACGATGCGGAAACCCCGGATATCCGCCTCGAAGGTGCCTGCCACTTGGCTTTTCGTCTCGTCCGGCAGACTGAGAAGGATTTTGCCTGGCAACTTCTTGTCTTTCTCCAGGCCGAATTCGAGTACCATGGTGTACTTTTCGTTAAATTTCTGCTCCGAGGATGTTGCCTGTCCCGCTTCCTTCCATGCCAACACCACCTGCGGAGCAGAAGGTCCTCCCGCATTAGTCACCTTGAAACTTTTTCCGGCGGGGGTTTCCCATGCCGTCCCGGGCAACATCACCTTCACTTCGAGGTCGGCCGTGACGTCCTTGCCTAACCGCAATCCGAGCACTCCGCTTTCGAAATAACTGTTTTCCACGACAAACGATTTTCCATGAATCTGCCCTTTGACGGGTACAGCAGGAATCTCAGTATCGGCGGGCTTGGTCGCGACGACCGGTGCCGCCGGAGTCGGAGCAGGCGTTCTGGCAGCAGGCGCCGGGGCGCGGGTGGCCGGCGGCCGGATGGTGGCGGGTTCACTTTCAAAAAATCCGCTGATGAAATCCAGGCCACCGTCCTGTTGCAGGAAGTACGCTCCCGCGCCACCGGCGATGAGCACAATGAGAATGACGATCTGAATTACTGACTTTTTATCAAAATTCATTTTTAGATCCATGGATCACCTGCCTGTGAATTCCAATTATTGATCCGGCACGGTTCATAATTAAAACGAAGCCAAGCTGTGGCTGCAAATAACCCGCTTAGCATTCTATAAAGTGCCGGATCAATAATAAAACCTCTTAAGATTGTCGATTATTGCGGCGGAAGGCTCTCCCGGCTCAAGACCATGACCCCGTTTGAGTCAGGGCAACGCTTCAGGTAGTTTCATCCCGCCGCAATAATCCTTAGGATAGTATGCCCGGCGCCATCCGCCAATCACTATTATCGTGTCCACCGGGCCTTTCTTCCGACAAACCTCAGAAACCGAAGTAAAGTCCCAGGCCCGTGTAGCGCAGAGACTCACGGTAGAACTGGCCATTGGGCGAATGTCCGCGGAAATGCTCCAGCATCAGGCGCACCCGCCGCGGGCTGCCGCTGCGTAACTCGAAACCTACCTGGAACGAGTGACTGCGACGCCAGTCGAGTTCCTCGGAAGCCTGTATGTCCGCCGCGGCGATAAGACTCAGCCTTCCCGCTGCGCGCGTCTTGATATATTCGACACCTCCTTGAATATGCTTCGGCGCCAGATCTGGTTCGCTGTTCAGGATATACCCGCCCCCGCCATAGACGCGCCAGCGCTCCCATTCATAAGAGGCCAGGATCTTCAAATCTTCGTAACTCAGATTCACCCGATTGATTCCCGGATTGCCAAGAATAAACTCATCTCCGAGGTGCGAACTTTGATGATAGAGGCGCATCACGTACGACCATGGACCCTTGCGATAACTGATCGGGAGGCCGATCCAGTAATCCGCGTTGATCAAATCGCTCGACGGCGCCTCGAGATTGAACAGCGCGAACACCCCGCCCTGAATCCCGATCTGCGAGCTGCCTGAGCTTCCGAAAAAACCCGAAGCCAGACCGAAATATTCGCCGAAGGCGACACTGGCGGCAGAAAATTCACTCGCGGGACTGCGATAGTGCAGATAGCTTACCGAAAACCGGGGTTGGCGCGGATCGGCCAGCAGCGGTTCGAACAATTCCTGTTCAGGCAAGGCATAAACATCGACGGGAGCCGCGACTTCGCGCTCGGCTCTCGCCCTGTCCTGCTCCGCCGCCGTGTCAGATTTATCGCAATCCGTCGACGCACCCCACTGAATGGTTTTCACCCGTCCGGTTTTGGTGAGCAGATAGGCCACGTCGCGTTTCTGGGACGAACCGAGACAGGTGCTGGAAATCAATTTCACCGTGCCGTCCGCCGAGATGACCTGCGATCGCAGGCCCAGACCGGGATACCGGCTGTCGAGCAGCGAATTGACATAGCCGCGGAGATATTCTTCCGGTTCGCCGGCGGACGCCGGCGCAAATCCCGCGCCCATGAGCAGCGCTAACAGAAATACCCAGCCTGTCAGTTTGCGATTGCCAGGATAAAAATGCAGACAACGGCGAATCCCCATATCGGCATTTTACACATAATCCTGATAGCCATGTGTTCCAGCTATCGCGCAAATCGATGCCATATAAACAAATTTCCTCGATTTTTCGAATCAATTCGCCATGAAACATGGCTCGCCTGTCAACGTTCGCTCCCGGCAAGTTGTAAAACAATCCGTCAGCGAGGTAGGATAAATAGAAATCGGATGGGACCAGGTCGTGATGGACAAGGAAATGGAAAAAACCAGACTTTCCTCGCTCGATATACCCGCGCTGACCGGCGAAAGGGCAGATGCCGCCCTGCCTCAGACGCCGTCACGTGTCAGCGTGCTGGATCGCTGGATGGCGCGCAAGCTGCTCGATCTGCTCGGTAATCCGCCGTTGACCTTCGTATTGTGGGACGGGGAAAAAATCTTTTCCTCGGAAAATCCCTCTATCGCCAAATTGCATTTTCAAGACAGCGATGTATTGCAGAAACTGCTGATGAACCCCGCGTTGCATTTCGGCGACCTCTATGGCGCCGGCCGAATCGAGGTGGAAGGCAATCTCGTTGACCTTCTGGTCACAGTCTATCGCGCGTTGGCGACCGCCCCGAAATACCAAAAACTGAAGGAAGCGCAGACACGCCTCTTCAACCGCCCGCGGTCGAACCGCATCACGAATTCGCGCGACAACATTCATCATCACTATGACATCGGCAATGATTTTTACGAGCTGTGGCTGGATCGCGAGGCCATGCAATACACCTGCGCCTATTTCCCGGAACCGGACTTGACCATCGAAGAGGCGCAGCGTGCCAAGATGGATCACATCTGTCGCAAGCTCCGGCTCAAGCCGGGCGACCGGGTGGTAGAGGCCGGGTGCGGTTGGGGCGGATTCGCGCTGCACATGGCGAAGCACTACGGTGTCACGGTCAAGTCGTACAACATCTCGCACCAGCAGATCCTTTATGCCAGGGAGCGGATCAAGGCGGCCGGCCTGACTGAGAAGGTTGAATACGTGGAAGACGACTATCGGAACATCAAGGGTAAATTCGACGTGTTCGTTTCCGTCGGCATGCTCGAGCACGTCGGCCGCGATAATTACCGTGAACTGGGGGATGTCATTCACCGCAGCCTGACGACCGCCGGTCGCGGCCTCATCCACTCCATCGGCCGCAATAAACCTGAACGGTTGAACGCCTGGATTGAAAAACGGATTTTTCCCGGGGCCTACCCGCCCTCGTTGCGAGAAATGATGGAAGTTTTCGAGGCCTCCGAATTTTCCATTCTCGACGTCGAAAACCTGCGGTTGCACTATACCCGGACGCTGGAACACTGGCTTGAGCGTTTCGAGCGAAATGCGGTAATAATCGAGAATACCTACGACCGCGCTTTCGTGCGCGCCTGGCGGCTCTATTTCGCCGGTTCGATCGCCGGTTTCACGTCCGGCACCATGCAGCTGTTCCAAATCCTGTTCACCCGTGGGGACAACAACGATATCCCCTGGTCACGGGCGCATCTTTACAAGGAATAACGATCCGCGCACGCAGGGCGGTAGGCGTACGGTGGGTCAATAATAGTGCTTGTGGTCCCTGCGCCGGCGGCTGGCGCGCTGCACCACCACGCCGCGCACGGAGTAATTCTCCACCAGCTCCACCATGGGGTAGGCGTCGTTAAGCGCCTTGAGAAATTTCCTGCCGTTTTCAACAATAAATTGGCGAAACGTGGTTTCGCCCTGGTAGTCGATGATCACGTAGGCGCCGTGTTGCGGCGGCATGGCCGGATCGATGATCAGAATATGCCCTTCCACGAATTCCGGCGCCATGCTGTCGCCGATGACCCGCAGCGCATACGGTTCGGCCTCGGCGCAGCTCTTGATCTCGGCGTGCTCCTGGTTGCCGGTGGTCGTGGTCTTGATCGGTATGTTCTTGAATGATTCGGCCATTGACGACGTCTCCGAATGGCAACTGTTTCACTCGCTTAGGGTGCGGGAGGCGTTGTCATGTCCGGTTGAGAGCGTGATCCGGAAAACTTGGGGAAACATTGCGCCAGACGCTCCGCCCGTCCCAGCAACCTGTCCAGAAAGGCCGACGTGCGACGGGCGTTTTCCGATTCATCGCGCATCCAGTAGAAGAATGTCGCGAGATAGATAGCCGTGAGCCCGGTCTCCTCGAAAGCCCGCCAGGGAAGCACCGCATCATGGTGCGCCGCCTCGCGCACCCACTGGACCGTGCGGCTGACGCGCAGCAGGCCGGCGAACTGATAATGCAGATGGCCCGGTTCGAGTTTCCCGTAGATCATCTGCCGCGTCACGCGGCGGTGCGGTGACAACGCGGAAAGCCATGTCATGATCAACCGGTGGATCCGCTCACGTGAAGTTAACCCGGTAAAACCCGGGTCGACACCAACCTGCAGCATGGTCGCGTCCGCGCGATCGAACCACGCCTCCGTGATGTCTTCCTTTTCGCGAAAACAGGCGCGCACATCGTTCAGCTCCAGCTTCAATTCCGCCGCCACGTCGTGCAAGCGCAAACTTTCCCAGGAATGTCGCCCGGCGAAATCGAGCGCGGCATCGATAATCCTGTCCCTCGCTGATTTAGCTGCCATGTTGCACGCCTCCACATGAAAAGGATGGTGGTATTTTACGCCATTTCCAACTCAGCCGTCAGCCGCAGCGTTATTCACAGGCACCACGCAGACCTAGGCAGATCGACGTATAACAGCTTCGACAAAGGCGACATTCAGCAGATCGCGGTTGATGATCTCCGGCAGGAAGTGGCGGACCTTGTAGAGCTTCTCCGCCTGCCGGCAGGCGGCGCGCTCGAGACGGTCGCGCGTGGGGCGTGATAACGTGGTATGCGTCAGCAGGTTGGGAGCCTGCCAATCATGATAATCGCTGACGAGCTTGTTCTCCGGCTCCGCTTCCCATTTCTCGCGTAGCAGCAGTTCGGGGAAATCGTCGTTACCGAGTTGTCGGCCCACATGCCCTGTATCGAGACGGTGACCGTGCAAGCCGGTGGCGCTGCCGTTCCACCCGCGACGGAACCATTGTGCCCGATCGAGCGGGCCCGTGGCCTTTTGCACACACCGGATCAGCACGGCGCTGTGGGGGATGTGCGAGGTTGAAACGCCGTGACTTCCCGATGAAAGGCTCGGTGCCACAAAACTGTCATCCTCCGCCAGCGTAGCGTGCCAGTGAGTGTCCATCGTCCGCGGTGGATTGATATGGCCGAGCGTACTGGCCAGGATCGCCAGTGGTTTCTGTTCCCGGGCATCCAGCAGCCACAATTCCAGATTGTCTTCTGGAGGAAAAGGCAACGGTGGATGATTTTGCAGCGCCTGGATGAATTCACTCGTGCGCGTGGTTTCAATAAGGTTGCCGCTGCCATCGGCGCGCCACACGGCGTGACTGGAAATTCGCGAGCGTTGATTCAGGAATTGCACGCGCCAGGTGATGCCGTCGGACGACATCGCCCGAAATCCCGGCATTTCCGCGATCTGCACCGTGCCCTGATAGGGCGAGAGCCGGCGCATGCTGTAGTAGTGTGCCATGTTCATGTCGTGGTTTTTTTGCGCGCCCGCGGATGGGCCTTGTCGTAGACGCCTGCCAGGTGCTGAAAATCGAGGTGGGTGTAAATCTGCGTAGTGGAGATATTGGCGTGGCCCAGCATTTCCTGCACCGCGCGCAAATCGCCGCTCGACTCCAGTAAGTGACTGGCGAACGAGTGACGCAGCATGTGGGGATGCACCGGCATTCCCATACCCTGGTGCTTCGCCCACCTTTGCAGGCGTGCCTGCACCGCGCGCGCGCCCAGACGCCTGCCATGAGGCGTCACAAAAACGGCGGGTTCGTCAGGTCCGGCCCATGACGCGCGAACCACGAGCCATTGATTCAGGGCATCGCGGGCCTTGGCGCCAACCGGGACGTCACGCACTTTGCGGCCCTTGCCCGTAACGCGCACGATGCCGGCAGAAAGATCGAGCTCGGAGATATTGAGGTTCACCAGCTCGGACAGGCGCAGGCCGGAGGAATACAGGAGCTCGAGCAGCGCGCGGTCGCGCATGGCGATCGGTTCACGCCCCGCCAGCGTCACCAGTCGCGTGGCCTGATCGGCGGTAAGCGTGTGGGGAAGTCGACGCGTCGACCGGGGCGCACTCACTCCACTCGCCGGATTGCAAGTGACGGCATGCTCGCGCAGCAGATAACGGAAAAGAGTGCGCAGCGCGGAGAGCGCGCGCTGGATTGTCTTCCCGGAAAGTCCTTGCCGGTGCAGCGCCGATACCCATCCGCGAACTTCGGCCGGGGTCAGTCGCTCCCAGTCGGCGATTCCGGCCGCGTCACAATAGGTCATGCACCGGGAAAGATCGCGGCGGTAATGCGTCAACGTGAGCGGTGACAGACGGCGCTCGTCGCCGAGATGGCGGAAAAAATTTTCCAGGTTTTTCCGGGCGCGCTCTTGCATCCGCGACGCGCGAGGAATTAACCGTGGTGACGAGCGAGACTGTGCGTCAGCATATCGCCCAATCGCGTGAGGTAGACGGTTCCCATACCGGGATGAAAGCGATAGGGATCCTGTGTGCCGAGCCCAAGCACACCGTGAGGGTGCTTCTCCCCCAGCGGGATCAGCGCAGATGATTTTATTTCGGTAGCACGCCCGCTGAAAAGATAGCTCATCAGGCTGTCCTCGAACTTGCCGCCGCAGATCGGCTTGCCCGAACTGAACTGCTGGAACAACGCGTTGAGCCGTTTGTCGTCCTCCGGGACGAGTTCCACACGCCCACCTTGGGTCGGCCGGCCTTGCAGCAGGATGACCACGGCATCGAGCTTGAATTCCTGGCGCAGCAAGTCGTATGTCGTATCCAGCACATCATCGAGTGAACTACAGCCGAGCATGGCGGTCGCGTAGCGGTGCAAACGGCTGCTCAAGACATCGTTTTCGCGCGCATTGTTCACGAGCTCGCGCAATTGGCGTTGCAACGCCTGATTCTGTTCACGCAGTACCTGCACCTGACGTTCGATCAGCGATACCGCCTTGCCGCCGGTTTCGTGCGACAGCGAAAGGCGCGAGAGGGTATCCGGATACCGCAGGAAATAATCGGGATGGTCCTCGAGGTAGCGCGATACCGCCTCCTCCCAGGAAAGCTCCGTCTGAAACTCTTCGCTCGGTAGTTTTTGTTTCATAGTTTGTCCAGATCTATCGTTCCTTCAAAAACCGCGACGGCCGGTCCCGACATCCACACTGGCTGCGTCTCACCCGCCCAAGATACGTGCAAGGTACCGCCAGGCAACTTTACTTCTACCTTATCATCCAGCAGACCTCTCAGGCGACCGGCCACGACCGCCGCGCAGGCCCCGCTTCCGCAGGCCAGCGTTTCGCCGGCGCCGCGCTCATACACCCGCAACCGAATATGTCGCCGGTCCACGATCTGCATGTAACCCGCGTTCACCCGCCGGGGAAACCGCGGATGCCGCTCGATCTGCGGACCCTGCGTATTCACGGGCGCCGCATCCACGTCCGGAACCACCTGAACCGCATGCGGATTGCCGAGGGACAAAACGCTCACGCTCACGGTCCGGTTCTGCATCTTCAAATCATAGACAATTTCACGCGCGTCTGCCTCAAACGGAACGTCGGCCGGTTCAAAGCGCGGCACGCCCATGTTGACACTGACGTTTCCATCCGCTTCCAGGCGCGGGTAAATCATGCCGGTAAGCGTCTCCACGGCGATTTCGTCCTTGGTCGTCAGCCGTTTGTCGTGGACGAAACGCACTAAGCAGCGTGCCCCGTTTCCGCACTGCTCCACCTCGCCCCCATCGGCGTTGAAGATCCGGTAACGAAAGTCGGCGCCGCTGGCCGTGGCCCGTTCCAGCAGCAGGACTTGATCGCAGCCGATACCGTAATGGCGGTCCGCCATCCGGCGGATTTTTTCAGGCGTGAGCGCAACCGGGCGGGTGACGCCGTCAAACACCACGAAGTCGTTGCCAGCGCCGTGCATCTTGGTAAAAGGTATGGGCATGGCGCAAGCTTAGCGTGTGCCGTGCACCAAATAAACTGCGTTCACGGAAGTGGCACGGGCCCGATCGGGCGCAGGTAGCCCCCGTGCCCGAGGCAAACGGGCGACTCCGTTCCGAGACGAAGCTCCTTCGAAGGGAACACACCGGGCCACCACAAGCGACAACGTTGATTGAGTCACCGGACCATCACGTGAAGCGCTCGAGAAACCCTCGAGGCGATACAGAGCAATCGGCGCGGGCATGGGCTCGCGTCTGTTTCGGCTTATCCAGCAGTTCAATCTCGGGGGTTCTCTTCGGTCATTTCACGACGAGATGAAATTCAGGCCGACCGTTACTTGTCCTTCGGCAGCATTGTTTCCACCGCCATCAGTTCCGCGACGGTTTCACGGCGGCGCACGACATGAAAGCGCTTGCCATCGACCATCACTTCCGGGGCACGCGGGCGAGTGTTGTAGTTTGAGCTCATCACAGCACCATAGGCCCCGGCGGTAATCACGGCGAGCAGGTCGCCGGCCTCGATACCGAGTTCGCGGTCGTGCCCGAGGAAATCCCCGCTCTCGCACACCGGGCCGACGACGTCGTATTTCCGCAACGTTCGCGGGGCGTCCACCGCCACGGGCGTGATGTCGTGCCAGGCGTCGTACAGGGCCGGGCGCAGCAAATCGTTCATCGCCGCATCCACCACGGCAAAATTCTTTTCCGTCCCATGCTTGAGGTACAGCACGCGCATGAGCAACACACCGGTGTTACCGACAATAGCGCGGCCCGGCTCGAAGACCAGACGCAGTTTCTGGCAACGCCCGCCTTTAGATTGCAATCGCTCCAGGATGGCGCGGATATAGTCACCCGGCGGCGGAGGCTGCTCCTCGTTATAACGAATACCGAGACCGCCGCCGAGATCGAGATGCTCCAGGGCAAAACCCTTGTCGAGCAGCGCGTTGGCCAGGCCAAGCAGGTGATCCAGCGCCTCGAGGATCGGCGCCATGTCCGTGAGCTGCGACCCGATGTGGCAACCCACGCCGGTCACGCGCAGGTTCGGGAGCGCTTGCGCCTGCACGTAAGCCGCGGCCGCACGTGCGATATCGATCCCGAACTTGTTTTCCTTCAGGCCCGTGGCAATGTACGGATGTGTGGCCGCATCCACATCCGGGTTGACACGCAGCGCCACCGGCGCCTGCTTGCCCAGCTCCGCGGCCACGCCGTTCAGAACTTCCAGCTCCGCTTCGGATTCCACGTTGAAGCAATAAATGCCGGCCGCCAATGCCCGGCGCATTTCATCGTTTGTCTTGCCGACGCCGGAAAATACGATCTTTCCCGGGTCGCCGCCGGCGGTGAGCACGCGCTCCAACTCACCGCCCGACACGATATCGAAGCCCGAACCCTGGCGGGCAAGCAGATTCAATACCGCGAGATTGGAATTGGCCTTCACGGCGTAACACACGAGATGATCGCGCCCCTTCAAAGGATCTTCGAAAGCGTGGAATTGAGTCTCGAGGCTGGCGCGCGAGTAGACATAGCAGGGCGTGCCGACCTGCCGCGCGATGTCGGCCAGATTCACCTCTTCGGCATACAAGCGCCGATCACGATAGCTGAACGAAGTCATGATGTAATGTGAGAATCAGTTTTTCTCGGATAGCGCGGGCGTCGGGCTGACGTCCTGAGTGCCCGGGTTCACCGCCGCAGCGTCCTGGGGCAGATAGAGCGGTCCCTTTTTGCCACAAGCTCCAAGAAGCAGTGCAGCAATTATCATGCACCACAGCATGAGACGCCGACCACGGCGTCGGGAAACAAAATGATTTATAGAGCGAATCATGACGTAAGCTTACCTTGCCTGTTCCCGCCGCATCCAGTGGCGGCTACTGTCTCACCAGGACAATGTCATGATCGAGCATCTCGGCCTTGATCTCGTCCCACGAGAGCAGGCCGACGCAGGGCACGGCGCCGAAATCCGGGACGCCGCGTTCTACCCATCGGCGAATCAGCGCCAAGGCCGGGCTGCAGGAAATCGCCAGGCCATTGCTGTCGCGCGCAATCAGGAACACGGTGTGCTCCAGTTCCTCGCCGTGGCGGCGCCCGCGCACCAGCACCCGCATGCCGCCCACGTTACTGCCAACATCTCGAAACAGACGTCCGGCGGCAATTAACCCGGGCGCCCACCAGGGCAGATTTTTTATCCAGCCCCAACGCCGCATCCTCGCCAACAGGAACAATCCACGATTGAAGAATTTGAGCCCCAGTCCGGCGCGAAAGCTTACCGTCTGCGCGCCATAGCGCGGAGGGAAAAGATCCAGGTCCGGGACATCGCTCAAGTACACACGTCGCTTACCGACTGGTTTCGGAAAAATCACTTTTTCCGATTCGCTCCAGCCGTAGGCATAACGCCAGCGCCCGTTTTCCTTGAGGCGAAAGGAGCTCCCGGCATTATTCAAAACCGTGCGCAGCGTGGCTTCACCACCGGGAAGCATATAGCCCGGGGAAAAGCTGACATGAATGTCGCTGATTCGATCGAATTCAAGGGAAAGCATGTCGACGAGCGCCGCCGACACCGCCGGAACGGCACTCGCGCCGCTGACTATCTGGCAGTTTTTCTGAAGCGCGCGTCGGTTAAGACGCGTGATGCCCTCCACGTGGGCACGCCCTTCCGCGAGATCGACGTAGTGGATGCTCATTCCGGCGCAGGTCTCCGCCACAGTGTAATCATGTGCCTGGTCCGTCCCCACGGCGTTGACCACGGCGAACACCCCGCCGAGCGCCTGCCGCAGGCTGGCAGGATCCTGAATGTTCATTGTCAAAACGGTGGTGTTGGCCCCCACGGGGCTACGTGCATTCCGGAGGCCACGGCCACCGATAACGCATTCAGCAGATGGCATCGCGGCAATGACCCGGCTGATGCGCCGACCCAGAATGCCATTCCCTCCCAATACAAGAATCCGCTTTCCCATACTTGGCGTGGGATCATATCAGATTGGTGCGCCTGTTCAGCAGCCATGGGCTTCGCTAACATGTCCGTGACTGCCATATAAAATATCCGCCATGAACGAATCCGATTTCGACAAACGGGCCACCGATACCCTGCTGCACATCGAGCAGGCCATCGAGGAGAGCGGCGCGGACATCGATTTCGAGGCCACTGGCGGGATACTCACGCTTGAGTTTGTAAACGGCTCGAAGATCATTATCAATAAGCAGGGCGCGGTCAGGCAGATATGGGTTGCCGCCAAATCCGGCGGCTTTCACTACGGTTGGGTCGATGGCCGCTGGATCAACGATCAGAGCGGCGGAGAATTGACGAACGAACTTTCGCGCCTTGTCAGCGAGCAGTCGGGCGAGGACGTATCGTTATATTGAAATAATTTCGAACGCAGATAAACGCTGATTCTTTAATTAAAGATAAACGCAGATAAAACAAAAATTAGTGATTCATCCGCGTTTATCTATTTAAGCATTCTGAGTTCATCTGCGGATGCTTTCCCCACTTTCCTCATTCCCAGACCCCTTCCTTCGGCGTGATGGCCGCCGGCTCGCCACACTTGGGACAATTCACGCGCCGGGTGTCGTTCGGCAGAATGCCAATGGCATCGTCATAGCAGTTGCTGCAGCGAGGAATTTTTCCCTCATGTATCCAGGTGCTGCCGATGGTATGGCAGTGGTCGCAGCGATACAGCGCGAGATACGGCATCTCGGCCTGGCCGCGGCCCACGCCGATGCTGGCTTCCTGGTACTGGCAGAACTTGCACTTGATACCGACATAAATACCCATAAGTCTCGAATAATTTTTTCAACACGCCGCAATTTTATCCATTCGGCGCCGGCTTGCCATTGTTAAACGCCGGAATGATTCTCGGGATAAGGCGGCAGCGTTGTCAGCCGCGTATCGATGACAGCCCCGCCCACGGTGAAATGATACAGACTCTGATAGTGCCGGTCTCGGAGTCCCAGCACGTCATGCACCGGGTTGTCGAAAAAACATCCGATACCGGTGGACTGAATGCCGTAAGCCTCCGCTTCCAGATAAAGCATCTGCCCGATCGCACCGCATTCCCAGTGAAGCCGCCGATAAAACCAAGGGCCGTAAGCTTTCAGC
>JANLIC010000069.1 GCA_024654125.1 Sulfuricaulis sp. | reverse complement strand
ACCAGTTACACCTGGCCGGTGAAGTACAACCTGCCGAAGGACGGCGGCAAGTACGAAAAAGTTGAATTCATGGGGGAATTTCGCAGGCTGTCGCAGTCGCGGCTGGACGAACTGATGCGGCTCGCGCGTGACGGGCAGATCGAAGACAGCGGATTCGTGGACGAAATCCTGCTCGGCTGGTCCGGCATCAAGACCGGCACCGGCGAGGAATTCGAATACAGCGGGGCCAACCAGCGCATCCTGCTGGACCTGTTCCCCGGCCTGCGCGGCGCGATCGTGCTGGCGTATCAGGAATCGCTGATGGGGGTTCTCCGAAAAAACTAACCGACGCCGCGGAGCGCTGGGTCCGCGGCGATTTATCCGACACCGGCTCGCGGGAAGATCTTGAAGCGCTGGGCGCGAGCGCGGCCAACGCGGCGGCGTTCGTCGCGTCCGCGATTCCGCCGGCCCTGGAGATCTGGCCGGAGAACTGGGAGGCGCTGCAACTGTTCCTGGCCTGCGGCACGCAATGGCGTTTCACCGCCCAGGGGCGTGTCGCGGGGCTTAACTATCCGTCGCTCGAATCGGTCATGCGGCTGTGGTGTGTGCCGCGGCGCGAGCGCGCCGCGCTGCTCGACCGGATCCGCGTGCTCGAGTCCGCGGCGCTGCGGGTGTTCAACACCAAACGCTAAGAAGGAATATCGGAGCTAGGTTGTAAGGCAATCAGGCCGGCATCGATATATTTTTCGAGTTTGGACACGATGTCATCGGCGCGGCCGGAAAGCTGCGCGATGGCTAAGATCAGGCCGCTGAGCATATTGAATTCGCCTTTTACGAAATCTGACATTTGCTCGCAGGCGCGATCCGCGAGCATTACTTGTACCACCTCGGCACATCGACCGATCGCATGATGTGTTTGCTGGAGATCATTGATGATGATTTCGACGTCCGGAGATTCAATCTTAGATTTCATGGTTGTGGCTCCTCTTTGATTGTTCAAGTTCGCCCCTGTTCAGTGGGGCAGCCGGGTACTTGAACACCGCAAAGAGACGGCCCGCAACTTTCCCCCTTTCGGGGTCTTGTATGGTTGCTCGCTACCCGGCCATAGACGAACTGAGGGCATGAAAAAACCACGACTGTCGGGCGCGGGGCTATCCGCTCTTTGAGGTGTGTCCAGCACCTGAGCAACAGGATACGCGCGAATGAAAAGCGTTGTCAATAGGCGAGCGTGTTCGATCTATGCCCTTTTCGATCCGCGCGATATTAACCATGTGCGTTATGTCGGGAAAACAGTGCAAGCACCGGCGAAACGGCTATCGGAGCACATATGGCGCGCGCAATCATTGAAACAGCGAACGCCTGACTACCGCTGCCGTTGGATACGGTCATTGCTCGCGGTTGGAGTTTCTCCGGGATTGCGGATTCTTGAGGTTGTCGATCTTGATGAGGAACTTACGGCTGAACGTAGATGGATCGCCTTGCTCAAAACCTCGCACCGTCTTACTAACTTAACGGATGGAGGAGAAGGGATGTCGGGGTATGTGCCGTCGGATGAAACCAAACGCAAGATCGGCGCCGCTAATCGTGGGCGCGTGCTGTCAGATGAAACCAAACGTAAAATCGCCGCCGCTAACAAGGGGCGCGTGGCATCGTCCGAACATCGTCAAAAAATTAGTGATGCTGGGAAGGGCCGACTATTTTCGCCAGCAAGTCGATTGAAGATGAGTTTATCCCAAAAAGGAAAACTAATTTCCGCTGAGACTCGGCACAAGCTGAGTGAAGCTGGTAAGGGGCATATTCATTCGGCGGAAACACGCCGAAAAATGAGTGAAGCCTCGATTGGAAAGCCTAAATCACCTGAGCACCGAGCAAAAATAGCAGCGATGAACAGAGCAACAGCTTTTTCCAAAATTGGGAAAAAACTTTCGTTGGTGCATCGCGCTAAATTAAGTGAAAGCCTGATGCGATATTGGGCGCTTCGCAAACAATCATAGGAGAAATCACTTGGCGATAGAGGTGGGGTCTCTTGTAATTGACCTGCGCGCCAGCGTCGCGCGCCTCGAGACCGACATGAAGCGCACGGCCAACACCGTGAAGCGCTCCGCCGACCAGATCGAATCGGCCGCCGGGTTCGCCAAGAAGGCGCTGGTTGCGCTCGGCGCCGTCATCGGCCTGAACCAGATTAAGCAATTGATCTCCAACTCGTTCCAGGCGGTCGATGCCGTGGCCAAGATGTCCGACCGGCTCGGCGTCGCCACCGAGAAAATGGCCGGGTTGCAGCACGCCGCCGATCTCGCCGGCGT
>JANLIC010000056.1 GCA_024654125.1 Sulfuricaulis sp. | reverse complement strand
TGCTTCAGGTTGATGGTTGGTATCGCTTCCATCGTGGCGCATTTGACGCCGATTAAGAAGTGGGAGGAGACCATGACATCGGCTTTCGCCGGGGTGACGGCAATATTAGTCAACCGGCCAGCAATGCACGCACCTGCCGCACGATGACGTCGAACATCTCCGCCGTCAGGCGTTTGGTCTGGGTGTTGTAGCGGCTGCAATGATAGGAGTCGAGAAGCTGAAGGCCGTTGGGCAGACTGTGCAGCGCGCCGTGCGCGAATTTGTATTCCTTACGCTTGAGTTTACTGGCCAGCAAGGCCGCCTCGTGCGCGATGGTGCCGAGCGCCAGCAGCACGCTGCCCGGCGCGAGCTTCAGGAGTTCGGTCTGGAGATAAAGATTGCAGGTGGCGATTTCCGCCGGCAGCGGCTTGTTGCCCGGCGGCAAACATTTGACGGCGTTGGTGATGCGGCAGTCTTTCATCCGCAGTCCGTCGCGCCCGTATTTGGATTCACGCCGGTCGGAGAATCCGTGACGGTACAGCGTTTCGTACAAAAGGATTCCGGCGTGATCGCCGGTGAACGGCCGCCCGCTGCGGTTAGCGCCGTGCATGCCGGGCGCCAGTCCAATGACGAGCAGGCGTGCCTTCGGGTCGCCAAACGGCGGCACCGGCCGCGCGTAATACGTCGGGTACATGTCGCGGACATTGGACAAATGGCTCGCCAGCCGCGGACAGGCGACGCAATGTGGATCGAATTCGGGCATCGGGGCACACAAACGAAACGTACGCCGTCATCCTAACGGACTTCGGGATCAAACGACAGAAGGAAAATATCGGAAAAAAACCGGAAAGCGTCGGGGGTCAGTTCATCCGCACCATATTGGTGCCAGAAAAGATTTCCGCCATCTCGTGCTTCAGCCGCTGTGACACGACCTTGAGTTCTTGCGGCGGCAGCTCCGCCTCCTTCACGCCAAACAGGTAGTTGTCGAGCTTGGAGTCCTTCAGCATCATCTTGGTGTGGAAGATGTTTTCCTGGTAAACGTTCACATCCATGGCCTGGTATTTCGTGAGCGTGTTCTTGTCGACGAAGTTCTGGATCGAGTTGATCTTGTGGTCGATGTAATGCTTGGTGCCCTTGACGTCGCGGGTGAAGCCGCGCACGCGGTAATCGATGATTACGATGTCCGACTCGAATTTGTGGATCAGGTAATTCAAGGCGCGCAGCGGCGAAATCTTGCCGCAGGTGGCGACGTCGATGTCGGCGCGGAACGTGGCAAAGCCATTTTCCGGGTGCGACTCCGGATAGGTGTGCACGGTGATGTGACTTTTATCGAGGTGCGCGACCACGGATTCCTTCACCGGTTGGCCGTTCTCGAACAGGCTCCCCTGCGCGGAGCGATACTGCGGGTTGCGCGCGGCGTCCGGAATCGGTCCGGGCGCTTCGGGGTTGAGCGGTTCTTCCTGGATCGGCAGCTCGGAGATAAGCATGGTCACGCTCGCACCCTGCGGGTCGTAGTCCTGGTGCGCGATATTGAGGATGTTGGCGCCGATGATGTTGGCCACATCGCTCAGGATGCTGGTCAGACGCTCAGCGTTGTACGCCTCGTCGATGTATTCGAGGTATTCCTTCTGGGCTTGCTCGCTGGGGGCATAGCAGATGTCGTAGATGTTGAAACTCAGCGTTTTGGTGAGGTTGTTGAAGCTCTCGAGCCGAAGCTTTTTGAGCGGCTTTAACAGATCCAATTCGAAAATCCCCCGGCGGCCACGCCGCGATTGACTTGCTCTAATTATCGGACATCTACCGCACTAATCAAATATTATTTTGCCTTCAGGCAATGCCGCTGACGGCGCGCACCGCGTCACGATAAGACGGATCCTGCGCCAGTGCCATGCGCGTCGGATGCTCCCGCCCATGCATGCGCACCAGGCGCAAATGCGACACCGGATCGTCGTGCGCGCCGAGGCCGGCAAGCACCAAATCCGCCGCCGCGGCGTCATTGCACACCAGCACCATGTCGCAACCGGCGGAAAGCGCCTTTTGGGCGCGCGCCACGACGTCGCCGGCGATCTTGGCGCCCTCCATGGACAGGTCGTCGCTGAATATGACGCCCTGGAAGCCCAATTGCTCACGCAGGATCTTGCGCAGCCAAGTGCTGGAATACCCCGCGGGGAGGGCATCCACCTTGGGATAGACGACATGCGCCGGCATGATGCCCTCCAGGCCGAAGTGGATCATGCGCTCGAACGGCACCAGGTCCTCGGCCTGAATGTCCACCAGCATGCGCTCGTCCACCGGCAGCGCCAGATGCGAGTCGGCCGCCACCGCCCCGTGGCCGGGGAAATGCTTGCCGGTGGCGGCCATCCCGGCGTGGTGCATACCTAGCATATAGGCGTGGGCGAGTTCGGCCACAGTCTCGGGATGGGAGTGGAACGCCCTGTCTCCAATGATCTGGCTCACTCCTCGGTCGAGGTCGAGGACCGGCGCGAAGCTAAAATCGATCCCGATCGCACGCAATTCCGTGGCCATCAGCCAGCCGCTGGTCTCGGCCAGGCGGCGGGCGCGTTTGGCGTTGTCGTCGTAAATGTGCCCGAGTTCGCGAATCGGCGGCAGCGCGGTGAAGCCCTCGCGGAAGCGTTGCACCCGCCCGCCCTCGTGGTCCACCGCCACCAGCAACTGCGGCTCGCGCAGGGCGTGGATGTCCCGCACCAGCGCTTCCGCCTGCGGGGGCGAAAAATAATTGCGTGAGAACAGGATGACGCCACCCACGAGCGGATGCCGCAGGCGCTCGCGCTCTTCCGGGCTCAGCTCCCGTTCCTGGACGTCGAGCATGACCGGGCCGAGCGACATATCAGCCCTTGACGATCACGCGCGTACCGATGGCAACGCGGTCAAACAGCTCGATGATCTCGTGGTTGCGCATTTTCACGCAGCCGCGCGAGCCCGGAACGCCCATCGGGTCCTCGTCCGGGCAGCCATGAATGTATATGTAGCGGCGCATGGTATCGACGTTTCCCAGGCGATTTTTACCCGGTTCGCGCCCGCAGAGCCAGAGGATACGCGTCAGGATCCAGTCGCGGTTGGGAAAGGCGGCGCGCAGTTCCGGCGAGTACACCTCCCCCGTCGGGCGGCGCGATATCAGCACTGCATGGGAAGGCAAACCGGCGCCGATCTTGGCGCGAATATAATGCTCGCCGCGCGGGGTTTTTTCACTTTCCCGCTCTTCCCCCGCCCCGTTGCGGGCGGTCGAGATGCGCGTGTGCATGAGCTGTTTGCCCTGGGCGTCCTTGAGGGTCAGGGTCTGGGTCGGGATATCGACTTCGATGGTATGTTGCGGCCGCTTCATGGAAGAATTCCCTGCATCCAGCGTACGACGCCTATCACCCTCACCCCTTGCCCTCTCCCGCAACCCTCACCCTCACTCCGACCGAAATGGAGATTCTCACCTGCTTCCCCTCTCCCTCCGGGAGAGGGCAAAGGGTGAGGGGGATCATCTCTCATCCCCACCCCTTCTCTCGAAGGGAGAAGGGAGCGAGCCGAGCGCGCTATCGCGCGACCTTCCTTCACTTGGAGGCGAGCCGTTGCGCGCTGCGCGCGCCCCTCTTCACTCGGGGAGAGGGGGAGTCGGAAGAGCGACATGAGGCGACGATAATGCCTTTCGCCCCGTTGCTGTACGGGAGTACTTATATCGGTCCAGCCTTTCATCTTGTAAACACGGCCATGGATTCAACATGGTTGGTCTGCGGGAACATGTCCATGACGCCGGCGGCGGCCAGGCGATATCCGAGAATCTGCGCCAGATATTCGCTGTCGCGCGCCAGCGTCGCCGGGTAACAGGAGACATAAACAATCCTCGACGGAAGCGGCTCAGCCAAACTCTTGATGGCTTCGATAGCGCCGCTGCGCGATGGGTCGAGCAGCAGCTTGTTCGCCGGAAAGTGATCCCACGCGGCACCAGAACTTTTACGATACAAATCAGCGCGAACAAATTCGACGTTCTTAATTTTGTTTAACTGCGCATTGGCACGCGCGCGCTCGATCAGAGACGCCTCCCCTTCCACGCCCAGCACTCGCCCCGCACGTCGTGCCAGCGGCAGCGTGAAATTGCCCAAGCCACAAAAAAGATCGAGCACGGCATCATTAGATGAGAGTTCGAGCAACTCGACCACACGCCCGACCATGGCGTTATTGATGGCGTCGTTGATCTGGATGAAATCGGCCGCCTCGAAGCGGATATCCACATCGAAGGCCGGAATCCGGTAAAACAACGGCTCGGGCGCAGCCGGCCACAGGGGAGCGACCGAGTCCGGACGACTTGGTTGGAGATAAATCCGGATATCATGCCCTTCGCCAAAGGCAGCAAGTTTTTCCCGATCCTCGACCGTGAGCGGGACCAGGTGCCGGACCACCAGCGCCGCCGCATTCGACCCGACCGCCACTTCGAGTTGCGGGATGCGATTCGGACAGGAAAGCCCGGAGATGAGTTCGCGGAGCGCCGGCAGAAGTACAGCAACCCTCTGATCAAGTACAAGACAAGTCTCAAGATTCTCAAGAAAGGTTTTGTTTTTATGGCGAAAACCTACGACGACTCCACCAGCGCTTGGAATCAGTCGTACACCGAGACGCGCGCGCCGGCGATAGCCGAATGCCGGACCGGTGATGGGCGCGAGCCACGACTCCGGCTGCACCTTGCCGAGGCGCTCCAATTGTTCCGCCAGAATCTGCTGTTTGACCTGAAGCTGAAAATCCGGCCGCAGGTGCTGCAAGTCGCAGCCGCCGCAGGCACCATAATGCGGGCATGGTGGCGTGACCCGATTCGGACTCGGCTCCAGGATTTCCACCAGTTCGGCGGTGTCGTAGCGTTTGCGCCGCTGGAGATAGCGAAAACGCACGGTTTCGTCCGGTAACGCTCCCTCAATGAATACGGCCTTGCCGTCGAGCCGCGCCACGCCGCTGCCGTCGTGGGTAAACGATGTCACCTTGGCAACAGCGGTGTCGTCGCTGGTTACAGGCTTCGAGGTTTGTGGAGATGATTTAGCCAAAATGGACATGGAGAAAGATGGCTCAGAACCCCGCCCAGGTTAGGGGTGCGACGCACCCCCTCCCTCTCCCTCCCCCTTCCAGGGGGAGGGTTGGGGTGAGGGTCGAGTGCCAACGATTGTCTGTGATTCTCACTCTTTATTTCCAGGCCTTGAGAAACTCATTGAAGTGAGGCTTGTTGGCCTCGCGCAGGGTTTTGCGCACCAGTTCGGTTTCGCGCTTGTGGCCCACTTCGTCGAGATTGCCGCGCATGAGTTCATAGCGCAGATAAATAAGGTAAGTGTTGAGCGCGTCGGTTTCGCAGTAATCACGGATTTCGCCGATCTTGCCATCGAGATACTGGCCCCAGACCTCGCTGCCGTGGCGGCCGAGCTTGCCGGGCAAACCCAGCAATTGCGCCATTTCATCGAGTGGCACGCTGGCGCGCGGCTGGTAACCC
>JANLIC010000045.1 GCA_024654125.1 Sulfuricaulis sp. | reverse complement strand
GATCCGATCGGCGCCGCCAGTGGCATGACGGCCACACAGCCCATTTCGGCGAATTGCCGGGCCGCGACGGGATCGTCGCTGGTATACACCATCACCTTGAAGCCGTCCCGGATAAGCGTCTCGGCCGCCTTCAGGGTCTGGGGCACGTCAGGGTACAGTGTCTTTTCGCTGCCCAGCACTTCCAGTTTCACGAGGTCGTGGCCGTCCAGCAGCTCGCGCGCGAGCCGGCAGGTGCGCACGGCATCTTCGGCGTTGAAGCAGCCGGCGGTGTTGGGCAGGTAAGTATATTTGGTCGGGGACAGAACCTCGGTCAGGCTCGGCTCGTCCGGGTTCTGACCGATGTTGGTGCGGCGTACCGCGATGGTGACGATCTGCGCGCCGCTCGCCTCCACCGCACGCCGTGTTTCCTCGAGATCCCGGTACTTGCCGGTGCCCACCAGTAGGCGCGAGGAATATATCCGCCCGGCGATTACCAGCGGATCGTTCGTCGTCTTACGGATTGTTTCAGCGGTTACCGCCATTTACGACACCTCCGAAAGATTATTTGGATCCGACAGTACGCGCTATCGGTGTCCGGCGGCATTCACGGCCAGTCGCCACCGGTACGGCTTCGCGTATCATCACACCAATCCGCGCTTAGTATAGATTCCACAAAGACAGCCCTTTCGCTGGCCGCGAGCGACTCGCGACGGTCGCATCCCCGCATCGCGGGTACGCGCCGGAGCGTTGCCCAAGGGACCCGCGCCAGCGGAATCGGGCAGCGGTGGCGATAACAACGACCGCAAAGTGCGCGGCGCGTTACATCCCGCCTCGGGGCCGCATCCCCACTGCGTGGGGTCCCTGCTCCACCCTCGGCGGTCGTCCTGCTCCCTGTTCACGCCACCCCCTCCGCCACCGATGGCGAATACCACTTCGACGCGGTCATTATCCTTCAGTTCCACTTCGCCGTGCCGACTTCGCGGGACGATCTCCCGATTGACTTCGACCGCCACTCGCCGTTCGGTGAGCCCCATTTCCGCGAGCAGGGCCGCGATGGTGATCGGGCCCGCCAGAGACTTTTCCTCTCCGTTCAAAAAGATCTTCACGGAATGCGGGCGGATGGAGACAACGGCCTGAAATTCGTTACAATGAATGGCCAATTCTAGTGCGAACCGCCGATCAACGCACGCGGGTGTAGTTCAGTGGCAGAACGAGAGCTTCCCAAGCTCTAGATGTGGGTTCGATTCCCATCACCCGCTCCATCTCCCCCGGAGGGACCGCTGTGAATAAAGCCGTGAAAATCGTGGTGATCGCACTCGGCGGACTGCTGGTATTGTTCATCGCGCTGGCGGTGACGCTGACCCTCCTGTTCGATCCCAACGATTACAAGGGCGAAATCGTCAAGCTCGTAAAAGATAAGACCGGGCGCGAGCTGAAGATCGAAGGCAAGCTCGGCTGGTCGTTCTTCCCGTGGATCGGCATCGAGACCGGCAAGCTCACACTCGGCAACGCCCCCGGCTTCGGCCCCGAGCCCTTCGCCCGCGTCGACGCCGCCGGCGCCAGTGTAAAGCTCTTGCCGTTGCTGCGCCGGGACGTGGTGGTGGACACGGTCCGGCTCGACGGCTTGAAACTGAACCTGGCGCGCAACGCCGCCGGCCGGTCGAACTGGGACGATTTGGTGGAATCGTCCGGTCCATCCAAACCCGCGGAACAGAAAAAACCCGCCGGGGGTCCGGCCCTCGGCGCCATCGGCGTGAATAAGATCGACATCCGGAATTCGGACATCACCTGGAACGACCAGAAGACGGGGACGCGCTATGCGGTGCGCAACCTCGAACTCAAAACCGGGAAAATTCTCGCCGGCACTCCGGCCGACGTTCAGCTCGCCTTCGATCTCGAGAGCGGCAAACCGGCGGTGCGCTCGCGTGTCAAACTCGGTGCGCGTGCCGGTCTTGATCTCGGCTCCCAAACCCTGAACGTGGCCGATTTGTCCCTGTCCCTGGGCGACCTCAGCTTGCACGCCGATCTTCAGGGTAAGAAGGTGTTCGACGCCCCGGCGTTCAACGGCGCCGTCGAGATCGCTTCCTTCAACCCGCGCGCGCTGCTGATCAAACTCGGCACCTCCGTGGAAACCGCCGACAAGAGCGCACTCACCAAGCTCGCGCTCAAATCCAAATTCGCGGCCACGACGGAAAACCTCGAACTCAAGGACATGGTGGCGACGCTCGACGACAGCCGCCTGAGCGGGACGTTGGCGGTGCGCAACTTCGCCCAGCCGTCCCACCGCTTCGATCTGACGCTGGATCAAATCGACCTCGATCGCTATTTTCCACCGGCCGCCCCGGCGGCGGCCAAGATTCCTGCAGCCGCGGCGGTGGCGCCGGTGGAACTACCGCTGAGCACGCTGCGCGCGTTGGCGTTGCAGGGTAAATTGCGCATCCAAAAACTCAAGGTCATGAACCTGCATTCGAGCGACGTGACGATTCAGGTGTCGGCCGACCGCGGCCTGATCACGCTCGGTCCCAACCTGGCCAAGCTGTACAACGGCAAATACGCCGGCCGCACCACGCTCGATGCGCGTGGCAAGACGCCGCAATTGTCGCTGGACGAATCGGTCAGCGGCGTGGCGTTGGCCCTGGCGTTGAAGGACGCCTTGAATTTCGACAAATTCACCGGCACCGCCGACCTCAAGGCCAAGCTCACGGCCCAGGGCTTCGACGCCGATCAGATCAAACAAACGCTCAACGGCAACGCCGCCTTCACGGTGAACAAAGGCGCCATCAAGGGCATGGATCTGAAGGCCATGATCGATTCGATCAAGGGTCTGCAACGCGACAACGTACTGCAAAAGCTCACCGAACTTAAACCGAAGTCCGGCGATGAAACGCCGTTCACACAGCTGAGCGGCACCGCCCAAGTCAAAAACGGGGTGGTCCACAACGACGACCTGAAGGTCCAGAGCCCGGGGCTGGTGAACGTCACCGGTCGAGGCAGCGCCAACCTGCCCCAGGAAACCCTCGACTACCGCGTCACCGTGGAAAAATACGCCGTCATCATCTCCGGTCCGTTTTCCGATCTCAAATATCGCGTGGACGCGAGCGCCTTGATCCAGGAAAAAGTGGAGCAGAAAAAGGAAAAAGTCGAGCGTAAGCTGGAACAGAAACTGAAGGACAAATTGAAATTCTTCAAATAATCCATGCCGCCTGTGTGTTCCTCGTCTGCGGTCTGTGGATCGGTAGCAGCGGCGCTGAGACCATTGAACGACTCGAAACCGGGTATCACGCCGGGCGCTACACGGTGAACTTCGCGGTGGTGCTGGAGGCACCGCGCGACCGGGTTTGGGACATCATGAATGAATTTGAACAACTCCCGCGCCTGTCTACGGCCATAACCGAGAGTCGCGTGTTGAGTCGCCCGAGCAAGGACCATCACCGCCTCCAACTTACGTATCAGGCCTGCGTGCTGTTCTTGTGTAGGACCACCAAGCTGGTCGCGGACGTTCAGGCCCGGCCGAAAGACGAATTGTTGGTCATCGGCGAACCGGCGTTGAGCGACTGGCGCCACTCCCGCGAACGCTGGACGCTGAACGACGAAGGCGCGCGGTCGCGCCTGCGCTACACCGCCGAATGGGAGCCGGACTTCTTCGTGCCGCCGCTGATCGGGCCGTGGATGATCAAATATTTCTTGGAACGGGAAATTCAAACCACGGCCCGACGGGTGGAGGCGCTGGCGGCGCATGAGTGACGCCTCCTTCAGCCGGCGGCTGCTGGCCTGGTACGGCCGCCACGGGCGCAAGACCCTGCCGTGGAAACGCCCACGCGATCCGTATCGCATCTGGGTTTCGGAAATCATGCTGCAACAAACCCAGGTTGCAACGGTTATCCCGTATTTCAAGCGCTTCATGGCACGATTTCCCCAAGTGCGCTCGCTGGCACGCGCCCGACTCGACGAGGTCTTGCACCACTGGACCGGTCTCGGCTATTACGCCCGCGCGCGCAACCTGCACTGTGCAGCGAGGCGAATTACGAAGGAATATGGCGGCAGCTTCCCACGAGATTTCGAGACAGTCGCGGACTTTCCCGGCATCGGCCGCTCCACCGCGGGTGCCATTCTGGCGCTGGCCTTTGGGAGTCACCATCCGATTCTCGACGGCAACGTCAAGCGTGTGCTGGCGCGGTATCACGCCATCGAAACGCCGATCAACCAGCGGGAAACCGAGGCACGCCTATGGATGCTCGCGAAGCGGCACATGCCGCGCGCGCGCGTAGCCGACTACACCCAGGCCATCATGGACTTGGGCGCCACCGTGTGCACACGCGCCAAGCCGCAATGCACGCTCTGCCCGTTGCGCAAGACCTGCCGGGCTTTTCAGCTTGGCACGCCGCAGGATTTTCCCGTACGCGCCGCGAAGCAGAAAACGCCGGTCAAGACCACGCGCATGCTCATGATCCACGATGCACGCGGACGCGTGCTGCTGCAACGCCGCCCACCGGTGGGTCTGTGGGGCGGTTTGTGGGGATTTCCCGAATGCACCAACGGCGACGCGCGTCGATGGTGCCACCAATATTTGGGTATCGAGATTGAAACCGATTCGCCGTGGCCGACCCGGCGGCACAGCTTCAGTCACTATCGTCTCGACATCACACCCATACCCGCGCGGCTGGTGGGGGGAACACCTCAGGCAATGGAGAATGCCGAAACAGTCTGGTATAACGTCCGGCGTCCGGTTCGGCGCGGATTCAGCGCACCGGTGAAACATCTGCTCGAACAGCTGAGGGCGAGTCGGAGCATTCGCGAGGACACTTAACGTGTCCTCGCGCCGACGAGCGCCGCGCCATGGGTGAGACGGTGATTTCGCGAACGTCCGGTGGACATTCGCGCCGTCGAACGGGCTCACCACGGATGGCGTGCCCCGGACCAAGCAAGCGGAGCAGGAAGCGTAGCGCCGCTTGGGCGCGGCCGGGGGGGTTGATCGAAACCACAAACGTAACGCCAGAGACGGCAGGCATAAATTTATCTTTAGAGGAGTTGTTCATGGCTCGTATGGTGAAATGCGTAAAGCTCGGCAAAGAGGCCGAGGGACTGGATTACCAGACCTACCCCGGCGAGCTCGGCAAGCGCATCTGGGAAAACGTTTCGAAGGAAGGCTGGAAGCTGTGGCTCGCCCACCAGACCATGCTGATGAACGAATACCGCATCAACCCCATGGACCCCAAGGCACGCAAGATGATCGAGGGCGAGATGGAAAAATATTTCTTCGGCGAGGGCTCGCAACTGCCGGAGGGTTACGTCCCGCCAGCCAGCAAATAACGCCGCGTTTCAGCCTGACACTGATTCTCCGGACACTTTTTTACAAACTCCCGCCGCTTCTTCTATAATGCGCCGCTCCCCGGCCGGGTAGCTCAGTTGGTAGAGCAGCGGACTGAAAATCCGCGTGTCGTTGGTTCGATTCCGACCCCGGCCACCATCTTTTCGATAGATAGCGACAACTGCCTGTCCGCCCTCTCAACAGTTGCTGTTGTCTTCCGTTCATCTCCTGCCAGTCATCGCCGTGAGTGAAATTACCGAGGGGTAAAGACGCTGTTATCGAGGGGTTTTCTGTACCCCATCCGCAACCACCTCGGCATGCCGACCCCTGACGTGGAACCTCAATAACCCGCCTCACCAGTTGGTTTTCAGCCCTGTCGGTTCC
>JANLIC010000029.1 GCA_024654125.1 Sulfuricaulis sp. | reverse complement strand
GTGGCCATCACCAGCGTTCCCAACATGGCGAGCAGAAGCGCCAAACGGCCGGCGCCCAAAAACCGCGCTGTGGAATTGAGACTCCATAACACGCCGCCGAAGGCGAGAAACCACACCAGCACCGAGAGGTCCACATGCACCACCAGCGCCGTGTGGAAAAAATCCACCCACGGGAAAAAGTTCTGCACGTACGGGGCTCGCGCCAGCACCAGCAACACCGAAAAGATTCCCGAGACCAGGAGCGAAACCAGCCCGAGCAACAACCAGCCACGGGCAAGCTGCCGGCGTCCGTTGTCAGGGATGGGAAGCAAAAAGTCGGAGGGGTTCATTATGATTTTTGAAACCACGGATAAACACAGATGAACACGGACTAAACCAGAAACTTTATTATCTGTGTGTATCTGTGTTCATCTGTGGTTCAAGTCTCTTTATTTAAATACGAACCCGCCGGCGCGGGCGTTGAAATCCACCACGAAGACCTGGCCCGGCACGACGGTCACGTCCGCCTCCCTGGTGTAGTTGAAGTCCTGCACGCGCACACTGTCCTTCAGGCGTGCGCGCAAACGATGCCGGCCCGCGGGAACCGGAAAGCGTTGATACACGGTGGAAGCACCATCATGCGAGAGGCCCCGGGGTCGTAATTCCGCCCGATAAATCGACTTGCCGTCCAGCTCCAGTTCAAACGTCACGGGAGAGCGCTCGCGTCCGCACTGCATGGGTATGCGCATGTTGGGCGGCAGCTGCTCCAGTTCTTCGGCGGTGCGCGCGCGGCATTCTTCCAGAGGCTGACCGGCATGGCTGAAGCTCACCTTGATCAGGGCCTGGTCGGCGGGGAAATGCACGTAGGCCGGCGCCACTGAAAAATATCCGATGACGGCCACAAACAAGCCGTAGAACAATCCCTGGCCGATATACCGCATTATTTTTTCAGGCACGACGCAAGCCTCCGCTAATCAAGAATATTCAGTTCACAACAACTCAATCCAGCCGGTGATGCAGGCGCGCGTCGTGCGTGCTGAAATGACCGGTGAACCATGTCGCCAATCGTTGCGCGAACCGCCCCTCGTCAAATTCACGGCTGTCTTCATAGTCGTCCATGATATCGCGGATCGCGTCCAGCAGGCGCTCGTGATCCGCCTTGTGTTCGGGGTATTGGTCGTAACGGCTGGCGCGCATGAGCTTCTCCTCGAGCGCGAAATGCGCGGATATGCGCGTATAAATTTCGCCGAGAAAATCCGGCACCGTGATATCGGCATCGGGGCGCTTCAATCTTTCATGGGTTTCGTTGATGAGCCCGATCAGCTCACGATGTTCGTGATCCACCGCCGCGACGCCGACGGAAAACCGGTTATCCCAGGCGATAAGAGACATCTTTCACCTCGCTTTGATCCGGACTCGGCGGCGCGGAAGGCGGGGGCCGGTCCCCGCCTTTTTGATAGGGCCCCATTTTTTTCAGCCGGGCGCGAAAGGATTCCAGTTCGCGGGCCAGTATCACGCCCCCTGAAGGCGCCACCCAGGCCGTGGCAATCCGTTCGCGTGGCACGCGCCCGCGCAGGTAAGGATCGCGCTCGCCCGCCAGCCGTTGTTCCATCCATTCCACTCCCAGCCGATGATAACAATCGCCCGCCGCGCAACCGACCAACATCACGCCGTCGGCGTGCCGGCGGGTGACGACAAAATCGATGAACGACGGCGGCAAGGCCGCAACACAGGGCAGCGTGACAACGCCGACACCCGTTTCCGCGAGTCCGTTCAAATTGATGCCGCATTGACAACCATAAACGAGAATCCGGTCCACCCCGGACAGCTTCGCGGTCGCGGCCAGACTGTGCTCCCGTATTTCCCGGATCGGCAGTTCCGGCATGTCGATGCCGGCGACCAGCTCCGTCATGCGCCGGAACGGCGTGGCGGTCGGGCAGGCGCCGGCGCAGATTCCGCAGGCGGTGCATAAATCCGGATTCACCGAGGCCTGAGTGTCATACGGCAGCCCGTCGGTTCGTGGCTGCATGATCAC
>JANLIC010000022.1 GCA_024654125.1 Sulfuricaulis sp. | reverse complement strand
CAGCGCAATATCCACCGCGCACGCCTGGGTGTTCGGCTCGGCGCCGTATTTCGTGGCCGCGCCCGAGAACGCCTTGCTCCGGGTCATGAGCTGGGCGTGAACTTCAAGACCGATGACGGTTTCCCATTCCATGCGATTGGCGATTAGAACCTAGGCAGATACTTTTTCGGAACCGTGCTGGCGCCGCTCACTTGCCAAACCAGGCCCTTGTCGCTCGGCGTAGGCACGAACACCACGGTACGACCGGCGATCGGACCAAGTTTGTCGTCAGGCTTCATCGTGACGGTTATTGTTCCGGTAGTATCGTAGGTGACCGATTTTACAAAATTTCCATGGTACTGCGTCGATGGCGCGAGGCCCAGCGCTGAAGGTTCGGCAGGGAGATTGCCGTCGGCTCCGACACGGAGGCCACGCCCATAAGCATCCTCGATCGCGGCGCGCGTTTCAGCCGCGAGACTGTTCGCCTCCGATACGCGCGCGCGGTGCTGGTAGTCGCGATACTCGGGCAGCACGATGAAAAACATCATCGCCACGTAAGCCGCGATCATGAAATAGCCGGATATAAGACCCGTGAGCGCCAACCCCTTGCCCACGAGCCGACCTTCGGAACGCGCGACGCACACGCGAGAGACGTGTCCGAGGATGACCGCCAGGATCGAAGGGATCGCGACAATAAACCAGCTCACGATGATACCTGACAGACCTAGTACGATGCTCGCGATGGCAAAACCGCTCACTTTCGGCTGACGGTGCGAAACCGGGGGTGGCTCCCGTGGCGTCGATCCGTTGGTCTCGACCGTGGATTGTGTCATGCAAAACCCTTCGGCACACGCCGGTGCCAATCGGTTACCTGCTGATAACGGTGCGCGACGTTGAGCAGGTGCGCCTCGGCGAAATATTTCCCGACCAGCTGCAATCCGATGGGCAGCCCCCGGGCATCGAAACCCGCGGGAACCGACATCCCCGGCAAACCAGCGAGGTTGATCGGAACCGTGTAGATATCGTTCAGATACATGGCCACCGGGTCGTCGCTCTTTTCGCCGATCTTGAATGCGGTCGTGGGGCTGGTGGGGCCCATGATGACATCGCAGGACTCGAAGGCGCGGCGGAAATCCTCGGCG
>JANLIC010000335.1 GCA_024654125.1 Sulfuricaulis sp. | reverse complement strand
ATACAGAAAGCTGAGCATGTTGGCGGCACCTGGCCGACAAGTCCGGCCCCAGGCCTGACGGAGATGCTATGGACGTGCCAGCCGTGCGCCAGTTTACGGCGCAGAGCGGGACAGGGGATGTTCCAAGTTGACCCAGTGACCTTGCACTAAGGCTTCCAGAGGTTGGTAGTGACCTTTATAGGACATTTTGGAACACTCCTTGATCCAGTACCCCAGGTAAAGCCATGGCAGTTGCCGCGCTCGCGCCTGTTCGACTTGCCACAACACGGCATAGACACCGAGCGCGCGCTGTTTTTCATCAGGGTCGAAGAAGGTGTATACCGCCGAGAGCCCGTCGGGAAGGATGTCAGTGACGGCAACCCCCAGCAGCGTCTGATCCTGCCACAACTCGTAAAAAACGGTATCAATATTCCGCGACCCGAGAAAGTTCATGTACTTTTTTGGATCAGGATCGTCCATGCCTCCGCCCGGGTGACGCGAGGCCTGGTAGCGCTGATACAGTTCAAAGTGCTCCTGGTGGAAAAGCGGTGGAAGCGCGATCACGGACAGATCCTGGTTACGTTTCCAAACGCGCCGTTGTCCCCGATCGGGCCGGAAACGGCTCACCGGGATACGCACCGGGATGCAGGCATTGCATTCGCGGCAATGCGGCCGGTAAACGAGGTCACCGCTGCGCCGGAAACCGAGGCGCATGAAGCTCGCGTACTGACGGCTGTCGAGCGGCTGGCGCGGATCGAGGAACAGCGAGGTGGCCGTGCGGCCGGATAGGTAGCTGCACGCGTGCGGCATGGAGAGGAAAATCTCCGGTTGTTTGTGGTGGCTCGTCATGATCCAGATGGTAATTGATTGTCTATTAGTATTCCCGGATCGGCTTCGAAGCGCCAGCGGCCCGGGCGGTCGGGTTGTCCGAGCGCTCGTTCAAGATGTTCCATGAATTCGCGCCGGCGGATTTCCTCCGCTCCCAGGCTGAACAGGTGCCCTGAAGGCAATTGGCAGTCAATCAGGGTATAGCCCCACAGCACCAGTTGCCGTACGAGGTGGACAAACGCCAGCTTGGATGCATCCGTGACCCGCGTGAACATGGATTCCCCGAAAAAGGCGCTTCCCAAGGCGACGCCATAAAGTCCGCCAACAAGTTTACCATTCCTCCAGGATTCCACGGAGTGCGCAAAGCCGCGTTCGTGAAGCACGCAGTACGCCTCAATCATTTCCGGCGCGATCCACGTTCCGTGTCCGAGGCGTTGGCTCCGGGGCTGGGCACAGGAAGAGATGACTTCGCGGAAAGCCCGATCCAGTGTGACGCTGAATTTATTCTGACGCAGCGTTTTGCGCAGGCTGCGTGAGACGCGCAGTTTCGGCGGAAACAGCACCGCGCGCGGATCGGGTGACCACCACAGAATCGGTTGGCCTGGGCTGTACCAGGGAAAAATGCCGTGGCGGTACGCCTCCAGGAGCCGCTCGGCCCGCAGGTCGCCACCCACCGCGAGGAGGCCTTCGGGCGAGGCCAGCTCCACCGGGGGGAAGCGCAGGTCTGCCGTATCGGACTTGAGAACAAACATGATCGCTAGTATTCCGCGGCGGTTTCTTTTTTGAACGGGATATGCTCGCCGAGTTCGTTCACATAGGCATTCACGTCGAGCCGCTCGCGCGCCAAATAATCGGCGATGGCGCGGCTGAAGTCCGAATGTGAAAGACGATGTGCCGAGCGGGTCACGACCGGGGTGAAGCCGCGCGCCAATTTGTGTTCTCCCTGGGCACCGGCCTCGAAAGCGCGCAGCTGCCGGGCGATGCAGTATTCAATCGCGGTGTAATAGCAGGTTTCAAAATGCAGGCTGTGGAATTCGCCGCGGCAGCCCCAGTAGCGGCCATACAACGTGTCGGCGCCCCGCAGATTGAGTGCGCCGGCCACATAGTCATGCCCCTGGCGTGCCAGAACCAAAACAATATCTTCACGCATTGTTTCACCCAGCCGCTGAAAAAATTCAAGCGAAAGATAGGCGTAGGCGTTGTGGGCGCGGATGGTTGACTCGTAAAATTCAAAGAAAATATCCCAGTGCGCGGAGTTGATGGAAGCGCCAGTCAATGTTTCCATCGTGATTCCGGCTTCTTGCACATGTCGGCGTTCGCGTTTTATTTTTTTGCGTTTTTCCGCCGTGAAGCTCGAAAGAAAATCGTTGAAATCGCGATAACCCGGGTTGGTCCAGTGAAACTGGCATCCGGTGCGCAGCAGGTGACTTTCCTTTTCAAGCCACTGGGCGTCCTCGCCGGTCACGAACAGCCAGTGCAGTGAAGAGGCCCCGGTATCCTGACGGTGCCGCCAGGCGGCTTGAATCAGTACCTTCTTTATTGTGGCGGGGTCCACATCGGGGGCGGCCAGCAGTCTCGGACCGGTGGCCGGCGTGAACGGAACGCCGACCACCAACTTGGGATAGTAATTTTCTCCGGCACGCGCATAGGCATTGGCCCAGGCCCAGTCGAAGACATATTCGCCGTACGAATGGTGCTTCAGGTACATTGGTGCTGCGCCCAAAAGCCGGCCCTGGAACGGTCCTTCCTGATAAACGACGAGGTGTTGCGGCAGCCAGCCGGTTTTCGAGGAGACACAACCGGTGGTTTCCAAAGCGGCGAGAAACTCATGGCGCAAAAAGGGATTACGTTCGCCGGCAAGAGCATTCCAATCTTTGGCAGAAATTTTCTCCTGGCTATCTACGATGTTGACGTACATCCCGTAATTCTAAACGTGCGAGTCTAAGCATGCATCAGCGGAATGATCATCCCGATATTTTGTAGGTTAACGACAGGATGGATTATTCGAGGTCCCGTTCCAGAATTTCCCATTGCCGCTCACCTTGGACCAAGATGCGCCGAATTGAAATCCGGGAACGTCGTGTGTCTGTGCCTGTATTATGCGGATTATCACGACAAGCTCGGTCATGGTATGGGTACATGCCTGTTTCTGGTTTGTCGCGAAAATCCTGTCGACCGGGCAGCCTGAAATGATATTTTGAGGCGTCAACCGGACGCTTGATGAAGCGTTCAAGTTTGGACAGGTAACCGCTTTCCCGTCACAATGGCTGATCGCCGTATCCCGACAAAATGGCCTAGGACAAACGCATGGGCCGGAAATGGTTGTCACTCGCATGATTGCCACCTATAAAAATCTGCTTTCAGTCCTTCTGTTAGGATTGGTTCCGACGCTTTGGGCGGCGGCACCCACGGCATTGACGTGGGAAGTCAGCATCGGAGAGGCAACAGCTTCCAACCCGGAACTGCGTGCCGCGCGCGCCAATCTAGCAGCGGCCGGGCATTCAGCCCGCGCGGTGCATAGCGGCAATCTTCCCCAGCTTTCGGGGGGCGCCGGTTACAATGACAGTTCCGGTAGTGCGGCATCTAACAGCACCGGTTTCAGCACCTCGCTGTCACTGAGTCAGAACCTGTTTTCCGGTTTCCAGGACAGCGCCAAGATAGAACAGGGGGTGGCAAAATTTGCCGAGGTCGAGGCCGACCTGGCGGTGGTGAAGACCCGGTTGAGTCAGGAATTAAAATCGGCATTTGCCGGATTGCTATTCGCGCAAGACAACGTCACGCTCACCGATAAGATCGTGCAACGGTTGCAAGAAAATTTGCGCTTGGTGGAGCTGAGGTTTGAAGGCGGGCGCGAGAACAAGGGCTCTTTCCTGCTCACGCGCGCCACACTGGCCCAGGCACGTTACGAAAATCTGCAGGCGCGCCAGACGCTGGTCTCGTCCCAGGCGCAACTGGCGCGTGTGTTGGGCCGGAGCGAACCGGAAGGATTGCAGGTCCTGGGCAGCGTGCCGGTGACTGTGCCGGGAGCGTCTCCGAATTTCCAAACACTGGTGCAGCAGGTACCCGACCTGGCCAAGGCCCGGGCGCAGGAGCGATCCGCGCTGGCGGATGTCACGCTCGCGCGCGCCGGCTTTTACCCGAGCGTGGATCTTACCGGTTCGATGGCGCGTGAAGGGCAGGACTGGGCGCCTGACAAGGACCGGCGCACCGTGGGATTGAACCTTACTATTCCGCTTTACAGCGGTGGCAAGGATTACTACACGACCAAAAGCACGGCGGCGACGCTCGAGGCCGTTTCATCGACCAAAGATAATGTGGAACGCCAGCAGCTGGTGCGACTCAAACAGGCTTATGCCAACTATGTCGAATCCGAGGAGAAGCTCAAGGTGGACAGCGCCTTTCTGGAGGCCGCGATCACGCGTGCGGAAATCGCGCGCTCGCGCTACAACAACGGTCTCATGTCGTTTGAGGACTGGGATCGCATCGAGAACGATCTCATCCAGCGGCAGAAAAATTTTTTGCAGAGCCAGCGTGACCGCGTGACGGCGGAAGCGGCTTGGGAGCAAGTGCAGGGCCAGGGAGTGATACCGTGAGCAAGAAGTACATCTGGATCACCATCATCTTTTTCGCCGTCCTCTTCGGCATCGGCGCATATTATTACTGGAACGCCCGTGACAAGGCCCAACCGCTTTATCGCGAGGTCAGCGTGACCCGCGGCGACCTCGAAACAACCA
>JANLIC010000333.1 GCA_024654125.1 Sulfuricaulis sp. | reverse complement strand
GGCTTCGCACTTTATCTCGACATCACCGTGCGCATGCAGTTCGAAGGGAAACGTTGGGCCATGCCGGCGCGGGTCTACGCGCGCCCGCTCGAGCTTTATCCGGGCATGAAATTGCGCCCCGACCAGTTGGCGCTGGAGCTGGCCATGCTGGATTACCGCGTCGCCGCCGACCCGAAGGATCACGGAAGTTATCGGCGCACGGGTGACGAATTCATCCTGATCACACGACCGTTTGCCTTTTGGGACGGCGCGCAGTCAACCCTGACGTTGCGTGCCGATTTCGACGGTGCGCGCCTCAGGAAATTGGCGAATCGCGATACCGGCCAAGAGGTAACGCTGGCACGTCTGGATCCTGTGCTGATCGGCGGTATTTACCCGGCGCACAACGAAGACCGCGTGCTGGTGCGATTCGATGAAATTCCGCCGCACCTGGTCAAGGCCCTGATTGCCATCGAGGACCGAAACTTTTTCACGCACCATGGATTCTCCGCCCGCGGCACGGCGCGTGCATTGATATCAATCGTGAGCGGCGGAGGCATCCAGGGGGGAAGCACCCTGACGCAGCAGCTCGTCAAGAATTTCTTCCTGACATCCGAACGGACCCTGCGACGAAAATTTACGGAAGTCATCATGTCCCTGCTTCTGGAATTGCATTATTCAAAAGAGGAAATCCTGGAAGCCTATGCGAATGAGATTTATCTCGGCCAGGATGGCAATCGCGCCATACATGGGTTCGGGCTCGCCAGTCATTTTTATTTCGACAAGCCGCTTTCGCAACTCAATATGTCTCAGGCAGCCTTGCTGGTTGGGCTGGTCAAAGGCCCCTCCCATTACGACCCGCGCCGCCAATCGCCCCGCGCGCTGGCGCGTCGCAATCTGGTGTTGCAGGAGATGCGCAAACTGGATTATTTGACACAAGCACAGTTTGTCACGGCTCGCACCGCTCCGCTGGGAGTGGTGGAAAAGGCGCCCGAGGGGACGTCGCGCTATCCGGCTTTCGTTGGGTTGGTGCATCGCCAATTGCGGCGCGATTATCGTGAAGTGGATTTGCGTTCCGAAGGGTTGCAGATTTTCACCACGCTGGATCCGTTGGTTCAGGTCTCCGCGGAACGTGCGCTCGCCAGCCGTCTGACTCAACTGGAAAAAGTCCGGCGCCTCCCAACAAAAAGCCTGGAAGGAGCGATTGTGATCAGCAGCTCGCAAAACGGCGAAGTCCAGGCGCTCGTGGGAGGCCGTGACACTCGATTTGAAGGGTTTAACCGGGCGTTGGACGCCGCGCGACCGATCGGATCGCTGATCAAGCCGGTGATTTACCTGACGGCGCTGCAGCATCCGGACGTGTATACATTGGCCACCCTGCTCGATGACAGTCCACTCGTCTGGCGCGAACGCGGTACCAGCGATTGGGAGCCCCAGAACTATGACAAGGAATTCCACGGGCAGGTGCCGCTGCGCATGGCGCTCGCAAATTCCTATAATGTCTCCTCGGCACGCCTGGGCCTGGCGCTGGGCGTAAGCCGAGTCATGGACAATGCGCGCCAACTCGGCGTCGAGCGCGAACTGCACCACTACGCCTCCAGCTTGCTGGGGGCGGACAGCCTGAGCCCCCTGGAGGTCACACAGATGTACCAGGCATTTGCCAGCGGCGGTTTTCGCATCCCCTTGCGCGCCATCCGCGAGGTCCTGATGGCGGACGGCCAGCCGTTGCAGCGCTATTCGCTATCGATCGAACAGGTTATCGAGCCGGGACCCGCCTTTCTGGTGACCCACGCGCTGCAATCCGTGGTGCGCGAAGGCACGGCCGGCGCCGTGAATAAGTATTTTTCCTCAGAATTGAACTTGGCTGGCAAAACCGGGACCACCAACGACTTGCGCGACAGCTGGTTCGCCGGCTATACCGGTGACCGGCTGGCCGTGGTGTGGATCGGACGGGATGACAATCAGCCAATCAACATGACCGGTGCGGGGGGCGCGATGACAGTCTGGGGCGAAATGATGTCGCGCCTCGACCCCGACCCGCTGGTGCCGCCGATTCCTGATAACATTGAATGGACCGGCATTGACTCAACTACCGGTTTGCGCGCCGATGAAAATTGTCCGGGAACGGTCAAATTACCTTTCATTCGTGGATCGGCGCCGACGGAGACGGCCCCTTGCGCAACACCGGCGCCGGCGCGTTCACTGAAGAGCTGGTTTCAGAGATTGTTTCAATGAGTAAGCGCTTTTTCCTCCTGGTTGTCATGACGTTATCATCGCTCCTCTCGGCGTGTGCCGGTCTGTACGCGCCGACACCGGAGGCCCGGCCGGTTTCGGACAACAACGCCGTTCTGGCCTTGGTGGATTCAGCCAGAAACGATATTGCCAGCGGCAAACCGGATGCGGCCGTGGGCACATTGGAACGGGCGTTGCGCATCGAGCCACGCAACCCGCTGTTGTGGCAGGAGTTGGCACGATTGCGTCTGCAACAAGGTCAATATCAGCAGGCCGAAGGGTTGGCTGCCAGGTCGAATGGATGGGCGGGAAACGACAAGCCTCTGCGCGCTGAAAATTGGCGTGTAATCGGGGAGGCGCGCCTGAAACGAGGAGACCACGCGGGCGCCCAGGCCGCTTTTGACACGGCGGCTCGTTTGGGAACCGAGTAGAGACTTTTCAGTACTACAAGTACATCTTGCAAATCAAGAGTCTGTCTGAAAATCGATGTTCCGAATTT
>JANLIC010000306.1 GCA_024654125.1 Sulfuricaulis sp. | reverse complement strand
CCAAGATGTTTTGCCATCATTTCAGATACCGCCATCACCGTTGGGGGAAACATGACGCCTATAATTGCCAGAAACACATTGAGCAGGAGATTCCGCCATAGGTACATCGGGTCCACAGCTCCTGTCACCAAAAAATAGGGGGGGTGCTGGCCTCTTTTCTGTTGTTTTGAATATTAGCGTTAATTGTTCTCTGACCCGATTATTCGCGATTCAAAGCTATTTGGCGATCAACTTAAGAAACTCCATTTCACCCAGCATCGTTACCCCCAGTTCTCTGGCCTTGTCGGCCTTGGAGCCCGGTTCTTCGCCGACAATGACGTAATCGGTTTTCTTCGACACGCTGCCAACAACTTTTGCGCCGAGTTCCTGCAACCGACGCTTGGCTTCATCACGGGTCATGGTACTGAGCCCGCCGGTGATCACGAATGTTTTGCCGGTAAGGGCAGAAGATTTTTTGACGCGAGTGGGCTTGGGCCAATGAATACCAGCCTTGAGCAGGTCGCGGATCACGCCGCGGTTGTGTTTTTCATGGAAGAAATGGGATATATCTTCCGCCATCGCCGGCCCGATGCCGTGGATGGTCTCCAGCGTCTCAGGCTTCGCGTCCATGATCTCGTCGATAGAACCGAACTGATCCGCGAGCAGTTGCGCCGTGGCTTCGCCCACTTGCGGGATGCCGAGTGCGTGGAGAAATCGCGCGAGCGTGGTGGTTTTGCTTTTCTCGATCTGGTCCAGCAGATTCTGCGCCGATTTCTCGGCCATGCGCTCGAGGTCGGCCAGCTCGTCTTTCTTGAGGCGGTAGATATCGGCCACGGTCTTCACCATGCCCTTGTCCACCAGTTGCTGCACCAGCTTGTCGCCCAGGCCCTCGATGTCCATCGCGTGGCGCGAGGCGAAATGCAGGATCGCGCCCATGCGCTGCGCCGAACAGACCAGCCCACCCATGCAGCGGTGCGCCGCCTCCTCCGCTTCGCGGATCACCTCGGAATCGCAGACCGGACATTTCTTGGGCATGTGCCACTTGCGCGCGCCACGGGGTTTATCTTTGATGACACCCACGACCTCGGGAATTACGTCGCCGGCGCGGCGCACGATGACAGAATCGCCGACTCTCACGTCCTTGCGTTCGACCTCGTCCTGATTGTGCAGCGTCGCGTGCGTGACCGTCACACCGCCGACCTGCACCGGTCTCAGCACCGCCACCGGCGTGATCACGCCGGTACGGCCAACCGAGGCCATGATATCTTCGACTACCGTTGTTTCCTCCTGCGCCGGCAGTTTGTGCGCAATGGCCCAGCGCGGAGCGCGCGCCGTGTAGCCCAGCTGATCGCGTGCCCGTAAGTCATCCACCTTGTACACCACGCCATCGATCTCGAACGGCAACTTGTCACGCTTGGCGAGGATTTCCCGATAATAGTTGAGGCACTCGTCCACACCCTTGGCTACGCGGAAAAACTCCGTCGTACGAAATCCCCAGTCATTGAGGAGCCTCAACAATTCTGAATAACGCCGCGCAACGGTCTTGGACGTCTGACCCAATCCCCAGGGGAAAAAACTCAGGGGTCGCGCCGCCGTGATGCGCGGATCGAGCTGTCGCAGCGAACCGGCGGCGGCGTTGCGCGGATTGGCAAAAATCTTGTCGCCCTGCTTCAGTTGCTCGGCGTTGAGGCGCTCGAAAGCTTTTTTCGGAATGACCACTTCACCGCGCACTTCGAGAACGTCCGGCCAGTCTTTTCCCTCCAGATGCAGCGGCACGGTGCGAATGGTGCGCACGTTGACGGTGACATCCTCGCCGGTCTCGCCATCGCCACGCGTCCCGACCTGAACCAACAGGCCGTTCTCATAGCGCAGGCTGATGGAGGTGCCGTCGAATTTGGGTTCGGCCGTGTAGGCAACCTCGCCATCGACTTCAAGACTCTTGCGCACACGCTGGTCCCAATCACCCACCTCCTCGTCCGAGAAGGCGTTGTCCATGGAAGTCATCGGAATGGAATGGCGGACCTCGCCAAATTCATCCGAGGGTGCGGCGCCGACTCGCTGAGTCGGTGAATCGGGCGTAATCAGGTCGGGATGTTTTGTTTCGAGCTCCTGCAATTCTCGCAGGAGCTTGTCGTACTGCGCGTCGGAGATGACGGGGTCATCGAGAACGTAATATCGGTAATTGTGGTGATTGATTTCCCGGCGCAGTTCCGCCGCGCGCTGGCGCGGCTTTGCCGCTCCACTCATGGGATCGTGGCTTCTTTGAACAGCTTGAGCGCCGTTTCGCTACCCGCCGTGATGCCGAAGGTCCGCATTTTTTCCTCGATCTCTTCGATCTGGTGGTGGATCACCGTGATGCCCTTGTCGGTGAGCGGACGGCGGTTCTGGTCCTGCAACTTCCCACCCAGCGTCTCGGCGATTTCGCGCGCACTTGCTACCATTCGGTCGAACACCACGCCTGGCTGGAACGCGCAGGGCACGCTCATGAACAGGGTCAGCCCGGAGGTTTCAAATATATCCCACGCATCGGGATCGAACGAGCTCGATTCATGCAGGTTCGCCATGCTGAACAAATGCCGGTTGCCGGGGGCGACTTCGTTTTTCATATGAAAGATATTCATCGACCCCAGCTCCAAACCGACGTGGCGTGCCACCATTTCGATGGCGCGTCCCGGAAATGCCGCCTCCGAGTTGGGAACCACGTGAATGCCGGCGATGACATCATAGGTGTCGCAAAACTCCTGCAATTCCCTGGCGCGCGTCAAACCCTGTTCGAAGGTGCGCGGCAGTTTCGTCGGGCGCTGCAAGGCATCCGCTAACTGCAAACCGATTTCGGTGAACACGGTCAGCTCGGATTCATCGACCGGCCCTTTGGGATCGACCAGCTGAATGGCGAGCATGAGATCGTCATACTTCGTGCTCGATCGGTCCAACTGGAGATCGGACCAGTGCGCGGTCTGGTGATGCAGCCCGTAAAGATGCCGGGCCTTGTTCAGCTTGTACTCGTGCTGTTTGAAGATGCCGAGCGCGCCATCGCGCGCCACCGGCTGGTCTCCCGGCAAATGAATGACAAAATCGATTTTTTCATCCGACAGATATTGCCGGCCGGGCGCCGCTCCGAAGCGTCCGGGTCGCCGAAGGCCGGCGGTCAGATCAAGCGGCATGGTCGCGACCTCCTCCAGTTGCCGGATTTCCCGGCGCAGGATTTCCTCGCGCGGCGCTTCACGTGGGGCGATATCGATATCGGAGCGCAGCACCTTCTCGCTGCCCTCTTCGCGCGTGGCATTCAGCAGGCTGGGGCGGACGGGCGTATCGTCATTCGGGTAATCACCGAGATGCACCTCCGGCCGCGGGCGCGGGCGGCGCAAACGGGACATATCGTAGGCACTCAGGGCAACGACGGCGATAATGACGATTCCGATGAAGAGCAGTGCATACTGCAAGTTCATTACTGCGCGACCATCTCCAAGGCCTGCTCCACGTCCACCGCCACCAGGCGTGACACGCCCGGCTCAGACATGGTGACGCCGATCAGAATGTCGGCCATCTCCATGCTGATCTTGTTGTGCGTGATGTAGACCAGTTGTGTCTTTTGCGACAGCGTCTTCAGCGTCTCACAATAACGGATCACGTTGGCGTCATCCAGCGGGGCATCCACCTCGTCCAGCAGGCAGAACGGCGCCGGGTTCAACTGGAAAATGGCGAATACCAGCGCCACCGCCGTCAGCGCCTTTTCGCCGCCGGAAAGCAGATGGATCGTGCTGTTGCGCTTGCCGGGCGGGCGCGCCATGACGCTCACGCCGGTTTCCAGCAG
>JANLIC010000288.1 GCA_024654125.1 Sulfuricaulis sp. | reverse complement strand
TCGAACTCAATGCCGCCGACCGCTGGATCGTCTCGCGCCTCCAGGTCGTCACCGGCGAAGTGGAAGCGGCGTTCCGGGATTATCGTTTCGACCTGGCCGCCCAGACGATTTACAGCTTTGTCTGGCACGAGTACTGCGACTGGTATCTCGAGCTGTCCAAGGTCGTGCTGACTGCCGCGGACCGCCGACCGGGCGCTTTGCGCGGCACGCGCCGCACCCTGGTGCAGGTGCTGGAAGCGGCGCTGCGCCTGCTCCACCCCGTCATGCCCTTCATCACCGAGGAAATCTGGCTGCGCGCGGCCCCGCTCGCGGGGAAGACAGGTGCTACGATCATGCGCGAACCGTATCCGAAGTCCGTGAAAAAACAGATCGACGCCAAAGCGACCGGGGAGATGCAATGGGTCATGGCGGTGATCACCGGCGTGCGCAACATCCGTGGTGAGATGGACATTTCACCCGGTAAGCCGCTGCCGTTGCTGTTCCAGGACGGCTCCACCAGCGACAAGAAATCTCTTGAAAACAACCGGCATTATATTTTCGCCCTCGCACGGGCCGATTCCATTACCTGGCTCAAGCAGGGCCAACACGCGCCTGAAGCCGCCACGGCTCTCGTCGGGCACTTGAAGGTCCTGGTCCCGCTCGGTTCGCTGATCGACAAGCAGTCAGAACTCGAACGTCTCGGGAAAGAAATGGAAAAAATCGAGAAAGATCTGTCCAAGGCAAGAACCCAGCTGGCCAATCCGGATTTCGTCGCGCGCGCCCCGAAAAATGTGGTCGAACAGGAACAGAGTCGGGTGCAGCAATGCGAAACAGCATTGGCCAATTTGCGAAATCAGCGGCGCAAGGTTGATGCGTTACCGGGCTGATATTCGCCTGCCCATTATCCCAATTGACATCACATCTTTAAGGAGTCCCCATGAAACGTTGTATTGTCTTTCTCCTTTTCGCCCTGTCCTTTTCCCTAACTGCCTGGGGCAAGGACCCAACAGGTCTGAAGACCGACAAACAGCAATTCAGCTATACCGCGGGATACCAGATAGGTGAAAATCTCAAGCGCCAGAACCTGAAGCTGGAATCGAAGGCCTTCAGTCTGGGCGCGCAGGACGTCATCGCCAATAAACCCTCCCAGCTCAAGCCGGAAGAGATGCAGGCGGCGGCGCAGACCCAACAGAGGTAGGACATGGAAGAACGTGAAGCGTTGGCGAAAAAGAATTTTGAAGCCGGGCAGGCCTTCCTGGAAACCAACAAGAAAAAATCCGGTGTGGAGACGCTGGCCAGCAGACTGCAATACAAGATCATCTCCAAAGGCAAGGGCAAACAGCCAAAGAGCGCCGATACTGTCGTCGCCCACTATCGCGGCACACTGATCAACGGCACCGAATTTGACAGCTCCTATCAGCGCAACGAGCCCGCGACCTTTCCGGTGGGCGGTGCGATCAAGGGTTGGCAGGCGGCCCTGCCGCTAATGAAGGAAGGCTCCAAGTGGCAGGTCTTCATCCCCGCGGATCTCGCCTACGGACCGCGTGGGGCCGGCGGTGCGATCGGACCCAATGAAGCGCTGATCTTCGAGATCGAGTTGCTTTCCGTTAAAAGCGGGGCCGAAGGTAAGTAACTGAAGGAAAACAAATAGCGAAATTTATTCTAACCTCGACGCCGGAGCTTGTAGGCGGTCATGTCCGCCACCAGCTCCGAGCAGGGAATGGCTTCAACGCTGCTGTATTTTTCAACCGCCTGCGAGACGAGGGCATGAACATCCTTCACCTCGCCAGAACTGGCGGCGCTGGCTTCCAGGAGCCGTTGCAGGCTCAGCAGGCCGCCGAACTGGATTTTCACCAGCACGCTGTGTGGCATGGTGAGCAAGTCATCCTCCACGCCAAAGGCAGGCAATGCCGCGGATTTCATCTGCGCAAATAGCTTTTCACAGCGGAGATGGGCCTCGTTGGATTGACAGGCGACATCCGGTCCGCCGCGCCGTGCCACCGGCTCGCCTTTCTCACAGCCAAACTGGTTGGTCACGAGCGTGTTACTGAAAGCGCATTTGTATTCTTCCATCCCTCGCGTTCCTTCCGTTTATCCCGATTTATTGTCGGAACCGCTGAGGTTCCATTCGTAGGCGCAGTCCAGGTGGGTGCGTACCGCGATGATGCCGGCAAGGCCATCTTCGAGCATGGCCGCCAGCGGCGCGCGGTTGTCGAAACGATGATTCTCCCGGTTCATCCAGATGTTGCCCATGTGCGCATTGTGCGGGTAGGACGTACGCAAGGCATCGGCGATGCCGATAAAGTGCTCGATCCGCTCCATGACCAGCTCATTTTCCGGAAACGGCGTGTTCTGGCGGAACTGGCGGATGGCGCCGGGACGCGTCTCGTGCGGCAGCGCCAGCAAGGCGACCTGCTGGGCGGCGTTGGCACCCCAACTGTCCAGCAGGCCGACCACAGCGCGGGTCAGGGCAATCCGGTCTTCCAGATTCATTTTCTGCATGATGGATAGCGCCATGGTAAATCGTGCCGGCAATGCCTGTAAACGCGCGTGAAAATTGATGACATCGACGGCGGTGCGTCGCGTCAATGTTCGCGAGTGGCGAGAAAGCGGATTTGCGGCCAGCGCTCCATCGTGAGCTGAAGATTGACCAACGTCGGGGCCAGGTAGGTCAGGTTGCCGGCGCGGTCGAGGGCGAGGCGGGTTTCACCGTTGCGGCGGAAGTCTTCGAGCTTTTTAGGATCCTCGCAGTCGATCCAGCGCGCCGTGGCCACGTCAATGGTGTCATAGGTACATTCCACGCCATATTCGTGCTTCAGCCGATAGGCCACCACGTCGAACTGGAGCGCGCCCACCGCGCCCAGGATGAGATCGTTGCTGATCAGGGGCCGGAATATCTGCGTGGCCCCCTCTTCGCTCAGCTGATCCAGGCCCTTCTGCAGCGCTTTCATTCGTAGCGGGTCGCGCAATACCACACGCCGGAAGAGCTCGGGCGCGAAATAAGGTACGCCGGTGAATTTGAGGTCCTCGCCCTCCGTGAAGGTATCGCCGATCTGGATCGTGCCGTGATTGTGCAGGCCGATGATATCGCCCGCCCAAGCCGCGTCCACCTGTTCACGTTCGCGCGCCATGAAAGTGATGGCATTGGCAATTTGTACGTCGCGATTCAGGCGCACATGATGCATTTTCATGCCCTTCGCGTATTTTCCGGAAGTAATGCGCAAGAAGGCGATGCGATCGCGGTGCTTGGGGTCCATGTTCGCCTGAATCTTGAAAATGAATCCGGTCAGGGGCGCCTCCTCCGGTGCGACTGTGCGCGTGGTGGTCTCACGCGAAAGCGGCGGCGGCGCGTGCCGCACGAAATCGTCAAGCAGTTCACGCACGCCGAAGTTATTGATGGCGGATCCGAAAAATACCGGTGATTGTTCCCCGCGCCGATACTGTAGCGAATCGAAATCATGGCTGGCGCCCTTGACCAGTTCGATTTCCGACCTCAGTTCGACCGCCTGTTCGCCGAGAATTTCATCCAGCTCCGGGTTATCCAAACCGCGAATGATTACGCCTTGCTGGATCTTACCGCCGTGCTGGGAACTGAAGAAATGCACGCTGTCATGGACCAGATGGTAGACACCCTTGAAGCGCCTGCCGCTGCCGATAGGCCAGGTTACCGGCGCGCAGTGGATCTGGAGCACGGTTTCAACTTCGTCCATGAGCTCAATCGAATCGCGCGATTCGCGGTCGAGTTTGTTAATGAAGGTCATGATCGGCGTGTGCCGCAGGCGGCAGACCTCCATCAGCTTGATGGTGCGCGCCTCCACGCCCTTGGCGCCGTCGATGACCATCAGCGCCGAGTCCACCGCCGTCAGGGTACGGTAAGTGTCCTCGGAAAAATCCTCGTGGCCGGGCGTGTCCAGCAGATTGACGATGTTACCCCGATACGGGAACTGCATCACCGACGAAGTCACGGAGATGCCGCGCTGTTTCTCGAGCTCCATCCAGTCGGACGTGGCGTGGCGCGCGGCTTTGCGTCCCTTCACGGCGCCGGCAAACTGGATCGCGCCACCGAACAGCAGCAGCTTCTCGGTGAGCGTGGTCTTGCCCGCGTCGGGATGGGAGATGATCGCGAACGTGCGCCGCCGCGCGATCTCGGATAAAAAATTAGAACTCATCTCAAAGAACAAAAAAAGACAAAGCAAGCGCGGATAAATGCGGATGATAAAGAAGATAAACGCCGATGATTCAGATGAATCTTTGTTTTATCAGCGTTCATCTTGAAAATAAATCTGCGTAAATCTGCGGATTATAGTTTTTAAGATAGGCTCTAAACAAAAAAGAAACCCCGCCATGGCGGGGTTTCCAAACTGACGGCTTATGCCAACCTCAGGCGTCGACCACAACCTTGGTCGCCTGCATGCCCTTCGGTCCCTTCTGGGACTCAAAGCTCACGCTCTGCCCTTCGGCCAGGGACTTGAAACCACTGCCCTGAATGACGGAGTGATGCACAAAAACATCTTCGCCGCCGTCCTGCGGCTTGATAAAACCAAATCCTTTTGAATCGTTGAACCATTTTACTGTACCAGTACGCATTAAATAACCTCGAAGAAAAGTTGGTGTTGTGATGCAGAGTGTGAAAGGAATTTACGGGAGCGATCAATTGCGGATCCACCGAAACACTGACAACAAACCGCAGCCTTCACAATATAGCCGATCGAAAACCGGAATGCCACAATTTGATGGGGTATGGCACCCTGGCCGGGGTAGGCTTCAGGCCCCGCGCCACAGGGCACGCAACCGAAATCTTGCCCGCATGGGGAAATCCAGCATTCCCCGGCTACGTCGCACTTCTCGCAGGTACAGCTTGGCGACCCGGAAACCGAGCCGGAAGGAGCGCCGGAAGAATTCGACCTCCGTCAGGTGGCCACCTTTGAGGGCGTGCTCGAAGCCGGCATTGAAACGGGCCTCCCGCAGATAGGCCGGTACTCGCAAACCAATGTCGCGCGGCGTTGGATAGCTATGTAACATCATAACCCTCCGCTAAAAGGGGCTCACTAATAAATATAGACCCTCATGCTGCCGGAAGTGTCCCTGGGTGCCGGCCACCAATTTTAATATCGCAGGATCATGGCTCAATCTCCTTACGTCTTCGATGCCACGGCGGAGAATTTCCGCGCGCTGGTTCTGGAAAACTCCGACAAAGGGCCGGTACTGGTAAATTACTGGTCACCGCGCGCTGGACCTTGCCTGATGCTGATGCCCCGCCTGGTTCGCCTGGCCACCGAATTCGGCGGGCGTTTTTGCTGGTCATGCTCAACACCGACGATCTCGGGCGCCTGGCACGTGAACACGACGTCAACAGCCTGCCCACGATCAAGGTGTTCCGGCGCGGAAAGGTGGTGCATACCTTGCACGGCGCGGAGTCAGAAACCGTCTTGCGGGAATTCATATCCAGGTACTTATCGCGCGAAGCCGATGGTAGGTACGTCGCGTCTATCCAAGCCTATCAACGCGTAGACCTGGACGAAGCCGTGACACAGGCAGCCGAGGCGGCACTGACCGAACCGGAAAATCCGCGCCTCACCATCGACCTGGTGAAACTGCTCATGCTGCAACAGCGTTACGCCCGGGCCGATGAGCTATTGAGGCACCTTCCTGTGGAAGTCTGGGATAGTCCGGAAATTCGCAATCTGTCCGTGCACGTAAGCTTCATACGCACGGCGCAGGAAGCCCCGCCGATTGCCACGCTGGAAAACTCGATCTCACACAACCCCGACAACCTCGAGGCGAGGTACCAAATGTCCGCGGTCAAGATGATGCAGGATCAGTACGAAGACGCCATGCAGCAATTGCTGGAAATAGCCCGACGCGACCATGACTTCCATCAACAGGCAGCGCGTAACGGAATGCTCGCCATTTTCAGCCTGTTGGGAGAGCACGACGAGCGTGTCCCGCGCTACCGGACCCTGCTGGGCCAGGTCACTCACAAATAACGGCTGGATGTGCCATGAGAGCGCCTCAGGCAGGCCACAGCACCCCCTCAATTTGGGGTTTTTTCGGCAATTCTAGACGGCGAAACGGTCCGTTCGTCGGTCCCGGCAGCTAGCGCAGGGCTTTTCTCGTCTATAAATAAAGATAGGCGACAAATAGGTGTTATTTCCGGGGGGTACCATGTCATCCAGAAGTCTAATTTTTTTCCTGTCTTTTTTTCTATTGTTTTTATTCACACCCGCTAACGCCGCCGGTATCGATGACGCCGATGAGCGGCTGTTCAGGGTTCAGCTAGCGATTGCCATGAAGGGAAATCCCCGGGCGGAGTATTATCTTGGCGAGATGCACGAACAGGGCCTGGGGACCAAACAGAACGCCGACGAGGCATTCAAGTGGTATGCCAAGGCCGCGGAAAAGGGCGACCCGCTGGCGCAGCGCAAACTGGCGCTGCGTGAAGAAATCATGTCAGAGATCAAGAAGGAACAGCAAGCGGA
>JANLIC010000285.1 GCA_024654125.1 Sulfuricaulis sp. | reverse complement strand
GTCGCGTGATAGTCGAAGTGTTCCTTGTCGATGTAGTTCTTGATCCGCTTCCTCGCGATCCACAGCGTGTGCGTGTCCTTGTCGTAGCGCTGCGACAGTTCGTGGAACAGACGCGTGTCGGTGGCGACCATGTCCTTGTTGACGTTGGTGACGGTCAGCCGTTCGCCGACGTGCTCGTTCAGGAAGTTGGCAAGGATGTCGATCGCGGTAACGTGGTTGTCCTCTTTCGCCCCGCGCATCCGCGTAGTCTCGTACTGGAGCCAAGGCCGTATCCGGTCGGGGTCGAACTCGATCACCCCCGCTTCACGCGCAAGCTGTCCTCCGTACAAGGACAGTGCCGCGATCTGGGACCAGAACCGCTCTTGGTCCTGCATCCCGAACTCCTTCTCCGCATCCCCGACCACCGTCTTGAGCCGCGCCAGGATGGCTTCGCGGTTCTGGATCAGGTGCCGGATGTACGCCGGCCCCGCTACCCCGTAGTTCTCGTCGATCACGCTGGGGATGATCTTGGCGATCTCCCCGAAGTCGCCGACCTTCGGGAAGTTGAACTCGAACAGCCGCAGCGTTTCGGCCTCAGCGTTCGCCTTCTCCAGTTGCAACTTGGTCTGAAGCGAGTCATTGGTGGACGTGATGAGCAGGGTACACCACTCCGAACTCTTGCGCAGCGTGTAGTCCTGCTTCATGCTGGAACGATTCTTGCCGGTGGGGATGCAGTACACGAGGTCGCGCAGTTCCTTCGGCAGTATCGTCGTGGCCTCATCCATGTAGACCGGCAGGTTGAAGTGCGCCCCAAGCCGCTGCATGCGCGCGAGTTCGGTGTCCTTGCGGCCCACCCACGCGCCCTTGGGCGACCCGTAGACCGATGACATGAACCGGGCCATCGTGGACTTCCCGGCGCCCGACGGGCCGAGCGCGTTGACGGTGCACCCCTCGCGGCCAGCCAACTGCAAGAGGGGCGCGGCGAAGGCGAGGAGCAGCATGAACGCATGTGGCTCGAACCCCGGCGTATCAAGGATGGAGGTCAACCCCCGCCAGGTATCCAGTGAGCCTTTCGGATGGAAGGGGGCGAGGAACTCCCCGACGCCGTGGCTGAACCCCGCCTGCACGACTTCGTCCTTCTTGTAGAGTTTGTCCCCGAGCACGAAGGCGGTGTTGTCTTCCTTCCATCCTTGGGACTTGAACAGTTGCCGCAGCTTCGTGTTGTCACGAATCGTGCGGATGAATGCGTCGCCGTACATAACGAATTTCCCCTTGATAAGAGGTTGAAGGTGGTTATCGACCAAGGCGGCAATGAAGTCGGCCGGCTTGACGACGAGCGATGACCGAATCACGAACTCTTTCCACCCCTCGTTCGGGAGCCAGTGGCGCCAACGCATCGTCTCATACCCAAGCTGCTCGTCGAACGCGAGTTCGGTCGGGAAGGCGTCATACTTGTGAACCAGATGCGTGATGCCATCATCCTCGATGAAGATCCCGCCCTTCTCGCCGCGTGTGAACGGAACCGGCGGATTGGGGAGGGTGATGACTGTAGCGGGGGCGGTAGATGTGGCCGCGACGACTACCGTAGGCGCCGGAGCACTGGTAACCTGCGTACCAAGCTGGGCGGGGGTGCTGATCTTGCCTTTGAAAGGGCATCCGTCGCAGCCGCCAGGCGTTCGAGACTCGAACGTGCTACAAAGAGTTGGACCGAGGCCCTGGCCTCTAACCTGCGCAATTTTGCGATTAGTTTCGTCCACTGAGTATTGGGCATGTCCGTTACTCCATTCGTGAATGAGGGCGTCACCCTCGATCGAGTGGCACAGAAGCTGGATCGCGGCATACCAGTGGGGTTCGCTTACGTTGCCTTTCGTATCGCGGACCGCCATGACTTGAGCGCAGCGTCCGGCAACTTTGGCTCCGGAACATGGAGGGAACTCGCGCTGGATCGCGAACTGCTGGTTGAGTTCTTCGTTCCTTGCTTCGACTTGGCGGATGAGTTCGGGGGGTTTGACACCGATATCACGAAGTCGATCAGATATGCACTTAGCGAATCGTGAATAATCCACTGAAGGCGAATCGGCCACGAGTTCGACCGGTTTAGGGTGGGCAGCATCTTTCCGATTGTAAGTCCCCACTGGCCGGAGAACGCGCGCAAGATCGCCAGTACAAGCAGAGTCCGCGCGGAACTGGTGGTGGGCGGCGAGGGCTTTGAGCCCTTCAGCCGTTTGCTTCCATTGCTCAGGGAGGATTTCATTTGTCAGGCTCCAATGAATGTGTATCCCCACACCAGAACTAATGCAAGTTGGGTGGGGTAGTTTGGTTGATTTGCAGAATGCGACTAGACCATCGATCGCATCTTCCTGGCTTTCGAACTTCTTAGGGTTGCCCGGTTCAACATCGAGGTCCATCCAGAAGTCTTTTACTGCGCGCACGTTCTTGTGCGTGCGAACCTGATGCCATATTGACCCGTCAGGCTTGATCGTCTCCACGCTGCGTTCCCGGTAGGCAGCGCACGCATAATACGATGCTACTCCTTGGGCGTCTGCCATGAGAACTTGCTGTTCCAATTCTTCGAGCGAATCACATACAGTATTGCGGAATCCTTTAGGTGTCAGGCGGGCAGCAACATATAGGCCGCGCGCTGGTAGCACCTTCTGGAAAAATTCAAGCGTGTTCATCAGTACCTTTCGGCATAAATGTGCCGTCTGATCGGCGTATTTTTAGGAGCGCCTTTGCAGACATCATGGCCCGCCATTCTAGGGGCTTTGGTTTTCCCCGATTAGCGTTGCCCAATTTTCTACGCCATTCAATAGAAAAGGGGGCGCGTTTCTTTCCGGTAAGCCGCGCAGATATTGCCGCATTACGCTCGATAGTGTGCTTCATACCGAGCGCCTTCTTATTACCTTGTTGGGCAATGGAACATTTAACACGATGAGCATCTGAAAACTTTCTGCCTTGGTTAAGAAGGGTCATTTTTCGACACTGTTCGCGTGCTCGTGCTGCTTGGTCTGGCGCTAAGGGTTTCCCTTTTCGGGCCTTAGATATCGCTGCCCCGAATGACGGAGGGCGAGGGCCTGTACTTTTTCCTTTTTTCCCTGCTGATATTCTGGCGCACACCTCGGGCCGTCGTTTTATCCCAAGGCAGGAATCAGCTTTTTTATTTATGTTGTATGCAGGGTGCTCACTATCCAACAGTTTTTGTTCTGCCTCAAGGAGTGTTTCTTTAACAGGTGAGCAACCTAGAATAATCCGAAAGACAAACGCTGCTTCTCCATATTTATTCCATGCGCGTTGCAACAACGCATTATGGTGCTTATTTAACCGTAAAGTTCGACGGTGTTCCCGCCACCGAAGCGCAAAATTTACAGTGCTGCCAATATACCGCTTGCCGTTCGCGGTGTTGGCGATCTCGTAGACGCCGGCAGCATTCTTCATGGCTTGCCCTTGCCATTGATCAGCCTCGCCGCGACATACAGGCCGCGGTCGGGCAGGATACGACGCAAAAAGGAGATCGTGTTCATCCTGCCTTGATCCGGTTGACTGTCAGGTCGATGTAAGCAGGATTGAGTTCCAGCAACACCGCCTGCCGTCCGTGCCGCTGCGCTACCAACCCGGTCGTGCCCGAACCACCAAACGGGTCGAGAACCACACCACCCTCGGGGCACCCTGCCAAGATGCAAGGCTCGATGAGGTCGGGTGGGAAGGTAGCGAAGTGGGCTTCCTTGTAGGGCTTCGTGCTGACGGTCCAGACGCTACGGCGGTTGCGCGTCCCCTTCTCGTTTGGTGTGTTGCCGTGGCTCTGGCGTTCTACATCCGCGCTATTGTCGAAGGACTGCCCCTGAGTGTACGCACCGCCGCCGCGAAAAGTCTTGGCGTTGCCTTTTGGTTTGCGTTGCTGCCCGCCCCCTCGATCGTGTCCATTACCGCGGGCGTCCACTTGCCCCGGTGCATAGGGTTTCCGATTGTCGTTCGTTACCATTGGTTCTTGCATCGATTCAAAATCGTAGTAATACTTCTCCGACTTCGCCAACAGGAAGATGTATTCGTGGCTCTTGGTGCAGCGGTCGCGCACCGACTCGGGCATCGGGTTCGGCTTCGCCCAGATGATGTCTTGGCGCAGATACCAGCCATCAGCTTGAAGCGCGAAGGCAACGCGCCAGGGGATGCCGATTAGGTTCTTGGGTGCAATGCCTAGTTCGGTAGTCCATCGCCGCGACACATTGGTAACGGCTTCGGAGCGGGCAGTCTCACCGACTGCAAAGCACGACCCGTGATTGGTTGCCTGCTTTTGGTGCTTGGATTCTGGTGGGTTCCCGCCTTTACCACTACCAGAATAACTATCCCCTAGGTTAAGAAATACCGTCCCATCATCGCGCAGCACCCGCCGAACCTCCCTGAATACCTGCACCATCTTCTCGACGTACTCCTGCGGCGTGGATTCGAGCCCGAGTTGACCAGTCACCCCGTAGTCTCGCAGTCCCCAATAGGGTGGGCTGGTCACGCAGCAGTTCACACTCTGGTCATCCAGCAGGCGCAACGATTTAATCGCGTCGCCTTGGACGATAGTGACCCCACCGACCTGCTCGACTCGCATTACCGCCCCTTCTTATTGTGCTCCTACTTGCTAGGGGCAGACTTTCGACGATCCGATAATACGCGACGTTCAACCATTTGCGTTCCGTAGGCGGCGCCTTTAATCAGCGGCGCCAAGGTAGCCCAGCGGCGAATAACGAACACGGGCGCGTAGGGGGTACCCAGTCCTTCCCACAATTTCCGACGCTCAATCATGATTTCACCGCTGCCGGCTTGAGGGATTGTAGGCGCTCTGCCATTTTCGTGATTCGCGAAGCGCGAACGGTCTTGTCCATCGCGCCCCAAGGGAGTTGCCGCCGATCGATCAGCAGCACGAGAGCCTGCGTGATAACCTCGGCCTGGCGCGCGAGTAGTGAGTTCTCGCGCGGTGGGTGGCCAACCGCCCAGCCATGAATCGACTGGCGGCTAACTCCGTACAGGGCCGCCAACTCGATCTTGGTCAGCCCTGAGTCGGTTACAACGCGGGTGAAGTTCACTGCGGCGGCAACCCGAGCTTGGCGCGCAGCTTGTCGGCCAGACTGGCACCGGCGGCTACGACCTGAGCGGTGGGGGCCTGAACAGGAACCGCACCCGTGCCGAACCCGACTATCGGGGCCGCAGCCGCCGGAACTGCCGGCGCAGCGTCCGCCACAGGCACTGACGCAGGAAGAACCGGGGCTGCGGGTTGAGCGGGAGCGGGGTACATCGCGAGCAGGGCCTGACCAGCGGGTGAGTCGGCACCTATCTGCCGGATGGTAGCCGCGATGGCTTCCGGGACGTGGCGCAGGTCAACGGAACCGGCTGCCGGGGCCTTCGCAGCATCCATCTCCGCACGGGTGCGGCGGGAACGCTTGGCCGGTTCGGCGGCGGGTGCAGGGGCAACCGGGGCGACGGGCGTTATCGGGGCGGCGGGCACTGCACCGAACCCCGCGTTGAACCCAACGGGCGCAGGCGGCGGGGCCGGGGGAGTCGGCGGTACGAACGGGGGCACTACCGGCGGGGCGGACGGCGCTACTGGGGCGACGTAAACCGGGGGCGGTGGCGCGAACCCAATGGCAGGCAGCGACGCGGGCGGGGGTAGCATAGCAACCGCGGGTGCGATCGAGCGCGACTGGGACACGATCAGCCGGACATCATCGCCCTTCGCGCGCTCGTTCACCTTGATGAACTCGGCTTCGGTCAGGAAGCGGTTGAACGTGAACTGCAGCACGCCGTTGCTGGTCTGGTCGAACGTGACGTTGGTGACCAGGGTGGACACGCCGTAGCCGCGGCCGGATAGGGCCTGGATGTACGTGCCCCAATTTTTCAGGCTGCCCGCCTTGATCTGAAGCCCGAGCATCTTGTACGTCAGGTCACCGGCAGGCACCACGGCCAACTGTTTCGAGTCGTGGCAGGCACGGATCGGCTTACCCGACAGTTTCGAGATCGCGCTGCCCCACGCATACTTGGGACAGGTCGCGCACACAGCCGCCTGCTTCGTCGCCACGTCGGCATCCGGCGTCACGCCGTTGGCCGAACGGCAGTCCGGTTCCTTGTTCTCGCCTTCGACCCACTCGCCTTCGTAGTAGGTGTGGGACAGAGCCGGGTTGGCGTCAACCACCACGACCTCTAACAGCCCCATCGGTAAGGCCGGCTGTCCTGGTGCCGCGGGCGGGGACATGAGCGGCATCGTCTCGTCACCATCCTTGATCGCGAAGCGGTTGGCTTTGATGCTGATGGTCGGGAACCCGCCGGCACGCACGCCGCCGGCCGCCGCAGCGTTGGCTGCCGCGATCTGGGCGATGATGTCGGGGGACTGCAGGTGAGCCGGGAGAGTAAGATTGCTGGGTACTACTTGGACTGCTGTGTTCATGTGGTCTCCTTGGTAAGTTCACGTAATTGGGTTTTGAATCGTTCGAGTTGCGCCGCCTTCTGATAAAGGTCGCCGATGAAAGTATTGCTGTACGCGCCGTTGCCAGTGACGATCATGTGGTGACATGGCGCGCAGATGTCGCCGACGAAACGGCCTTCCCCCCGCCAGTTGGCGCACCCCTTGACCACGCACTTCACATTGGCGGCGATGGGTTTCGGCGGGGTCCATCCAATCCCGACAAGAGCTTCGCGAGTTTGGACTTCCATCGTGTCCACCACCTGACGCAGGATGTTGGTCTGTACGTCTTCATTGAACGACGTCGAGACCATATCGACTTCGCGGATGATCTTACCGTCGGGGGTAGCCTTGACTCGCAGGTCGTACTTGTTCACGCCTTCCCCCTCCGCCACGCCAACACCTTGCGAGCTTCGTACGTGACCCCCGGCGGCGTGGCGCTGTTGGCTTCGATCATCTCCTTCACCACCGTCTTGCTTACCGCGTGGTTTAGAAGCTCATAAGCTTTGTTCTCGATGATGTAGGCGAGCACGGTATCCCAGTCGCCCACTCTCACTGAGTCCTGCGTGGTGAAGAACGTCATCCCCACCCCGTCGATCTTGACGGACTGCTCGTTCGCCTTGTTCATCGAGTCGGCGACGAAGCGTTCGCACATCGAGAGTTCTTCCTTGAGAGGGGCCAATTCCATCTTGTGCCGCCCTTCGATGATGCTGATCTGCTCGTCCAGTTCGAAACGACGGGTGATGACTTCGCTGCGGTTCAGTTCTTCGGTCATGGTTTCCCCCATTGATTTGTACCAGCTTTGACTTTGTTGAAGCGAGTCGGTTCCGGCTTCCGACGCTCTAGTGCGCGGATGCGGGGGTCGGCACTGGTCGAGTACCGCTTATGGTGTGACAGGGCTTCGACGCGGCGCTCGTCACCTTTCCGGCGGCGAAGGGCGGGAACCCATGCCTGTGCGGATTCACACCACCAGGCTGCCCTGCATCCCACACTGCGGGGGTCTCGCCGCTCCTTATGGTCAGCCATGTCATTCGCGCGTCGGCCATACGGCGCTATCTGACCGCGGCGATACCATCCGGGAGTGCCTGTCTCCGTTGTCCCCCTCGCCCGGCGCTGCGTTGTGGCGGTCCGGCGTTCGCCCCGCTCGACCATCTTCACCGTCACGGTGCCGGGGCCGTGTATAGTATAAGCGCCGATGGTGGAATCATAGAACGTAAATTCCTTTCCGGCCGAAACTTCGCGAGTTGAATCTAACACGACTCTCATTGGTTCCCTCCTACAGGAATGGTTATGGTATCACGTCTGACTGTCAATTGCTTGTCGAGTTCAATCTGGCGGCAAATAAAATTCTTCTGGCGGGATGTAGGTGCTCGTCCCGTCGGAATGGAGCAGCATTATAAAGGGTTTGCCATTCGACCGCGCCTTCCATTCTTCGTCCGATACGCCGAGGCACTTTGACCAGAGCAAGTTCATCTTCTCGCACTCAGGGCAGACCTGCACACCGAGTTCCTGCCCCTTCTCACAGCACCACGGGCCGAGGTAGGGGAGCAGGTTCATTTTCCACCTCCTATCGCGTCAATGATGAGCCCGAGGTTCGCAATCACATACCCCACGAACGCCAGCGCCATGCCGGGGCGAAGGGCGTAATGGTAGGCGACCGCGGCGCCGAGGTAGATCGTGGACACGGTGACTAGCATGGCGACTACCCAAAGGACGGGGGTCATGACGCAATTATCTCCCGTGCGAGGGCTTCGCGGACTGCCCTTTGTATGATTCGCCGAGCGATGTTGTTATATCTGAAAACTTTGCGCTGTACACCAGATATACAGTAATCGTATTCCCATATCTTCGAGCCTACCGCTGTCTGAGCCCTGAGCATGAGTATGGAATATGGACGCCTCTCCAGCGACCAACTTATTTTAGGCCACGAGTTCATAGGATGCTTTCCCCCTTCTCGACCATCTCCAACAGTGCTCCCTGCATCTTCTGCCGCTCGACCAAGCGCTTGTAGACCCGGCGTTCCACCGCCGATCCGCTCAGGTTCACAACGCAGGTCGTCCGATGCTGGCCAGGCCGAGTGATCCGGCCGCAGGCTTGCGTATAGGTATCATTACTATCTATCCCGGTCCACCACACCACAACGGATGCCTGTACCAGCGTCAACCCATGCGACATCGTGCCTGGGTGCGCGACTATGATCTCAAGGTCCGACTTCTCATCCTCGAACTGCAGGAAGATTTCATTCCTCTCCTTCACCGGCGTATCGCCCGTCACGATGGCGGTCTTCCAGTGCTTGTTCAGTTCGCGGGCGATCATGGTCGTCATGGCGGTGAACGGCACGAACACGAGGATCTTGCCCCCGGCCTCCTCGATCACTTCCATCAGGGTTTCCAGCCGCGAGCCGGTGTTGATTTCGTGCGGCACGCCCTCGGTGTCGTACACACACCCGCCGGCCAACTGCAACGCCTTGGAGAGTTTCACCCCCTCGTTGACAGCGGTCACGCGCTTGCCCTCCACCTCGGTCATGAGTTCGCGCATCAACTCCTTCAGGTGTTTGGTCTGCTCGGCGGACAACTCCACGTCGCGCGTCTGGAATATGGTGGGCGGAAGATCGATGCAGTCGTCCCGCTTGAACCGGATCGCCGGCCGCATCGCGTCGAACACGATCTTCGTGGCTTCGGGCCGGGGGGTCCAGATGTAGTTCGACTGGTGGTTCATGACCATCGCGCGCCACTGACCGAAGAACTGCGGTACGGTCGTGGGGGTGATTAGGCGGCATGCGCCGTAGGCGTCCTCGGGCGAGTTGGGCGTCGGCGTGCCGGTGAGCCCCCAGACCCAAGGCTTTGCGCCGACACCCGTTTTGGGGTTGGGATAGATCAGCTTCTCAATTACTTTCCACCGGCCGGTGTTCTTGTTCCGGTACGTTGCGACCTCATCGATGATGATTATGTCGATATCCGGTCGGGCGGCGAGTTCTTTGGCGATGACAGCGACGCCGTCATGGTTCAGAACGTAAAAGTCTTTCGGCGTGGCGAGCAGCTTCTTGCGCTTCTCAGCCGTGCCGTGGAGCACGCTGAACTTCCTATGCCCGAAGTGAAAGTACAGGGCGTCACCCCACACCCGTTCGAGCGTGGAGAGCGGGGCGATGATGAGCGCCCGGTGTCCGTACCCAGTTTCAATCAAGTAATCCGCAGCCCAGATTGCGGATAGCGTCTTACCGGTCCCGATATCGTTGAGGATGTACCCGTGTGGGTTCGTGACGGCGAAGGATGCCGTGGCGACCTGGTGACTGAAGGGGCTCGGGATTAAAGTTCTCTCCCGTGGCCACCGGTAGTAGTGCTGTATGGGCGAGTCAACGTCGATTCCGAGCAGCGCGAGCCGGGCGACCGTGTCAACGGTGTGCGGCATCCCCACGAACCCCGGCGCCAGTGTAAAGGCTGACGGGATCAAGGTATCGAGCCGAGGATCGCTCGACTCGATAACCAGGGCTTGCAGGTCGGGGATGACTTCGAAGGGGGTCAACGCCGCCTCGTCATCCGGTTTGCCATATCCAGCCGTTCTTGGCAATCGACACAGCGGATCTTTCCCATCTTTAGCCTCGCTGTAGGAATAGGTTCGAGACAGGTCACGCAGTTCAGCCCATCGAACCCCGGATCGCTCTCCGGCGCGGACTTCCCGCGGGCACGCCGCTCGGCATCAGCGGTCCAGAGTTCGACTACGGAGTCGGCGTTATCGGCTAGGTCGGGCATGCTCATTCTCCAGTACGCAAAGTTCCCCAAAGGCCCGACTCACTCGCCAGTCGATCACGTCAGCCCTCGCGATGTGAACGGCGGCGCGGCGCAGGTTCCACTTGAACCAGTAGCGGTACCACTGTAATTTCAGGCGGGCGAGAAAAATCATAACTCGAACCCCATCAGCGCAGCGATCTGCGCTTCCAGTCGGCCGAGATCCTCCATCCCATCGCAGCACACGCTCAACCCGCCGGCATCCGTTACGCCTTCCCAGAACAGTACCTGGTGCTTTGACATCCCGCGATCCTTCTCGCCCCGCCGTCCTGGGCGCTTCGATTCCACGCTGCAGAACAGGGCGACCCGCTTGCCGACCATCGCGGGGGTGATGGTGAGCGGTAGGGCCATGAGCCTATCATGCACGCCGTGAACCCCGAGGCCGTTCTGCACGACGGCGAAGTGGAACGCGCCCTGCTTGTCACACCACTGACGCACGAGGTCTTTCACATGGTTCTCGGTTTCAATCTTCATCCTACCCTCTTTAGCATCGCTTTCATTTTGGCAACAAGCGCATCCATATCGGCAACTTCCATCGCCCATCGCACGGTCTTGAGCACAATGTAATTTCCCCCACCTGCGTCTTCGGTTTCCAACGTGATATACTGTCCCAGGTCATCAAGCGGCCCACACGAGTCTTGGTCCTGAGAGTAGACCTCGGTGATGGATGTAAGCTTCATTCCGGCCTCCCCCATGACTCAGGCGCCAGCTTGTGCAGCCGGTCAAACTCATACGCGCCAGGATAATGACGTAGGCACCGAAGCGCCCGCACGCGAACCGCTCGCGGTACCTTCGGCGTCTTGCTCGGCGTGATCAGGTCCAGCATGAAATCGCGAGTCTGGATCACGGCGCGCGTTCGTTCGGTTGGGAGGGTCACAGCCCCAACTCCTTCCACACCTTCTGCAGGTACACCGCCTGGGTGATCGCGTCATCCAGCGCGTTGTGGGCGGTGCCGCTGCGCTCGAACACCGGCTGGCGCTCCTTGGGCAGCAGGTTGGCAACGGTGCGGTAACACTTGTCATTCCTGAATGACCATGGGACGGGCAGGCCGACCGCCTTGAATGCGGAGCGGATGATCACGTTGTCGAACGTGGCGCCGTTGCCCCAGACGGCGACATCCTTGTCGATCGACTCGATCCACTTGCTGAACTCGTGGAGCGCATCGCCGAGCGGCATCGTCTCACCTTGGAAGGTGGACTTGCGCGCCTCATCCGACTGCTGCATCCACCACAGGATCGTAGACGTGTCAATTTGCATCCCGGCCTTGACCGAGGATTCAAGACCGACCTTCTGGTAAAATTCAGCCGGTTTGGCTTCCCAATGTTCGCGAACGCGACCGGGCAGGTTGAACTCGCACGCCCCGATAGCGGCAATCGCTGCGTTGTTTCCGTGCCCCATCGTTTCCAGGTCAAGCATGATGTGCTTCATTTATTCCTCACTTTCAATAGGCGCTTCAGTTCATTGTTCTCGTCCAGCAACTTCCGATTCCCCGCCCTGAGTCTCTCGACCTCGGCCTGAGCGATCACCAAGGCAGGGTCGTGCACTGGATTCGACTTGTCTGGCGAGAAGGTTATGGACCCGACGACGCCGGGCAGGATGGGTGTGGGTTCGCGCAGGTCGTCGTCGAAGTCACGCGACCTCATTACTTCTACGTTCGGCAGGTTTTTCATCGTGATTTCCCCATCAGTTTGTCGTTCACAGCAGAAAGTTTTTCGTACAGATCGATCACCCATCGAGGTTGCGCCGTTAGGCCACCCGGCGAATCCATAATGGCGCGCATCAGCGCGTGGCACAGCACCCCGGACTCCATCAAGGTTAGCGCGACTACCCCCACCGGTGCCTTAACTTCCATATGGCCCTTGAGCCTCCTTGCATTTACCTTGTTGGTTCACGTTGCATCTCTTGCATGAGTTCTTCCCCCGCTTCGGGGTCGCCGGCCAGTGATTGTTCCTGAACGCAACCTGCAGGCGTTCAACCTCTGGGAGTAGACCCATCCAGAGTTCAGGAAGTTCCCGGCGGGTGTAAGTCTTATCGTTGGTCACGCCGAACCGGAGCCAGATGTAGGCGGTGTCCACGACCTCGATCTCGGGGAACTGATGGAAAGCGGTGGCAGCAAAGAGCTTTAGCTGATCCTCATCAAGCCAAGGGGAGCCGTTCTTCCAATCTCCGATGAACGCATGACTGCCATTGATCACGGCCACGTCGTAGATCGCCCGGCACCAGGCCGTGCTGTCGAAGTACCCGCACGGTTTGAATGATTGGTCGAGCGTGACCCGTAACTGCGTGTACTTGGCCCCCGGCGCGGCTATAACCGAAGCGACCATCTTCTCATACGGTGCGAACTGCGGCGGCAGCGGCGTACCTTTGCTGATGCGTTGTGTCAGCGCGTCGTCGATCAGGTTTCCGGCTTTCATCGCCGCGGTCTGGATGAACTCGACCCGGTCAGCCGAGCCCTTCGGCGCCACGTTCTTGTGATAGAACATGCGCGGGCATTCCATCCAGTCCTTGCGGCGGGAGTGGGACCAGGCTATAAAGTCGGTCACTTCGGCACGCTCACCCAGTCAGTTTTGATCGCCTCGCGCTTCGAGTTCACGTACACCGGCATGCGGAAAGTCTGACCGTGCTTCGCGTTCGTGATCCACAGCGCTTGCTGCGGGGGCTCGAAGCCGAAGTTGTTCGCCCATGCGTACTCGTCCATACCCTTCAGGGACCCGTTGATGATGAACCTGCCGTGGTGGACGTACTGATGAAAGTGGCCAAGCAGCATGCAGTCATAGTCCATGTCGATCTGGGCGTTGCGCGAGCGCTTCTTGTGGTCCCCCCGGATGATCGGCCCCATCACACCTATCACGCCGTCTCCTCCGCGGAACGAATCGCCATGGGTAAGCAGGTAGGCGTAATTGTACACCTTGTAGTAGGCATCCGGCCCGTCGGGCACGAAGAACGTGACCCGCTTGTCGCCATCGAAGTGCTTGGCGAGGAAGCGGTAGAGCAGCCAGTCAAAAGAAGTGTGATGCCGGTCCTTGTTCCAAATCTTCCTGGTATCGCGGCCGTGGTTCCCGGACACGCACGGGAGGAACACACGACCAAACTGGTCAGCCATCGCGTTGATCATGCCGACCAGCACGCTGTAGAGATCCAGCACCGCCGGCATGCTGTTGAGTTCGTTCGTTGCGGTAAGCTCGTCATGTATGTTCCCGCTGATCATGTCTCCACCGAGGGGGATGATGATGCCGGGGTAGTCCATCTTGGGGCTGATGATCTTGAGCAGGTGGATTGCTGAATCGACACACGTCTCCATGCGCTTGTGGGCGGTCTTGATGCTGTACTCGTTCACACCGTTGATCTGGGATGCGAACACCGTCTCGCCCCAGTGCAGGTCCGACAGGAACAGCGTCGGCACGCCGGGGGTCTTAGCCGCCCCCTGGTCTTTCACCATCCATGTCGGCGGGTCCAGTTCCTCGACCTTGCGCGCCATCGACCCGATCACGTCCTTGATGATGCGGGCCTGCTCGGACTGGTTCTCGTGGATGTGCAGTGCGCCTTCCAGCCGCTTGACCTTGGCCTTGAGCGCCTGCACATCATCGGCGTCGGGCGTTCCGGCGGTGGGGGCCATGCCGCGTGCCTTGGCTATCCTTATGCGGTTCTGCACGGCAGAGCGACCAAGCCCGAGCGCGTCGGCGGCGCGAGTCGTGTTCCCGTCGCAGGTAGCCAGCACGTTGATTGCTTCCTGCGCAAGTGTGTCGCTCAACTTGAGGGCGGTCATTGTGGCTTCACCATCGGCTCGGGCGGTTCAATTCGAATCGATGGGATGTTGGAACTCATCAGTTGGTCGATGCCCATGTGGAGGTACTCCAGTGTGTAGTTGTTCCAGATTTCACGCTCGCCTTCGAGTACGGGCAGCGGGGTTTCGGACTCGTGGCTGGCGACCGGCGCGGCGGCGTCGCGGTGGATGTGCCACACGTTCGCGAACGGCGCGAAGCTGTGTATCCATTCCCTCTCACTCTCGAACCGGACGCTAGTGTTCACGAACAGTTGACGCCGAAGCTCGGGGTACGGGCCGAACGTCATCATTCGATCGATCCAGCTTTCGGTCTGCTCGATCCAGTACCGGGGGTCTTGCGCTCGTTTATATTCCGTTCCCCACCACTGCAAAATCTGGCGGGGGGAGTTGGGCTGAGTTATATCTTGATTGGCAAAAGACAGCGCCAAGTTTGTGAAGGTGTCGTCAGTGCAGAACTCAAGAGCGAGGAAGTCGTGGGGCACCTCCTTCGTCGCCCGATTCCGCAACAGGTCTGTCGACTCCAGGCCGAACGCCTCGGCGACCTCACGATAAAGGGAATCGGTGAAACTGAACTTGACGAAACCGTATCGATCAACCAGATAGTCGGCGACGGTGTCTTTCCCTGAACCGGCGTGGCCGGCGAGTCCTAGTATGATCATGGGTTAATGGCTACCATTGCTCCCACCGCAGCAAAGGCGAGCCACCAGTTACCGGTACCGAACCCTACTCCTAAGAACGCGATCCCGACGCCAATCCATGCGCCAATGCCCCTCCACCACAATAAGTCAAATTTCATGAAGCCTCCTTCAAAGTTGATCCAATTTTTCCCTCACCGACCAGCGGCAGCCCGGTCGCCCAGGCGGGGGTCTTGCTCATTTCTTCGATCATGAACGCAAGCGCGTCCGCGGCGATGTCCTCGCGCACTACCGTCACCACGTCATCATACGTGGTTATGGCGACCTTGAGAACCTTAGCAATCTCAAGCAGTTGGCGGCTGACGACGATGTAATGCAAGCACTGCACCGTATTTTCGACAAGTTTGGCACCAAAAAGTTCAACTCGCTCCCGCCCGTTGTAGTAACTCGCGCGCCCATCGTTCCCGCGTTCGAGCCCGTCGAACCGCATGGCGAGGCCGTTCGGCATCCATATCTTGTCCTTCGCCGTGCGCATGACGCCGTGCGCGCCGAACACCATCTCCTTGCCCCAGATCATCGAGTCGATGACCTGGTCCATCAACTGCCAGTATCCTAGTTCTCCCGGCGGCAGGCCGACTCCAGTTATGCGCGACATCTTGGCGCGGTACCGCTCGATCAACGCGTTCGTCACCGCGCAGTGAATCAGTCGGGCGTTGAGGGATAGGCGCGATGGCATGGCATCAACCTGCTTTACCTTGGCTGGGTTGTTCAGAAACCGACTCGGGTCAACGCGCAGCATCGCCATATCATCGGTCGTGAATTGAATCGGTGGGGCGCCGAGCATGCCCTTCAGCAGTTCCATGCTGGCCTTGTAGTACCCCATCCCAAAACCCATTCCCAAAATGCAGTTATGAACAATAATTGGGCCTTGATCAGTCAGGACGGCGAACCGGTGCCTCGGCCCTGCACAAGCGAGATCGTAGGTCCGCATTTTCTGTTTCGAGTTCTTGGATTCGTCGCTGCATAGTGCTAACTTGTCGCTTGTTTTGCAGGTTGACGGTGCGAGTAACAAACCTGATATTGCCCGGTTCATAGTTCCCGTCCACTTCGCGGCGGTCCATTTCCAGTGTGGGGTCATCCCATCCGGGGACGGTCTGGATGTATCGCAAAAATGCGGCGCGGTCGGTCTGCCACTCTGAATAAACACAAATCCCCCGTTCGCCATAATGCCTGAAGTTTTTATTTTTTGAGTTGTGACACCTGCCAATAGCGGCAGACAATCGATTAAGCAGCCGCATGCGGTGCTCCACATCGAACAAAGCATCTGCATAACGCCACCACCGTTTTTTAGCCGCGGCTCCTTTTGCGCACTTGTTGCACCGACTAGACTTACCGCTTTTGAGATTGTATCTGCACACGTACGATTCGGCGCCGCATGAGCAACGACACAATGCACGGTACTCATGCCCTTTTCTTTTGACTGCCACACGCCCCCAACCGAGAACGGTAAGTTCACCAAATCGAGTGCCGACCGGAAAAGGGAATGGGACATACGGACCTCGTTCCACGTCCGCCACCCATGTCCCGTCAGAATTTCGTGATCCGTCGTGGCCCTTAAGGACGCGCCCTCGACTATCTCTTTTACCCCTTGAAAAATCAGCCCGCGATGCTGTACCCATTTTTCTCCGTCCCATAGTGTATCCTTTATTGTAACACGTTCTATGGGTTTGGTTCCGTGATTGGTTACAACCAGCGTTCCTTCGGCAAGGCATACTTTCCCCAACTGGCCGGGAATGTAATCTTCCTTCACCCGTTTGCGGTCGATCGGGCGGCCGTAAATCGTACTAGCGTGCTCCGAGTACACGTCGCGCCCCTGTGCGAAGGCATCCACGAGGTCGTGCTGCCCGGCAAGCCAAGCGGTGATGCGCGCCTCGCCCTGCCCCGAGTCCGCAGTCACGATCTTGTGCCCCGGCGGTGCCATGATGGACGCCGCGATCACCGAGAGTTCGGGCCGGTTGGCGTTGTGCTTCGAGGAAATGTTCAACCAGTTCATGCCGTCCCCGCCGCCCATGCGGAAGGTATGCGCTGCGCCATAGGAGATGTAGACTGGCATCGGCCCCCGCTCGGCGCAGGCCGCGAACTTCTCGGCGCGCGTTTCCACGATGTTCGATTTGATCGCGATGCGCGCCTCGGCGAGGAAGCGCACGTCCTCGTACTCATCCTCCAGCATCTCCTGCATGGCCGAGTCGGTCTTGGCGAAGGCGTAAATCTGCTCGCCGGTCGAGGGGCTGGTCTTGGTCTGCGGCTCGATCCCGCAGGCCCGGAATAGGGTCGCGAGTTGCTCGTTCGATCCGATCGTCTTCTTGTCCGTGCCCTGCCCGTCGCACTTCTTGCACTGCACGGTGCCGGCGATCAGATCGGGCACGACGCCAGTACCTTGGCAATGCGGGCAGATCAAGCCGATGCGCCGCAACACATCCTGCTTCCGCTGCCGCTCTGAAGCTACTGCGCTTCTGAGTGCTTCCGAGTTGCCCACGAACACCGGCTCGGTAAAGCACCGGACCACGCGGTCGATGATCTGCAACTCCTCGGCCGGCATCTGGTCCATGAACTTCATCGCGAGCAGGTATTCCTTCTCGCAGTCATTCGCGCAATAGGCGCCGTACTGGAACAGTTCATCGCGGGTGAAGTCTTTCAGGTGCTTGCCCTTGGCGTGGGTCACGAAGTCGCCCTTGGTCCCGATGTTGTGCCGGATGCACAGGTCGTGGAGTGAGTTACCCGCCTTGGGTCCATCCAGCACCCGCGCCATGCTGAGTGTGTCAATCCACAGCGCAGGTTTGATCTTGTGGTGGTGCGACAGGATGAACCCGTCGAAGTGGGCGTGGTGGGCGATGACCGCCGTGTTGGCCCAATCCACTTCCTCGGCCAGGAAGGCGGCTGCGCGGTCGGGGAGCAGCCAGTATGCCGGCGCATCGCCATCCTTCACGCCGAGCAGGATCTCCTCGAACCGGGGGTCACGCACGTAGGCTTCGGTAGTCATGGACGAAAGGGAGTACTCTTGCGAGTAAAAAGTTTCCCAATCTAGCACTAAAATTTGCATCAGATGAACAACCTCGAATCCCAGCCGTGAACCTTGCACACGCGCTTAGCAAGGCGATGGAACTCCTTGTTGTGGCCACCCCGCCGGGCGGTCTTGGCGATTTCTTGGCGCTCGTGAATCATCTCGTGTGCCATGACAACCATCAGTTCGGGGGTTGTCTTGATGTAGTACGACGAGATTGTAATGATATGTTCATTCGTATAGTACCGGTACACCCCATGATCGCCTTCGCAATCTCGCCGCTCGGTCACCGCGAACTCCACTTCATCCGCATGCGGTAGCTTCCACGCTTTGAACGGGCTCGTCGCGCGCAGGTACTCGTAGGCCGCGGCGAGGACGTGAGGGGTCAAGGGTAATGTCACAGCTTCCCCGGCTCCAGGTATTCCACCGGTATGCCGTTATCCCGCGCGAACTCGATCTCGGCGGCGACCCCAACTGACCGCTTCCACTGGTGAAGCTGGAGCACGATCAGGCGGTCGGCCATCGTGAGCAGCGCGAAGTCCTGCCGGAGCCAGAAGTCGTGGCTGGTTCGCTGGGCATCAGGCAGCCACGCCGCGATGGGGTGCGAGTGCGCGATCGGACAGAAGATCAGGTGCCCTTGACCCATCAACTTCGCGGCGGCCCTGCAGGCTTCATCGTAGCGAGCCTTGCAGTACTGTCGGTCGGCCGGGCGGTCGGGATTGCAATATGGACTGGCGAGGTAGGAGTAGCCCATCATTTCCACCCATACCACCAGGGAACACGTGCGTAAGGATCTGGTTCGTATGCGCTCATCACTTCTTCCCCCCTTTCGGATCAAACCCGTCGGGGCACCCGATCAGCCAGTACCAGAAATGTCGCATCATTGTTGATACCTCCCTGTGAGCGTACAAAGCCCTTGGCTGACACAATGGCTAACCAAGTCGAAGATGTGCTGGCCCCAGTTGAACACGGAGCCATCTTCGACGATGTCCTGCGCGAGTAAGACAATCTCGTTCGTGGAGAGCTTCCCTTCCAGGAAGGCATCCACCCGCTTGACCAGCGGATGATGGTCACCGAACGGGGTTTCGGCGGGCGTGATGAGGAGTTTGCGACTCATAACCCGTGCCTCCCCAAGAACGCCGCGACCTGCTCCTTCGACTCGCCGGCCTTGTGCATGTCACAGATCACCTTCCACAGGCTGACATGAACCTGGGCGCGGTACACCGGCTGGTTCGTGCAGATGCGGGGGATCAGGCGGTCACGTTCGAGTTCCTCGGCCATGTGAGGCCAAGCGCGAACGGATGACCCGAGGTGAGGCCATGCCCGATGTAGCCCACGCAGCATGTGAGCACACAGGGAGTCGTGGCTGGATGACCGCACAAGCGACCAAAAGGACTCAACGGCACCGGGATGCAAGTGCCCCAGGTAGGCGGCGCCAAGGGGGTCGGAGCCGAATATGATCATGTTGGGGGGCTCGCGCATGCTGAAGTATCGACCCGAGAAGGCAGGAGCGATTGCATCCCCCTTGGTGATGGCGGCGGAGAGGGGGATCATAACCCCGCCTCGATCTCGCGGGCCAGCTTACGTTCCCACGGCCGCAGGGACTGGAACACCCGCCGCGCCGCCTCGCTCCTGCCGGGGTTGGGGTAGGGCTTCGAGCGGTCCTGACTCCACGCGCCACCGATCCTGCGGGCCGGGCGGGTGGGCTTGCGACCGTGCCCGCGGCTGACGTAGGGCGGGAGGGCTCCGAGGGCCTCCTGGAGTTGCAGTAACTTACCCGGCGGGCAGGCTGCGCGCATCTCCATGATCTTGGTGTAGAGCTTGGCCGCTCGCTTGAAGGGGTGCAGCGATCCTTGCCTGACAACTATCTCTGGCCGAAGCCCCTGAGCAAAACTTTGATGCGCGTCCTTGGTAAGGCGCCGCGCCTTCCCCTGATTGGTTCCTTGCATTATTCCCTCACTACTGGCTGCGCGAGGCCCGGCGCAGTTACGGGTTATTGCTCGTCCTCAACCCTCAGATCAATGACCTCTTGGATCTCCCACTCCTCAAACACCACTACGGCATCCGGCTTGCGTCTAGGCCAGTGGGTCTCACCGGGTAGATAAAAGCTGACAGGTTCACTGCGGTCTTTCTCCTCTAGTCGTAACCACTGGCTTAGGCTAGTCATGATTCGCCATAGTACACCTACGACAGCGAATCTGCACGAAAGTTCAATTCATCGCTGAACCGAACCTAAGAATCGTTTCTTCCTCATCCGGGCGGATGGGCTCGCGTATGTTCGCGAGGTTTACCGGTCGGCCGGCGGGCGCCCCCAGGACGCGAGGGGCGATCCACCACGGCAACGGCAGGTGCCGGTTCGTGACCTGGACATCCGTCAGGCGGTACTCGAAGTTCTTCCTCGGGGTGCCCGGCGGTTCGGCGGGCATGTAATGGATTCTAATTTCCATATGGTGTGTCTCCTGTGATTCGGGCAAGTTCGAGTTCCACCTGCGCGAGTTTGGCCTCGGCGGCTTCGGCGCGTGTTTGTAACTTAGCGCAGGTTGAACTACGTCGCCCCCACTCTTGTTTTCGTAATTCTGATACACGTTCTGCTTCTTCCCGCGCCTTGCGTTCTCTGTTCAACTCAGCATTGGCCGTCTTTAATTTCGGCCGCAGATCAGCGTCCAATTTATCGTACTGCTCCTTAAACGCTGCAAATA
>JANLIC010000245.1 GCA_024654125.1 Sulfuricaulis sp. | reverse complement strand
ACGGCGGCATATTCAAAATCGCAGAAAGACCATTGCGCGGCGAGTTCCGATTTGTGCTTGACCCATTCGTCATCGCTGAGAACGATGGTCGGCAACTCCCACAGAGTCTTGCCAAGGATGTCGCCGGTGCCGGTCATGCCGGCGCCGGTAATTTTGGTAAACCGAAAGTCGCGATCCTGTTCCCAAACCCAATCGGACGAAAGCTCGGTCAGTCTACGAAAGCGCGTCTCGCTCCGGCGCAGCGTGTCTTCGGCCTGCCGCCGCTGCAGAAATTGGCCGAGCTGGTGGCCGATGCTCCGCACCGCCTGCAGCAGCCGGTCATCCGGCTCGTGCACGGTACGGCTCGCGAAAGCGAGCACGCCGATCGCCTTGGCTTCTGCGATAACCGGAAAAACAAATGCGCCATCCATACCTGTTTCGTGCGCCAGCGCCGTCTGCGACGCGCGCGCGTCTTTCGACCCATTAAGTATCCATAGCGGTTGGCCCGACTGACACACCCGGCCCGCCAATCCGGCGCCCGGGCGGAACATGGTACCGCGCGATTTTTCCAAGAATTGCTCGACGGCAGCCACTGGCATGCCCCAGGACTCGGCAAGAGAAAGTACGCCGGCCACGGGGTCGAGGCGAAAGTATCGGCCGCAATCCCAATGCTGCGTTTCGCATACCGCGCGGATCACGGCTTGCAACGCCACGGAAGCGTTGTCGGCATCGGCAAGACAGCGCGCCACGGTGCACTCAAGTCTCTGCAATTGCTCCGCGTGCTTGAGCTCGGTGATGTCCTCATAGGAGACGATCGCGCGGGCCGCGCCGTCTCCGTGTAAACGCGTGACGCTAGCCATGAACCAGCGCAGTTCGGGCGACGCACCGCAAAAATACTCATAGCGAAAAAGTTCGCGTTCGCCGGCAATCACCTGGCGTATTCCCGTGGCCATCGCGCTAGCGTCCACGCGCTCGTTGCCGACGATCTGGCCGCACACCGCGAGATAGTTGCCGCCTTCGGAGACATCGGCTCCGATACCACGCTGGCTGGCGGCAAAAACGCGCCAGGCGGTGTTCGCCGTAATAATGGTCCCGGCCGCATCGAG
>JANLIC010000232.1 GCA_024654125.1 Sulfuricaulis sp. | reverse complement strand
TTTTACTTCTTCGGCGCGGTGCTGGTGTTCGCCGCCGCCATGGTCATCACCGTGCGCAACCCGGTGAAGGCGGCGCTGTTTCTGGTGCTGGCGTTCGTGAGTGCCGCCGGATTGTGGCTGTTGTTACAGGCGGAATTCCTCGCGATCGTGCTGGTGCTGGTGTACGTCGGCGCGGTCATGGTGCTGTTCCTGTTCGTGGTCATGATGCTCGATATCAATCTCGTGCGTCTGCGCGAGGGCTTCGGCGAGTACCTGCCCATCGGTGGTCTGGTGGCGGTGCTGCTGGTGCTTGAGATGACCATTATCCTGAGCACCGATCAATTCGGACTGAAACAAATGCCCGACCCGGGCTCACTGCCCATGGATCACAGCAACACCCGTGAACTGGGGCGCCTGCTCTATACGGACTACGCCTATCCGTTCGAGATCGCGGCGGGCATCTTGCTGGTCGCGATCGTCGCGGCCATCGCGCTGACCCTGCGTCGCCGCCAGGACAGTAAATACCAGGATCCGTCACGGCAGATCAATATCAACCCGCGCGAGCGCGTTCGTATCGTCAAGATGCGCGCTGAGAAAAAGATTTAATATTCTTGAAACCGCCGATGAACGCGGATTAACGCAGATAAAGATAAAATGACAAGAAACAATCATGATTTGTTTTTGATCTGCGTTTATCTGCGGTTACAAATAATAATATGAACAGGAGAGAAAAATGATTCCGCTCTCACATTTTCTGATTCTCGGGGCCATCCTGTTCTCCCTGAGCGTCGTCGGTATATTTCTCAACCGAAAGAACCTGGTCATCCTGCTGATGGCGATTGAGCTCATGCTGCTCGCCGTCAACCTGAATTTCATCGCGTTTTCGCATTACCTCGGCGATATTGCCGGACAGGTCTTCGTGTTTTTCATTCTCACGGTGGCGGCGGCGGAGTCGGCCATCGGCTTGGCCATCCTGGTGGTGGTGTTCCGCAATCGACATACCATCAACGTCGAAGAGCTGAGCAGCTTGAAGGGATAACCGATGCCGGATTCCTTTCCTTTCGAGCTGGTCTACCTGGCGATTCCGCTGTCCTGTTTGGCGGGCGCACTGCTGGCCGGACTGTTCGGATGGAAAATCGGACGCGTTGCCGCGCATACAGTAACGATTCTCGGCGTGGCGGTGGCGTTCGTGCTGTCAGCGTTCGTGGTGTTGCCGGACGTGATCGCGGGCAACAGCTTCAACGGCATCGTGTACGAGTGGGGACGGAGCGGCGGCATACCGTTGGAGGTTGGGTTCCTGATTGATCCCCTGACGGCCCTCATGATGGTGGTCGTCACGTTTGTATCGTTGTGCGTGCATATCTACACCATCGGTTACCTGCACGACGATCCAGGCTATCAGCGCTTTTTCAGTTACATTGCGCTCTTCACCTTCTCGATGCTGATGCTGGTGATGTCGAACAATTTCCTCCTGCTCTTCTTCGGCTGGGAGGCGGTCGGCCTGATGTCCTACCTGTTGATCGGCTTCTGGTTCACGCGCGATTCGGCGACTCACGCCCAGCTCAAAGCCTTCCTCGTGAACCGCGTGGGCGATCTTGGTTTTCTGCTCGGCATTGCCGCGATCTACATGACATTCGGCACGCTGGATTATGCCGCCGTGTTTGCCATTGCCCCGCAGATGGCAGCGAAGACGATCCCGGTACTGCCGGGCGTTGATTGGAACATGATGACGCTCATCTGCATCCTGCTTTTTGTCGGCGCGATGGGCAAGTCGGCGCAGGTCCCGCTGCACGTGTGGCTCCCGGACTCCATGGAGGGCCCGACACCCATCTCGGCCCTGATCCACGCCGCCACCATGGTGACGGCCGGCGTCTTCATGGTGGCGCGCATGTCACCGCTCTATGAACTATCGGAAACGGCGTTGTCGGTAGTGCTCGTGATCGGCGCCATCACGGCGCTGTTCATGGCCTTTGTCGGCGTCGTGCAAAACGACATTAAGCGTGTGGTGGCGTATTCCACGCTGTCCCAGCTCGGCTACATGATGGTGGCGATGGGCGCGTCGGCTTACAGCGTCGGCATTTTTCACCTCATGACGCACGCCTTTTTCAAGGCGCTGCTGTTCCTGGCCGCGGGCTCGGTCATAATAGCTCTGCACCACGAGCAGGACCTGCGCAAGATGGGCGGTCTCATGCGCCGCATGCCCATCACTTTCATCACCACATGGATCGGCGCGCTGGCGCTTGCCGGAATCTTTCCTTTTGCCGGTTTCTTCTCCAAGGACATGATCATCGAGGCGGCGCACCACTCGCGATTGCCGGGCAGCGGATTTGCCTATGTCGCGGTGCTGTCGGGGGTGTTTGTCACCGCCTTTTACACTTTCCGCATGCTGTTCCTGACATTCTACGGCAAGCCGCGCATGGACGAGCACACGCTCAAGCACGTGGAGGAATCGCCCTGGGTGGTGACCATTCCGCTCGTCCTGCTCGCGATTCCCTCGCTGGTGGCCGGATTCACGTTCATCGACCCGCTGGTGTTCGGTCGCTTCTTTGCAGACTCCATCAAGGTATTGCCGGCGCACGATGTCGTGAAACAGGTCACCAGTCTGTTCGATGGCCTCGGCCCCTTCGTCGCCCACGGTCTGCAGTCGGCGCCGTTCCTGCTCGCGGTGGCGGGAATTCTCACGGCCTGGCTCATGTACGTCCGCCTGCCGCAGCTCCCGGGCCGCGTGCGCGAAAAGGCTGGCGCGCTCTATACCCTGCTGTTGCGTAAATACTTCGTCGATGAATTCAACGAGTTCGTGTTCGCGGGCGGTGCGCGCGTCCTTGGGCGCCTGTTGTGGAAAATCGGCGATGTGAAGCTTATCGACGGACTCGCGGTCAATGGGACGGCGCGCGTGATCGGGTGGGTGTCCGGCATTGTCCGCCACATCCAGTCCGGCTACGTGTATCACTACGCGTTCGCGATGATACTGGGGCTGTTCCTGCTGATCACCTTTTTCCTGCACAAATAAATAATGCTGGCCGAACATATCCTGAGTCTGGTGACATGGCTTCCGATCTTCGGCGGCATGGCGGTGCTCGCTACCGGCAGCGATCGCCATGCCGATTACGCCCGCCAGCTGAGCCTCGTGATCGCCGTCCTGACCTTCATCGTCACGTTGCCGCTGTATGCCAATTTCAATAGCGGTACGCACGCGATGCAGTTTGTCGAGGACCATGCCTGGATCGAGGCCTTCAACATTCGCTATCGCCTGGGCATCGACGGCATTTCGCTGCTACTGATTCTGCTCACCAGTTTCAGCACCTTGCTGGTCGTCATTTCCGCCTGGAAGGTGATTGAAAAGAAAGTGGCGCAGTACCACGCCGCCTTCCTGATGATGGAAGGACTCATGATCGGCGTGTTCAGCGCGCTCGACGGAATTCTGTTTTACGTCTTCTGGGAGGCCATGCTGGTGCCGATGTTCCTCATCATCGGCCTGTGGGGTGGGCCAAACCGCGTGTACGCCACCATCAAGTTCTTCCTTTATACTTTCCTGGGTTCGGTGCTGATGCTGGTGGCCTTCATATACCTTTACCACCTGTCCGGCAGCTTCGATATCCTCGCCTGGCACGGCATGAAGCTCGGTCTCACCGCCCAGACCCTCATTTTTTTCGCCTTCCTCGCGGCTTTTGCCGTGAAGGTGCCGATGTGGCCGGTACACACCTGGCTGCCGGATGCGCATGTTGAGGCCCCCACGGGGGGGTCCGTCATCCTGGCGGCGATCATGCTGAAGATGGGCGCCTACGGTTTCCTGCGCTTCTCGCTCCCGATTCTGCCGGACGCCTCGCACGAACTGGCCTGGCTCATGATCGCGCTCTCGCTCATCGCGATCGTGTATATCGGTCTGGTGGCGCTGGTGCAGGAGGACATGAAAAAGCTGATCGCCTATTCCTCGATCGCGCACATGGGATTCGTGACGCTCGGTTTTTTCATTTTCAACACCCAGGGCATCGAGGGCGGCATCGTGCAGATGATCTCGCACGGTTTTGTCTCCGGCGCGCTGTTCCTGTGCGTGGGCGTGCTGTACGACCGGCTCCATTCGCGCATGATCAAGGACTACGGCGGTGTCGCCAATCGCATGCCGGTGTTTGCCGCGTTCATGATGCTGTTTGCCATGGCCAACGCCGGTCTGCCCGGCACATCCGGATTCGTCGGCGAGCTGCTGGTGATCCTGGGCGCGTTCCAGGCCAATGTCTGGTATGCCTTGGCCGCGGCCACCACGCTGGTGTTCGGCGCGGCCTACACGCTGTGGATGTACAAGCGTGTCATTTTCGGAGCGGTGGCCAATGACAAGGTCGCTGCACTCACGGATGTCACCCCGCGCGAGATCGTATTTCTCTCGCTGCTGGCCCTGGCGGTGCTGGTGATGGGGCTGTGGCCATATCCCTTTCTCGACGTGATGCACGCCTCCGTGGATCACCTGTTGCAACAAGCCATGACATCGAAACTGTGAGAGCCGGATGATATTCGTCACGCCCGACATGCTGCCCGCCATGCCCGAGATTTTCGTCTTCTCGATGGCCTGCGCAATCCTGGTGATCGACCTGTTCCTGTCGGATCGCGCGCGCGTTGTTTCCTACTGGCTCACGCAGGCGACGCTGGTCGGCGCAGTTCTGTTGACGCTGAAAGTGGCAGCCACCGCGCCAGTATTCACCTTCAGCGGCATGTTTGTCGCGGACCGGCTTGCCGATCTGCTGAAGTTGGGTACTTACGTCATTACTT
>JANLIC010000228.1 GCA_024654125.1 Sulfuricaulis sp. | reverse complement strand
GGGAGCTGGTAGACGTCGCTGTCCAACGTCGGCGGCTGGTCAAGCGGGCGATTGGGGTTGGCGTCGGTCAGTGCAGGGTCATAGGCGAATTCGATGTCGACGACGTATTGTTGCTGGCCGTTGCGGATATAACTGCCGGTGGCGATGATGCTGTTGCCGTTGCCGGTGGGTTGCACTACGCGGGTCTGGGCTGTGTCGATGGAGGTGATACCCAGTTCGTCCAGGGTCTTGAGCTCGCCCGCCTGTGATATGCCGTCGCTGTTGGCGTCTTGCCAGACGCGCAGTTGCCCGAACAAGGAGTCACTGGCGTCGACGATGCCGTCCTGGTTGAAGTCGACCAGTTCGGCCATGCGGTCGAAGGCGGTGTGCTGGGGGTCGGTGCCGAACAGTTCGCCACGGTCGTCCACGACGCCGTTGCCGTTTATGTCGAGCGCGAGCAGGCCGTCTTCGGGGGCGAGCCAGCCGGATTTTTCTGCGACGCCGTCCTCGGTGAGGTCGAAGTAGACGGTGGAGTTTGCCAAGCCGATGTCGTCGATGCGTCCGTTGTTGTTGATGTCCAGCGCCAACGGGCTGCTCGAAACAAACCGGCGTGCATTGTTGGGATCGTAAACGGGCGGCTTGGGCGGGTCGGCGGGGTCTTCGGTTTCGTCGAGGTGGATGCCCAAGTCGTTGTTGCTGAAGTTGTTGACCGTGATCGTGCCATTGATGGTGAGGTCGCCGCCGCTCCATTCGTAGCTGTAGGTGCCGTCCTGGCTGTGGTAGAGGGTTTCGCCTGTGTTGCGCGTGCCGCCGCTCAGGGTAGCGCTGTCGAAGACGATGCTGCCGTCTTTGTCTGTGATGGTGTCGCTGCCGTCGCCGGTGGTGTATTGGTAGGTGTCGTTGCCTGCGCCTCCCGTGAGGGTGTCGTCGCCGATGCCGCCGGTGAGGGTGTCGTTATTTGCGCCGCCCAACAGGGTGTCGTTGCCATCGCCACCATTTAAGGTATCGGAGCCACGCCCGCCCACCAGCAAGTCGGTAGCCGCGCCGCCGGTGAGGGTGTCGCTTCCAAAATTACCCAACATAAAAGCGCCCTGGTTGTTGCTGTCCGTTGCTGTCATGCCGGATGAACCCACGGCGATGCTCCAATCTTTGAGGTCGGCGATCTTGCTGCGTATGAGGTTGCATTCTTCAACGGTGAAGAACAGGGTGCTATCCAGATAGCCGCTGAAGTATTGCGCGTAACCTTTGGCGGTGGTGATGTCCGCCGCGATTCGTGTAGTGTCAAATTGCAGGCCGCCGGTGACGGCGGTGAATAGCTGTTCTTGTTGGCTGGGGTCGGCGGTGGTTTCGGTGTAGTACTTTTCCATTGCGAAGGCAATCAGGGCTTTGCCCAAATCCTGATAGGTGGCTGCACCGCCGGATTGGGCTTGGACGAGGG
>JANLIC010000216.1 GCA_024654125.1 Sulfuricaulis sp. | reverse complement strand
GACATGGTGGTGCGCGGGGCGCCGGCGATCGGCATCACGGCGGCTTATGCTGTGGTGTTGGCGGCGCGGGACCGTTATAAGGACAACCCCGGTACTTGGCAGAAGGCGATTCAGCCGGATCTTGAATTGTTGGCCCAAGCGCGCCCGACGGCGGTGAACCTGCGCTGGGCGGTGGGGCAAATGCGTGGGGTAATTTATAGTGGCATTGTTGGCGACCCAGTGCCGCGGTTGCTTTCGGAAGCACAGCGTCTCCACGCCGAAGACATTACCGCCAACCGGCGCATGGGCGAGTTGGGCGCGGCGCTGATCGGGAAAGACAGCGGCGTGCTGACGCATTGCAACACCGGGGCGCTGGCCACGGGCGGTTACGGCACGGCGCTGGGGGTAGTGCGCGCCGGTTTCGCCGCCGGGAAGATCAAAAGCGTATTTGCCGATGAAACCCGCCCCTGGCTCCAGGGCGCGCGCCTGACGGCGTGGGAGCTGGTTCAGGAGGGCATCCCGGCTACCCTGATCGCCGACAGCGCCGCGACCTGGCTAATGAAGCAGGGCAAGGTGGCGTGGGTGATCGTGGGCGCGGACCGCATCGTCGCCAACGGCGACACCGCCAACAAGATCGGTACCTACATGACGGCGGTGGCGGCACGCCACCACGGAGTGAAATTCATGGTGGTGGCACCCACCAGCACCGTGGACATGAACACCCCTGACGGCAGCACCATCCCCATCGAAACCCGGGCCGAGGCCGAGGTGCTCAACTTTGGCGGCATGCGCACCGCGCCCGCAGGCGTGCCGGCCTGGAACCCGGCCTTCGACATTACGCCGGCGGAGCTGATCGACGCCATCGTGACTGAAAAAGGCGTGGTTGAGAAACCCACCCGCGATAAGATGACCGCGCTGATGAAAAAAGAGCTTTAAACAAGCCTGTTTTAAGCTGGTTTTTATCACTATTCCTCCTCTCGAAAAATCCGCTTATGTAAGTGCAGAGAAGGCGGGTTACATGGTAAAATTCCGCGCTTTCTCCGGTCACCCGGATAGGTAAAAAACAATTACTTTCAGTAGGTTACATCCCATCGGGTGACCGAATCCGACATGGAACCATTCGCCAAAGAAACCATACCGGTCAGTCTCGAAGACGAGATGCGACGGTCCTATCTCGATTACGCCATGAGCGTGATCGTGGGCCGGGCGCTGCCGGACGTGCGCGACGGTCTGAAGCCGGTGCACCGGCGCGTGCTGTTCGCCATGCACGTGCTCAACAACGACTGGAACAAGCCCTACAAGAAATCCGCGCGCGTGGTCGGTGACGTC
>JANLIC010000215.1 GCA_024654125.1 Sulfuricaulis sp. | reverse complement strand
GTGGCGGTTCGAGCCAACCACACCCCAGTACCCGAAATACCTGCTGCGGCTGCTTCCTTCCGGACCTGACCGGGTTCACAAGCTTCCGTCGCCGAGGGGACCGGCTCTCACCGCCATAATCAATCCGTAGGCGAGGAGTTTATCATGAGTAGGGGTTGCCGTAACTGTGAATGAATCGAAGAAATTTAAAATGTGGGAGGGATTTCTTGGGCCTGCGGCCCTCACCCCTTCGGGGTCGTCGTTGCTGGACTCCAACGCGCAAGCCCGCCTGCGGCGAACTTGTCGAACCAGGTCTCTGTATAACCGAGGGCCTAAATCCCCAATTCATTGGTCAAATAGAGATGAGGCCAAAGGCCCCATTTTAATTTGGCTGGCAGTGGGCTCATTCTTATGCGATTCCTCTCCGCAGAAAATTTCCTGCGTCTGAGAAAATGCAGGGAAACATGGCACCGGAAATGCGCTGCATGCTCCCCTTCTTGTTGAAAGGTCCTCCCTAAGTCACTTCACAGCAACACAGCCTTAATTCCGCGCTGATGATAACAGGGAATTAACATGGAATAACATTTCGTCAGGGACGTTCCTCGGATCTGCCCCGTACATAAACATATGCTTTAAGTCGTATCCTGCCGTTCGGTGAAACTAACAGAGCACAATGATCACTTTTTTAAGAGATCGGGCAGCTTCTGTAGGTGAATCAGTGCATTTACCCGAATTTGCTCATTGCAAAAAATAAGCCCTGAATAACAGGGCTTAAAGGGAGGATAATTATTTGAGGCTATTGGGTGACGCGCGTACTCGACACCTCTATCTCAACGCGGCGGTTCTCGGCGCGGCCTTCCGCGGTCGCGTTATCGGCGAACGGTTGGCTCTCACCCGCGCCTGCAATATTGATGTAGTTGGAGTCAATGCCTTTGCTGATCAAGTAGGTCTTGACCGCTTCGGCGCGGCGCAACGACAAATCCATGTTGTACTCGGGGCTGCCGATACTGTCAGCATGGCCGGTGGAGACGATGAGTCCGAGCTTAGCCCCTGCCAGATTCAGTCTCCGGACCACCTCGTCCAGCGCTTCCTTGCCTTGCGGCTTGATGTCGGACTTGTCAAAGTCAAACAGCGCATCGGCGTTCATCGCGACCTTCTCGGTCACGGGCATCGGGATCGGCGTCACCGCGGCCACGGCCACGGGCTCGGCGCGCGCCGGCGGCGCCGGTTCGGCAGGAACCGCGGCCGCCATCTTAGGCATCAGATCGGTGTCGCATTCGGCCGTAGCAGACGCAGGCGTCCAGGCACTGGTGTGCACACATGTGCCGGTCCCGCTCTGAACCACGGCACCAGTATAATCTTGCAAATATCCGTAATTTCCTGCATGGGTATCCATGGCCAGGGCACCCAACAGAAACGCCAACCCGAACATCAGACTCCATGGAAGTGTTGACGAATTATTCATACATGTACCTCGCTCAGACTAAAGTTGGTGCGGTGCGATAAATCCTAGCGCCCGCTCTAATCACTTGATTTCGAAAAAATCGCGTGACACGTTTTGTAGCACATGAATCTTGGCGTTTTAGACACCTGCCTACTTTCAAAAAGATCGCCATGAGTTTAATCGAGCAACCTTTCAGGTCCCAGTTCTAGCTACCTCGACGGTCATTGTCCCCACGTGCCCCAAGCGTTGCTGTGCGCTATCGCACATACAGCGATTAATTTTCACTATACCCTTCCTTCCTCCTCAAGAATGTCGCATAAACCGTGATTTCGCCGCATAACGAAGCTGACTCCGAAGTCGTGGGTGCGGCGTCCGCCGTGGGCGCCGACCCTGCATCGGGCGCGGCGTACGTGAACCGCATCTCGCGCCCAGGCGCGGCGCTCGCGGTCGTTGCGGTCATCGTGCTCGTAGCGGCGCTGTATCTCGCACGCGCCTTTTTTGTGCCTTTGCTGATAGGTATTCTCGCCAGCTACATGCTGCGCCCGGTGGTGGACTGGCTGAAGGCGCTTTACGTACCGCGGCCCGTGGCGGCGGCGTTGGTTCTCCTCGTGCTCGTGGGCAGCTTCTCCTGGATCGCCTTCGCGTTGCGCGGCCAAGCCACCACGATGATCGAGAAGCTTCCCGAGGCCGCTATCGAGCTGCGGCAGAACTTGAGCACCGCTCGCGCCGGCAACCCGACGGCGCTGCAAAATATGCAAACAGCCGCCAACGAGCTTCAAGGGGCTGCCGCCGACGCGGGCTTGAAGCCGGGAGCGCGCAAGGTCGCGGCGCGCGAGCCCGAGCCTACCGCGTGGCTGCGCGATTACGCGCTGGCGCAGTCAGCGCTGCTGATCGCGGTTGCCGCTCAAGCACCGATCGTGTTGCTGCTCGCCTATTTCCTGCTCGCCTCGGGCCAGCACTTCCGGCGCAAGCTGGTGCAGTTCGTCGGGCCGTCGCTAGCGCGCCAGAAAGAGACCGTGCGCATCCTCGAAGAGATCAACGTGCAAATTCAGCGCTACCTGCTCGTCACGCTCGTGTCGAACACCTTGATTGGGATCTGTACCTGGCTCGCGTTCCGAGCGCTGGGCATGGAGCAGGCCGGCGTATGGGGCTTTGCCGCCGGCGTGCTGCACTTTATACCTTACCTGGGCCCGGCATTGATCGCGCTCGCCAGCGGCGTGGCCGCATTTATGCAATTCGGGTCGCCGTTCGATGCGCTCGCCGTCGCGGGTGCGTCACTGCTGGTGGCGGGCGTGGTCGGGTTAGTGTTCATGACCTGGCTGCAGAGCCACTTCGCGCACATGAACGCCGCGGTGCTATTCATCGCCTTGCTGTTCTTCGGCTGGATGTGGGGTGTATGGGGCCTGCTGCTCAGCGCGCCGTTGGTCACCATTGCCAAGGTGGTTTGCGATCGCGTCGAATCGCTCAAACCGGTGGGTGAACTGCT